>NZ_JAMPNU010000005.1:0-240209 GCF_028479505.1 Providencia sp. PROV205 | reverse complement strand
ATCTCGTTTAACTAATGCGCTTATTCAAACGCACCATTCATCAGTTTGATAATAGGGTCCGACCGCTTATAGCTATTTATGAGTGGAACAAGGCGCTGAAAATGTTCGCTGGCACAGTGAATATCTAGTGCTTCTTGATTCGGCCACTCCTCGATAAAAATAAAGTGCCCCGGATCTTTTTGGTCAACGTAAAGGTCGTAACTGATACACAATGGTTCTTGTTTGGTTGCAGCGACTAATTCACGATATAGTGGCATAACTATTTCAATCGCCTCAGTTTTAATAAAATCTTCCGCAATGACTTTTAACATGGATTTCCCTTTTCTTTATAAATAAACTGTACAAAAACACAGTAATATAAACATGAATTGGGTGAGAATACAATGTAAAAAAACGACGAGGTGATGAAATTTTTAAATTATATTGTAATAAAAAAGCCTTGATAGTTTCCTATCAAGGCTTCGGTGTTTTAAAACTATTAAGTTTTAGTGACTAGATGGTTTTGCCATTGCAGAGGTTGCGACGTTTGAAGCAACATGGCCACCTGCGCCACCTTTACCTTCAAAGGTAGAGGCTTCACGCTGATACTCTGTTATCTCAAATGGTGCAGCGGCAGTTGTAGGTGCTGGCGCTTTTGTCATTGGAGAATAAGCATGGCGTTTGTGTAAGCTGACCGCTGGGCTGCTTGCTACCGCAGCAGGCTCAACCGCTGCAACAGGTTCGATAACTTCCTCGATACGGGCAACCTCAACTGATGTAGTGACAGCAACTTCAGCATGCTGTACTTCTTCAACCACGTCATTGATCTTTTCATTAACAATAACGGGCGCCGTTTGTTCGTCCGCGATAGTAACGCTTTCAGCCACTTCTGTTTGAGCTATTTCAACCTGTGGCTCAATAACGTCAGCCACTATTGCTACAGTTTCTTTTACAGCTTCGACGGTTTCAACTTCTTGCGAAACACCAGTTTTCTCTTCGACAATAACTGGAGCTGGTTCAACAATGTGCTCGACAGCGGTTGGTTCGTTAACTAAAGAAGTTTCTACAGTCGTGTCCTGAGACTCGAGTTTAACGTCTTCAGCGACGACAGGGGCAACAGTCACATGACTTTGTGACGCGGTAACATTTGCAGTTTCAGTTACAGAAGCTTCATTAACACTTTGTTGTTCAAGCATTTCTTCATTAGTGATGATTGCCATGCTCTCTTGTTGAGACTGGGTAATCGGGTAATGAATAAATACTTTGCCAGATGCGAGCTCAGGTGAGGCAACTGCAGCAACTAATGGCATTGGTGATTTTGTTAAATGACGTTCATCACGGTAGCGACGACGACGTTGCCCACTGACACGTAAATGACGTGGTGAACGACGTGAACGACGTGGAATGATGGTGTCTTGCTTTTCTTCGTCATCAGTTTGTGCCACAGCGCTTTGACGCTCTTCTGCTTGTACTTCACCTTCAGTTTGGCTCACTGGGGCAATTGGTGCAGGCAATGCAGTAATTGGCGCAGGCGCTATTTCAGGTGTCGTTTCAACTGGAGCAATAACCTGCTCGTTATCAGTAACACGAATTTTTTGCTCTAATTGACGACGTTGACGACGAGGGGCAACAGGACGTTGTTCTTCTTCCTTTTCCACTGCATCTTCAACATTATTTTGCTGAGAATCTTGCTGGGTTTTAGCCACCTGCTGTTGACGTTTTTCATCTTGGCGACGGCGACGCTCAGTCCGTTGCTCGCGACGTTGCTGCTGGTTGTCACGATTGTTAGTCTCAGTTGTTTGTTCGTCTTGTTGGCTCGTATTCTTATTATTACGGCCTTTATTACGATTATTCGCATCATCCGATGAGGCATTGCGGTTATTGCGATTGTCGCGGTTATCACGATTGTCACGATTGTCGCGTGTTTCATTATCATCGCGGTCACGACGATTATTATTACGGCGATTATTATTGCGACGATCATTGTTCCGACGACGATCATTATTATGACGATTTTTTGGTGCAGGCTTCTCTACCACTTTTTCTTCTTCACCGAATAGGTTCTTGAAGAAAGCAGCAATTTTGCTAAATAAACCTGGTTTTGCTGGTTCTGCTGTTGCTGGTTTAACCGGCGCTTTTGTAGAGGCTTCTTTTAACTTAACAGTTGTAGATGCATCAACAGGCTCTTGCAGTGCAAAAGCAGAAATTGCAGGTTGCTCAGGTACTTTACGCTCAGCAGCAGTTTCATCACTTTGCGTTAAAGTTTCTGTCTCGTGATATTGAGCTAAGTTATAGCTTAGAGTATTTACCTCTTCACCTTTACGGATACGGATCACGTGGAAGTGAGGAGTTTGCATTTGGTCATTAGGAACAACTACAACACGAACATGGCTTTGGCGTTGTTCGATATCACTGACCGCTTTGCGTTTTTCATTCAATAGGTAAGATGCAATTTGTACGGGAACAATCGCATGTACCTCATGGGTATTTTCTTTCAGCGCTTCTTCTTCAATAAGGCGAAGAACAGACAGAGAAAGTGATTCGTTGTCACGAATGGTTCCCGTTCCTGTACAGCGAGGGCATACGTGGTGGCTTGATTCACCTAAAGAAGGGCTCAAGCGTTGACGTGACATCTCCAATAAACCAAAACGAGAGATACGGGCAATTTGAATACGAGCACGGTCTTGGCGCACAGCTTCACGTAAGCGGTTTTCAACTTCACGTTGATGCCTAACTGGCGTCATATCGATAAAGTCGATAACAATCAAACCACCTAAGTCACGTAGACGTAATTGACGAGCAATTTCATCGGCTGCTTCTAAGTTAGTATTGAACGCCGTTTCTTCGATATCACCACCACGTGTTGAGCGTGAAGAGTTGATGTCGATAGCAGTTAACGCTTCAGTGGTATCAATAACTAATGCACCGCCAGACGGTAAGCGAACTTCACGTTGGAACGCAGATTCGATTTGTGATTCAATTTGGTAGTGACTAAAGAGTGGAACATCACCACTGTAGTGTTTGATTTTACTTGCAAAATCACCACGACCAATAGCTTCGATATGGTTACGAGCCATTTCGACAACTTTCGGGTTGTCGATCAGGATCTCACCAATATCTGGGCGTAGGTAATCGCGGAATGCACGAACAATAACGTTACTTTCTTGGTGAATTAGGAACGGTGCAGGGCGATTTTCAGCCGCTTTTTGAATAGCTTCCCAATGACGTAAACGGTAGAGTAAATCTTGTTGCAGTGATTCTGCCGATTTACCTACACCTGCGGTGCGAACGATTAACCCCATGCCATCAGGGATTTCTAAAGAAGACAGCGCCTCTTTTAATTCCGTTCGGTCTTCGCCTTCAATACGGCGTGAAATACCACCCGCACGTGGGTTATTAGGCATTAAAACGAGGTAACTTCCTGCTAAGCTAATGAAGGTCGTTAACGCAGCACCTTTATTACCACGCTCTTCTTTATCCACTTGAACAATAACTTCTTGGCCTTCTTTTAACACATCTTTAATGTTAGGACGGCCTTGAGAGTGATAGTTACTTGGGAAGTATTCACGAGCGATTTCTTTGATAGGAAGGAAACCGTGTCTTTCAGCGCCGTAATCAACAAAAGCGGCTTCAAGACTAGGTTCAATACGGGTGATTTTACCTTTGTAGATATTGGCCTTTTTTTGCTCATGACCGGGACTTTCAATATCCAAATCATAGAGGCGTTGCCCGTCAACAAGGGCAACACGCAACTCTTCCTGTTGAGTTGCGTTTATTAGCATTCTTTTCATGTTATTACTTACTCATTATTTTCTTTTAAATAAGAGCAGCGAAAGAAAGAGCTACTGTAAACCGATGGCCTCGTGATTTTTACAAAACCGTCTGCCTCGCGGCAGTCGTTCGTATAGAGACGCGCAGTATTCGGTGAACCTGATTTTTAGATTAAAAATTCAGCGTTCTTAATCAGGATGCCGTAAGTTATTAAAGAAAACGGAAGTTCCTAACCCAATAAGCCAAAATTCGTTGCTCGCTAATTTATTTGATGTTGCTAAATGTCTTACGCCATTGCTGCATTGTTACGCCATCAAATAAGAAATCCTATAAAACGTTAACTTTCGTTTTTTAAACATCTCAGCAACTTCATATTATTCCATTGCCATAGCCATTATAGCAAGTGGATACGGAAGTTATATGGAAATTTTATTTAGAAATAGGATAAATCATGCAGAAAATAACCAAATTAAAAAAAAAGATAAAAAATTTTGTGGAGTCGGTATGATAGTGAAAGCGAATAAGAGCATATTTTAATCAATTAGAGTTAACGCATTCCCGAATGAATACACAAAATCAAGTTCAATTTATTGACATCAGCGATGACGAAGCTGGGCAACGTATCGATAACTTTTTGCTCACTAAACTAAAGGGTGTCCCAAAAAGTATGATTTATCGCATTATCCGCAAAGGGGAAGTGCGTGTTAACAAGGGGCGGATAAAGCCTGAATATAAATTGGCAGAAGGGGACCAAGTCCGCGTTCCACCTGTTCGGGTTGCTGAGCGTGAAACAGCCCCGGTTTCTGCTAAGCTGGATAAGGTCGCAGCATTAGCGAATTGCATTTTATTTGAAGATGACGTTCTCTTAGTGCTGAATAAACCGTCTGGTACAGCCGTTCATGGGGGAAGCGGTTTAAGCTTTGGTGTTATCGAAGGCTTGAGAGCATTACGCCCAGAAGCGCGTTTTCTTGAATTGGTTCATCGTCTTGATAGAGACACCTCAGGCATTTTATTGGTGGCTAAAAAACGCTCAGCACTTCGGGCGCTACATGAACAATTACGACTGAAGCAAATGCAAAAAGATTATTTAGCATTGGTAAGAGGCAACTGGCAGTCACATATGAAAGTTGTCCAAGCGCCTTTACTCAAAAATATTCTACAAAGTGGTGAGCGCGTTGTAAAAGTGAGTAGCGAAGGAAAACCATCAGAGACTCGCTTTAAAGTGGAAGAACGTTTTGATAATGCAACCTTAGTAAAAGCGAGCCCCGTCACAGGACGTACCCATCAAATTCGCGTACATACTCTCTATGCAGGGCATCCAATTGCGTTTGATGACCGTTACGGTGACAAACAATTTGATAGCCAACTGACAGGAACAGGTTTGAATCGTTTATTTTTGCATGCGAGCGCACTGAAATTTACGCATCCTAAAACGGGTGAAGAGATGCGGTTGCACGCTCCATTAGATAACCAGTTGAATCACTGCCTAAAAATACTGCGTAGCCGTAAAGCAGAAAAGTAAGTCATTTAATTAACTGGCAGGTTTTTCCTGCCAGTATAAATAGTTAGAGACTAAGTAATGGGTTGACTTGGTGTTGACGTAACATCTCGAGTAATAAGATAAGTGGAAGCCCAACTAATGTATTAGGGTCACGTCCTTCTAAACGTTCAAATAAACTGATCCCTAACCCCTCTGATTTAAAACTCCCAGCACATTGATAAGGCTCATCTTTGAGTAAGTAATTAGTGATTTCCTCATCAGATAGTTGCCTGAAATGAACATGAAATAGTTCACACTCAACATTAAACTTACCTGTTTCAGTATCAAGTAAACATAAGCCAGTATAAAAAGTAACCTTATTCCCTGACGCAGATTGAAGTTGTTGAAACGCATTATCAAAATTATGTGGTTTTCCTATAATTTTATTATCAATAACACAAACTTGATCAGAACCAATTACCAGATGCTGAGGGTATTGAGCAGAGAGTGCGCTAGCCTTTGCATGAGATAAACGCATGACTAAAGCTTGAGCTGACTCATTTAATATAGGGGACTCATCAATATTGGGTGCCGCTGCTAAAAAAGGTAATCCCAACTTTTTTAATAGGGCTTGTCGGTATGTCGAAGTTGACGCCAAAATAATCGATTTCATGATTTTTCTCGAAACTCGTAGCCAAAAGGGTTAACTCATTTTAAACTATAAAACGTAAAACCTACGGTTTTTTGGTGAAAAGGCGAGTTTACCCCGCCTTTTTCTTTGACTATAGCTCATTACAAAGTTAATATGCGCGCCTTATGCAAAAGGTAAAATTACCCCTGACTATCGATGCGCAGCGTGCAGCTCAGAAAAACCTCGACTATGTTGGGAGTTATACATCTGAGCAAGTTACACGAATTGCCGAATCAGTAGTCAGTGTAGACAGTGATGTAGAAACCGAATTATCATTTAATATTGATAAACAACGACTCACGGTTATCGAAGGGAAATCCGATGTGGATCTCACCCTCCAATGCCAACGTTGCGGGAAAAATTTCAAGCATCATGCCTACGTATCGTATTGTTTTAGTCCTGTCGTCAATGACGAAAAGGCCGAAGCATTACCGGAGCTCTACGAACCGATTCAAATTGATGAATTTGGTGAAATAGATTTGCTGGGAATGATAGAAGATGAAATAATTCTATCCTTACCAGTGGTTCCGGTTCATGATTCTGAACACTGTGAAGTGTCCGTAGCGGACATGGTGTATGGTGAACTGCCTCCTGAGGCAGAAAAACCAAACCCATTTGCCGTATTAGCCAGTTTAAAGAAAAGTACTTAAGGAGTAAGGTCAATGGCCGTACAACAGAATAAACCAACTCGTTCAAAACGCGGTATGCGTCGTTCACATGATGCACTGACTGCAACCCTAGTTTCTGTAGATAAAACTTCCGGTGAAACTCACCTGCGTCACCATGTGACTGCAGATGGTTACTACCGTGGCCGTAAGGTTATCAACAAGTAGTTTGTTGTTACCTTGGCTAATCTAACCATTGCGTTAGATGCTATGGGCGGGGATGTTGGTCCCCGCGTCACGGTGCCTGCTGCATTGCAGGCACTGGCATCTAATCCAGCACTCAAATTACTGCTTGTCGGTCAACCCGAAGCCATTCAACCTTTGCTTGCACATCAAAGTGCTGAGCAAATTTCGCGTGTCGAAATTATTCCTGCAGACGGCATTATCGCAAACGATGCAAAACCATCAAACGCGATAAGGCAAAGTAAAGGAACATCGATGCGAGTGGCCTTAGAGTTAGTGAAGACAGGGCAGGCACAAGCGTGCGTGAGTGCAGGGAATACGGGTGCGCTGATGGGCTTAGCGAAATTAATGCTAAAGTCTATAGAGGGGATTGAGCGCCCAGCGCTAATGACAATCTTACCTAATCAGCAAAAAAGCCAAACAGTAGTGCTAGATTTAGGCGCTAATGTTAACTGTAGTAGTGATATGCTCGTCCAATTTGCCGTAATGGGTTCCGTGATGGCTGAGGAAGTGGTTAACATTTCTAAACCGAGAGTTGCGTTACTGAATATTGGCGAAGAAGAGAGTAAAGGGTTGGATAATATCCGCGAAGCCGCCTCAGTATTAAAAGAAACGACATCAATTAACTACATTGGTTATGTAGAAGGTAACGAGTTACTGACAGGTAAAACCGATGTGTTAGTGTGTGACGGCTTCGCAGGTAATGTCTCATTGAAGACGATGGAAGGCGTAATACGCGTCATTCTTTCATTGATAAAATCGACCGGTGATCAACATAAAAAAAGCAGTTGGTTTATGCAACTAGCGAAAAAATGGTTAAAAAAACGTTTAATGAAACGTTTTGGGGACATGAACCCCGACCAGTATAACGGTGCGACTCTGTTAGGATTAAAAGGTATTGTCATCAAGAGTCACGGTGCAGCGAATGAAGGCGCTTTTAAAGCTGCTATTGACCGCGCAGTACAAGCTGTTGAAAAACAAGTCCCAGAAAGAATAACAGCGCGACTAAATATTGTTTTACCCAGGAGTGATCAATAACCTATGGCTATGTACAGTAAAATCTTAGGAACCGGCAGCTACTTACCAGCACAAGTACGTACCAATGCTGATCTGGAAAAAATGGTTGATACTTCTGATGAATGGATTGTGACACGCACTGGCATACATGAAAGACGAATTGCTAACGAAGACGAAAGTGTCTCAGTGATGGGGTTTCATGCTGCGAAGAATGCTTTAAGCATGGCGCAAGTTGATGCAACTGACATTGGCTTGATTATCGTTGCAACCACATCAGCAACTCACGCTTTTCCTAGTGCAGCTTGCCAAATCCAACAAATGCTTGGCATTCAAGATTGTGCCGCATTTGATGTTGCAGCCGCATGTGCAGGTTTTACCTATGCAATTAGTATTGCTGATCAATTCGTCAAAACGGGTATGACCAAAAAAGCATTAGTGATTGGTGCCGATGCATTATCTAAAACATTAGACCCAGCAGACCGTGGCACGATTATTTTATTTGGTGATGCGGCAGGGGCTGTTGTTATTGGTGAATCTGAAGAACCGGGTATTATTTCGACACATTTACATGCCGATGGCCGTTATGGGGATTTACTCACATTACCTAACCGTAGCCGCTGTTCTGAAGACCCTGCATATTTAACCATGACAGGTAACGAAGTCTTTAAGGTTGCAGTGCGCGAATTAGCTCATATTGTTGATGAGACATTAGCACAGAGCGGCATTGCGAAAGAAGAACTTGATTGGCTAGTCCCACATCAAGCAAATTTAAGAATTATTTCTGCGACGGCAAAAAAATTAGATATGACAATGGATAAAGTCGTTGTCACATTAGACCGTCACGGTAATACTTCTGCAGCATCAGTTCCTACAGCGTTGGATGAAGCGGTGCGCGATGGCCGTATTCAGCGTGGTCAACTTGTGCTTTTAGAAGCCTTCGGTGGTGGTTTCACTTGGGGCTCTGCATTGGTTCGTTTTTAATTAACTGAGAAAATAGACATGACACAATTTGCTATGGTATTTCCCGGGCAGGGTTCTCAGTCTTTAGGTATGTTAGCGGCACTGGCTGAAGAAAATCAGTTGGTTGAGCAAACATTCGCTGAAGCATCGGAAGCATTGGGTTACGATCTCTGGGCGTTAGTACAAAATGGGCCAGAAGAAGAATTAAATAAAACATGGCAAACACAGCCTGCTTTATTAGCAGCGTCTGTGGCGATTTTCCGTGTTTGGAAAGAAAAAAATGGCGTAATGCCTACAATCATGGCAGGCCACAGCCTTGGGGAGTATTCAGCTTTAGTTTGTGCCGGTGTTATCGACTTTAAACAAGCGATTAAATTGGTCGAATTGCGCGGGAAACTCATGCAAGAAGCGGTTCCTGAAGGCACTGGTGCAATGTATGCCATCATTGGTTTAGATAACGAATCAATTGAAAAAGCCTGCCAAGAAGCCTCTCAAGGTCAAGTGGTTTCACCGGTTAATTTTAATTCACCGGGCCAAGTTGTGATTGCGGGTGAAAAAGCGGCCGTTGAACGTGCGGGTGTCGCATGTAAAGAAGCGGGTGCAAAACGTGCATTGCCATTATCCGTTAGCGTACCTTCACATTGTGCATTAATGAAGCCAGCTGCTGATAAATTAGCCGAAGCGTTAGAAAAAATTGATTTTTGTGAGCCAGGCTATCCAGTTATTAACAATGTTGATGTTAAAATTGAGAAATCGGCACAAAATATTCGTGATGCTTTAGTCCGTCAACTGTATAATCCAGTACGCTGGACGGAAACAGTAGAATTGATGGCAGATCAAGGTGTTGAACATCTAATTGAAGTAGGCCCAGGGAAAGTATTGACTGGTCTTACCAAGCGAATTGTCTCTAAATTAACTGCCGTTGCAGTCAATGATCCTGTATCATTAAGCACTGCTTTAGAAAATAGCTGAGGACGACATGAGCTTTGAAGGAAAAATTGCACTGGTAACAGGCGCGAGTCGTGGAATTGGTAAAGCGATTGCTTTAACTCTAATTGCTCGCGGTGCTACTGTTATCGGAACAGCAACCAGCGAAAAAGGCGCAGAAGCCATTACTGCTTATCTTGATGGAAAAGGTAAAGGTTTAGCGTTAAACGTGACTGATACAGCATCAATCGAAGAAACTTTGACCAAAATCCGCGAAGAATTTGGTGAAATTGATATTTTGATTAATAATGCAGGTATCACTCGTGATAACCTATTGATGCGTATGAAAGAAGATGAATGGCAAGATATCATTGACACCAATCTTTCATCCGTTTACCGTTTGTCTAAATCCGTTTTGCGTGCCATGATGAAAAAACGTTGTGGACGTATTATTTCAATTGCATCCGTTGTTGGTGTAATGGGAAATGCGGGGCAAACTAACTATGCAGCAGCGAAAGCAGGGTTGATTGGTTTTAGCAAATCATTGGCTCGTGAAGTCGCTTCTCGTGGTATTACTGTCAACGTCGTTGCACCTGGTTTTATCGAAACTGATATGACTAAAGCATTGACAGATGAACAGCGTGCAGGCATTTTATCTCAGGTTCCTGCGGATAGACTGGGTGATGCACAAGAAATTGCCAGTGCTGTAGCGTTTTTAGCTTCTGATGAAGCTGCTTACATCACAGGTGAAACATTGCATGTCAATGGTGGCATGTACATGATCTAAAGAAATGATGGAACTATTTGCATTTTTAATGTTATCCAACGCTAAATAATGCAAAATAATAGTTCCAACAGCCGGGATTGGGTTGTATCTTTTCCTGTATTTCATAAACTACGAAAACCATCGCGAAAGCGAGTTTTGATAGGAATTTTAATAGTATGAGCACTATCGAAGAACGCGTTAAGAAAATCATCGTTGAACAACTGGGTGTTAAAGAGGAAGAAGTTGTAAATACAGCTTCATTTGTTGATGACTTGGGCGCTGATTCTCTTGACACAGTTGAGCTGGTTATGGCTCTGGAAGAAGAGTTCGATTGCGAAATCCCTGACGAAGAAGCTGAAAAGATCACAACAGTACAGGCTGCGATTGACTACGTCGAGAACGCATCTAAATAATTGTACGAAAACTTATCTAGGCGATCACTCGATCGCCTATGTTTCTTTTGTAACTTTTCCCTCCTTGGAGGAAATACGTGTCTAAGCGTCGTGTAGTCGTAACCGGACTGGGCATGTTATCTCCTGTCGGCAACACAGTTGAGTCATCATGGAAAGCTGTTTGTGACGGACAGAGTGGTATCAGCCTAATCGATCATTTTGATACTACTAACCACGCAACTAAATTTGCTGGCTTAGTAAAAGATTTCAATTACGAAGAATTTGGCATCTCCCGTAAAGATGCAAAGAAAATGGATCCATTTATCCAATATGGTATCGCGGCTGGCTTTCAAGCCTTCAAAGATGCTGGATTGGAAGTAACAGAAGCCAATGCTACCCGAATTGGTGCAGCGATTGGTTCTGGTATTGGTGGGTTAGGCTTAATTCAGGACAACTGTGAGTCATTACTGCACGGTGGACCTCGTAAGGTAAGCCCATTCTTCGTACCATCAACCATCATTAATATGGTGGCTGGTCATTTAAGTATTATGTACGGTTTCCGTGGCCCAAGTATTTCAATTGCAACCGCCTGTACATCAGGTGTGCATAATATTGGCCATGCTGCACGTATGATTGCTTACGGTGACGCGGATGTAATGGTTGCAGGCGGTGCTGAAAAAGCGACAACACCACTCGGTGTAGCTGGTTTCGGTGCAGCAAGAGCATTATCAACACGTAACGATGACCCGCAAGCGGCAAGTCGCCCATGGGATAAAGACCGTGATGGCTTTGTTCTGGGAGACGGCGCAGGTATCATTATTCTTGAAGAATATGAACATGCCAAAGCGCGTGGTGCAAAAATTTATGCAGAAATTGCAGGTTTTGGGATGAGCAGTGATGCTTATCATATGACATCACCACCTGAAAATGGTGCGGGTGCAGCACTTGCAATGGAAAACGCACTGAATGACGCAGGAATTAAAGCGAGTGACGTGGGGTATATCAATGCTCACGGTACTTCAACCCCTGCTGGTGATTTGGCAGAAGCGCAAGCGGTTATTAATGTATTTGGTGAAGGTACTGACGTATTAGTCAGCTCAACTAAATCAATGACGGGGCACTTACTTGGTGCAGCGGGTGCTATTGAGTCAATCTTCACCATTTTGTCATTGCGCGAACAAATTGTTCCACCAACCATCAATCTGGATAACCCAGATGAAGCGTGCAAACTGGATTTTGTTCCAGGTGAAGCCCGTAAAGTGGACAACATGGAGTTTGCTCTGTGTAATTCATTTGGTTTTGGTGGTACCAACGGTTCATTAATTTTCCGTCGTTATCACGGCGAGTAATTAATCTACTACCGTTATTAATTAGCCCTAGTCACTTAATTGTGGCTGGGGCTTTATTTTTTTCAGTTCTTTGCACAGTTCTTCGCTTTAGTTTATGATGATCCCACTTGATTACTGTCTGATTTATCAGCTTTTATTATAAGTAATATCAATGTCATATTGGGTTAATGGGCAGCTTTGCCAGCAAATAAGTGTTACCGATCGCGCAGTCTCTTTTGGGGACGGCTGCTTTACGACCATACACGGTGTTAATCAGCAAGCTAAAATGCTAGATGAGCATATTGCTCGGTTAAAACATGATAGCCAGAGGTTGAGAATTGCACAGCCAGATTGGGAAAGCTTGGCAGAGCACTTAAAGCAGATTTGTACAGAACAAACTCAAGACGAGTTTGTGATTAAAGTGATCCTGAGCCGTGGTGTCGGAGGCCGGGGATATAGTGCTAAAGGTTTTACTTCACCGACGGTGATAGTGAGCGTTTCTCCCTTTACAAATAACTATGTTCAACTGCAGTGCAAAGGAGCGCGCTTAGTTCTTAGCCAAATTCCATTAGCTCGTAACCCATTGTTAGCTGGTATGAAACACCTCAACCGCCTAGAACAAGTTCTTATTAGACAAGAGGTTGATGAACTTGGTGCAGATGAAGCGATTGTGCTAGATACCGACGGCATTATTATTGAATGCTGTAGTGCGAATGTTTTCTGGCGAGTTGGGCAAACTGTGTATACTCCAATTTTATCTCACAGTGGTGTGAATGGATTAATGAGACAAAAGATCATATCACTGTTAGAGGATAGCCAGTACCATCTTCAACAGGTCGAACGCTTTGCTAATGTTTTAAATCATTGTGATGAAGTGATCATTTGTAATACGTTGATGCCTGTTTTGCCGGTACAAAGTATTCAAATGAATAAACAGTGTCCACCATTGCAATTTGCGTCCCGCGAGTTGTTTGAGTATTTATTTTTGCGTTGCAAAATTTAGTTTTTATAAATGAATTAATTATTACCAACACACGCATTGAAATGGTCAATAAATGAAATTAGCCAAAAAAATCATTCTAATCGCCGTTACCTTGGCTGCTATTGTCGCAGCTGCGGTCTATTGGCAATACCGTCAAGTATTGGACTATGCCAAAACGCCTATCAACATCACACAAGAAAAAATCTTCACGGTGCCTGCGGGGACTGGACGTGTTGCGTTTGAAGGGCTACTTATTGAAGATAACATTCTTGAAAAAGGGAATGAATTTCAATGGTTACTCAAACTACGACCTGAACTGGCTCAGCTAAAAGCGGGAACTTACCGTTTGCAGCCGGGGATGAATGTTGAACAGCTATTACAATTAATTGTGAGTGGAAAAGAAGCCCAGTTTTCGATCCGTTTTATCGAAGGTAATCGTTTAAGTGATTGGGGTAATATTTTACGAGACGCTCCTTACTTAGAGCCTAAAACTACCAACTTAACCCCGACTGAACTGCATTCCCTCATTGGCTTTAACGGGGAAGGCACTTTAGAAGGGTGGCTATATCCTGACACTTATTTATACACAGCAGGGACAACCGATGCTGAAATTTTGAAACGTGCCTATAAACGTATGCAAAATAGCCTTGATGAAGAGTGGAAAGGGCGTGATAGGGATTTACCCTATAAAAATGCCTATGAAATGCTTATCATGGCTTCGATTATTGAGAAAGAAACCGGTATCGATAGTGAAAGATCTCAAGTCGCTTCGGTGTTTGTTAATCGCCTAAAGAAAAATATGCGTCTGCAAACTGACCCAACAGTCATCTATGGTTTAGGTGAAAAGTATCGTGGTAAAATTTATCGTAGTGATTTAGATAATTACACACCGTACAATACCTATAAGATTGATGGTTTGCCACCAACACCGATTGCAATGCCAAGCCTTGCATCACTGAAGGCAGCAGCGCATCCGGCTAAGACGGATTACATATTCTTTGTCGCAGATGGTAAAGGTGGGCATACTTTTAGTCGTAATTTAAACGACCACAATCGTGCCGTTAAAGTTTACCGCCAATTTGAACAGCAAAACTGATAAAAATGAAAAACCAATTTATTGTTATTGAAGGACTTGAAGGCGCTGGTAAAACGACCGCAATCAATACAGTTGTGGAAACGTTGAACCAAGCAGGGATCACGGATATTGTTTTCACCCGTGAACCGGGAGGCACGCCATTAGCAGAGAAATTACGCGAGCTGATAAAACAAGGTATTGCGGGTGATAAAGTTACTGATAAGGCGGAGTTGCTAATGCTATATGCTGCCCGTGTACAACTGGTCGATACAGTGATCCAACCTGCATTAGCAGCAGGTAAATGGGTGGTGGGTGATCGCCATGATTTATCTTCCCAAGCTTATCAGGGCGGCGGACGTGAGATTGACCGCGACTTAATGAAATCATTACGTGACTTGGTGCTAGGTGAATTCAAACCTTCATTAACGTTATACCTTGATTTACCACCTGAATTAGGTTTGCAGCGTGCAAGGTCACGAGGTGAATTAGATAGAATTGAAAAAGAATCGTTAGCCTTTTTTGAAAGAACACGCAGCCGTTATCTTGAACTTGCTGCTGGCGACAAAACGATACTCACTATTGATGCAAGCCAAAACATTGAGCAAGTACAGCAAGATATTCGGCAAACGCTGACAGAATGGCTCGCGCGTGCCTGATAAACCACATAAGGTATTAATCCCATGAATTGGTATCCTTGGTTAAATGAACCTTACCGACAAATCATTACTGCGTACCAAAGCGGTCGAGGCCACCACGCGTTACTGCTTCATTCTATACCGGGAAATGGGGCGCAAGCGCTGTGTTATGGCGTGAGTCGTTGGCTTATTTGCCAAGAAAGAGACGGGTTAAAAAGCTGTGGGCAGTGCCATAGTTGCCGTTTGATGCTCGCAGGTCATCATCCTGATTATCATATTATTGAAGTAGAAAAAGGAAAATCTACTGTTAGTGTTGATGCAGTTAGGAAATTAATTGAAACCTTAAGTCGCCATGCACAGCAAGGTGGCAACAAAGTGGTGTATATCCCACAGGTTGAAGCATTGACAGATGCAGCAGCGAATGCCTTATTGAAAACATTGGAAGAGCCTGCAAAGGATACTTATTTTTTATTAGGAAGTGATAAACAAGAGAATTTGCTAGCGACTATTCGCAGCCGCTGTTTAAGTCATTTCTTGCCAACACCTGACTCACAAATTGCGCTCTATTGGCTTCAAAAGCAAAAACCGGGTATTGCGACTGAAAATGCGATAACAGCATTAAAAATATGCCAAGGTGCGCCAATTTCTGCGCTGGCCTTACTGGACGAACAACGTTGGCAAAAACGTAATGCGCTGTGCCATAGTTTAAGTCACGCATTGCAAACGGGTGATATGCTGAGTTTGCTGCCTAGTTTGAATATCGATGAACTGCCTGATGCCTTAAATTGGTTACTCAGTTTATTTGCGGATGCGATTAAAATTCAACAAGGGGCTGGGGTTTTTTGCATCAACCAAGATAAGCAAGCTCAAGTCCTGCAATTAGCTGGTGCTATGAATCGTACTCAGTTAATAAATATGTATGATAAGTGGTTATATTGCCGTCATCAATTAATGACAGTTCCTGCTCTGAATCAGGAACTGATCCTGACAAATCAATTATTACAATGGGAAGCTTCACTGGCTGTCCCTACATTTTAAAAAGAGTTAAATATGTTTGTTGTTGATTCACACTGTCATCTCGACTGTTTAGATTATGAAAAATTGCACACAAATGTCGATGATGTTATTGCAAAGGCCTCGGCTCGTGATGTTCACTTTATGTTAGCTGTTGCAACGACGTTGCATGGTTTTGAAAGCATGAAGAAAATGATTGGCATGCGAGACAATATCGCTTTTTCATGTGGTATCCATCCTCTTAATTTAGATGAAGGGTATGATTTCGCTCGATTAGCACAATTAGCCGCAGGAAACGAGGTCGTTGCGTTAGGGGAAACCGGGCTGGATTACTATTACCAGCAAGAAAATGCCGCGTTGCAACAAGAGTCTTTTCGTCAGCACATTCGCATTGGTCGCGAAGTTAATAAGCCAGTCATTGTGCATACTCGTGCGGCACGAGAAGATACCTTATCGATTTTGCACGAAGAAAACGTGATGGATTGTGGCGGGGTATTACACTGCTTTACTGAAGATAAAGATACGGCAGTGGAACTACTCGATTTAGGCATGTATATCTCATTTTCAGGGATCGTCACATTTCGTAACGCAGAACAAATTAGAGAAGCCGCTCGTGTTGTCCCTTTAGATCGCATTTTAGTTGAAACTGACTCACCTTATTTGGCTCCTGTTCCTCACCGTGGTAGGGAAAACGAACCTGCGTATGTTCGTGATGTCATTGAATATATGGCAGTACTGAAGGGCGTTAGTGTTGAACAGCTCGCTGAAATTACGACGCAAAACTTCAATCGTTTGTTTCATTTAAATGTTGGTACAGGTAACGTATAAATTAGTTCACAAGAACGATTAAATGACTAAGGAAATTGAAATGGCAGAAGAAACGATTTTCAGTAAAATTATCCGTCGCGAGATCCCCGCAGATGTGGTTTATCAAGATGAACTTGTCACGGCATTTCGTGACATTTCGCCACAAACACCATCACACATTCTTATCATTCCTAATAAATTAATTCCGACTGTCAATGATGTCACTGCGGATGACGAGCTTGCGTTAGGCCGTTTGTTTACTGTTGCGGCTAAAATTGCCAAAGAAGAAGGGATTGCAGAGGATGGTTACCGTTTAATCATGAACTGTAATGAACACTCGGGGCAAGAAGTCTTTCATATCCACATGCATCTAGTGGGTGGTCGTCCATTAGGGCCATTATTGGCTAAGTAATAAGGGATAAGGGATCGACAATGAACCGTATTGCATTACTTGCTTTGGTAACAATGTTGCTAAGTGGTTGCATCTTTAAAAAGACACAAGGGCTGGTTTTTAATGAGCAACAACGCATCATTATGGAGCCAGCAGTACTCGCACAAGGGGTCATTGTCGAAAACCCAGTGATAGGTAGTGAAAACCATCAAACCATTGCCACGATTAATATGAGTAATACTCAATCTGAAGTGGTGACTATTGCTTATCGTTTATATTGGTATGATAAGCAAGGGTTAAAAGTGGAAACTTCAAATACCTTGTATCAGCCGATTGCAGCGAATTCCGTTGCGAAAGTTCGTGCTGTGACTTCCTCTCCACGTGCAACAAATGTACGTGTTCATGTATTTTTATCGCCAAAGGCCGGAGAGTAATAATGAAACGCATCTTAATGGTTGCTGCCGCTACATTAATTTTGGCTGGGTGCCCTTCATATCCACCTCAACAACCTGGCACTCAGCCACCGATTGTCCCCGTAGAGCCGGAAAAGCAACCTGAAGTAACGCCACCACCCATTGATGTTGTTCCAACTCCACCAAAACAGCAAACAACAGATTGGTCAGCGTCTATTACGCCTTTAGTTAACCAAATGGTGACTGAGGATGGCGTTGAAAGCGGCAAAGTCCTGTTAGTTGATTCAGTGAAAAATAATACGAACGGTTCATTACCTGTGCAAGCGGTGACATCAGCCATGACAACCGCAGTTGAGAATACAAATCGCTTTAAAGTTGTTCCTGCCAGTGTGGTGAGTTCTGCGCGTAAAACTCTCGGTTTATCTCAAGAAGACAGCTTGGTAACCCGTAGCAAAGCAATTGGGTTAGGTCGCTATGTCCAAGCGGATTATGTCATTTACAGTGTGATGTCAGGTTCAAACAAAAAAAGAAGCCTTGAAATGCAATTGATGGAAGTGCAATCAGGTGAAATTATTTGGACTGGAAAGCACAATATTGAGTAACTCGCAGTTACTTTTTCAACTGTTAGTGACGTGCTTTCCTACAATCTCGGTACGAGATTGGGAAATGTCCCCGCTAGCAGGGCTGTCAGGAGGAAGTTATTTGCTGCAATGTTCTTTGCCTGGCAGCCAAGTAAAGCTTATCGCACGTGCTGATGGAAATGCACAAACCGCGTTGTATGTTAACCGAAAGAAAGAAGCGCGGATATTACAGCAATTACGTGCTTTTTCCTTTACACCGAAAGTGATTGGTCGAAATTCACAATGGTTATTATTAGGGTGGTGTGAAGGGCAACACCCTGATAATCATGTTTTTTTGCAGTCTAGTTTTCAGTGCGAACTTGCGAATATAGTCACACAATTACATCGCGCACCACTGTTGGGGTATCACTTACAACTCCGTGATGAAATATCGCATTATGGCTATTTAATCGATAAAAAACGGTTATCACCTCGTTGGAAAAAATTACATCATCATTTCACCTCTGCTGGTTTTCCTAAAACGCTAAAACTTGCCCCTGCCCATATGGATATTCATGCTAAAAATATTGTTTGCACACCAACAGGGCGATTACTGTTATTGGATTGGGAATATGCGGCAAATACAGATATCGCGTTCTCTTTAGAAACCTATTTTCAATTTAATGGTCTGAGTGATATTCAGCGAGGTTTTTTCTTGACGCAATATTGTGACATTCACGGTGCTTATCGAGACAAACAGCAATTGGCTGAAAGCTGTCAATTGTGGGCACCTTGGGTAAAATATATGACATTAATGTGGTATGAAGTGCAGTGGCATGAAAGCCAGTCATCTGACTTTTTGTTACACTCACAGTCATTACGACAATATTTTGGTTTATTAGGTTGATGGCCAAGGGCTATCAGAAAACAGTATCGGATTAAGTTAATTAGTTTAATAAGTGAGGCATGTTATGGGTCCTATAATGCTAGATGTTCAGGGTTATGAATTGGACAACGAAGAGCGCGAAATATTAGCTCACCCATCCGTGGGAGGGTTAATATTATTTACCCGTAACTTTCATGACGCAGCACAATTACGAGAACTTGTTCGCCAAATTCGTGATGCATCAAGACACCGGTTACTGATAGCGGTTGACCAAGAAGGCGGTCGAGTACAACGTTTTCGTGATGGTTTCACCGCATTGCCTTCTGCTCAGGCATTTGCTGCACTCAATAGTGAAATGGATGGTGCTAAGCTTGCTGAAGAGGCTGGCTGGTTAATGGCATCAGAGATGATAGCCATGGATATTGATATTAGCTTTGCACCTGTTTTGGATCTTGGTCATCAAAGTATTGCGATAGGTGAACGCTCATTCCATGAAGACCCAGAGATTGCGATGGTTATGGCGGAGCGTTTCATTAAAGGTATGCGCAGTGCGGGTATGAAAACGACAGGGAAACACTTTCCTGGTCATGGTGCAGTGAAAGCCGACTCGCATAAAGAAACGCCACGGGATGATCGCACGTTGGAGAAGATCCGTGGTAAAGATATGTTAATTTTTAAAGACTTTATCCAACGAGAGTTACTCGATGCGGTTATGCCTGCCCATGTTATTTATACCCAAGCGGATGATCGTCCCGCGAGCGGTTCACCATTTTGGTTAAAATCGGTATTGCGTGAGCAGCTTGGTTTCCAGGGGGTCATCTTTTCTGATGATTTGTCTATGGAAGGCGCGGCAGTGATGGGGAGTTACCCTGAGAGAGCACAGGCCTCACTGAATGCGGGGTGTGACATGATTTTAGTCTGTAATAATCGTGAAGGTGCCGTCAGTGTTTTAGATAACTTACCGAAGCAATATGATAGCCAAGCCTCTAAACTATATCATAGTGGTCGACAATACAGTTTGACAGAACTACAAGCCGTTGAGCGTTGGAAAGAAAGTCATCGGCAACTGGTTGATTTACATGAGCGTTGGCAAGAACACCGCTAATAATTTCGATTACATTTAGTATATCTAAAAGCCAGTATTTTATTTACTGGCTTTTTTGCATAAATACGCATAGCAAAGGGACACTATTTTGTATAAAGAAGATGGTGATATCATTGCTCATATTAAAAGTTACCCGTAACGTTATCAATAATTGCACAGTTAATCACAATAATATATCTAATCGTATTAGATAAAAATCAATCAATATTTATTTTGCTCTCTAAAATAATTAGAGAGTATTTTATTGATTTAATCATTTTAAGGTTCATTGTTTGAAATAAAAAAGTGAAATTGTTGATAGTTTGACTTGTTGGTATTTATATTTTTAGTTTATATGAAATGATTAACTAATAATTTGCATTACAGCTTGCTTTTTATGCGATTAAAAGTGTTCAATATGACTTTGAGCCATTTAATAATGAAATAGGTTACTTTCAAAAGTTAAAGAAAATTTAAATAAATGAAAAACAAGATAAGTAAAACAACGTTTGATAGCTAAATAATACTTATCATTTATCCGAGATTTACTTGATCGCAATTGGCCTGTAGGGAAATGTACTTTCTCTTGTGATGTGCTATATAGAATAATTGTGGATTGAATATATATCTACAAACAGTATGTATTCATGTGAAAATTTTTATTAGGTTATATTTTATTCATTACTCTTTATATCTATAAAGAAAGCAGTTTACAGATATCCATTTAAATTTATGTTTTAACTGGTTATAAATGAATTGATTCTGAAACCCTATCCAAAATAAAGGTTTATACCTTAAATTCCCCTAAAATGAAGTGTGACTGCGATCACTGTTGGTAGGTAGTTTAATGCAACTGATGTAACGCGTTGTGACAGCGATCGTTTTAATTGACATAAAATTACGATAGCATTCATATTATGAAAGATTTATGACAATTTAGAGCGATAAGTAATCAGTTAAAAAAAACAGCAATTTAATGGTTGCACTTTAAGTTAAATATTCAAATTTATTTGAGATGATTATTTCTCAGGGGAACACTTTGTCATAAAAAATAGAGTGAAATTTTTTCTTAATGAATTAATGCGGTGTCGGTAAATACAGTACCGTAATGTGAGGTTTAAGCCAAACAAACACCAAATATGAGTATTTATCGCTATTGATTCAATAATGTACTTTGGAATTCCTATAAGGAATATTTCTATTCATAGTAATAAGTAAACACAAATACAGGGAAATACTGTATTGAATTTTATATTTAAAATGACTTATGTGTTTGAAATGGATGTGTCCGTTTGTCTTTAAGTGAAATTGTTTTATTAAGCTAAAAATAAAAAATGGTGTTTTGTTGTTCATGGAAACATGGCACAGCATAAAATTAATTCAAATAATCATTAACTAGGTTTATTCCAATGAAAGTTAAAAATATTGCGTTATTAATGCTTTCTCCTTGCTATTTAGCGGTAGCAATGGCAAATGCCAGCAACTGGGAAGATTCTATCAAGGAAAACTCATTCATTGCGGATTCGGAGCTAGAGCTGTCAACCCGTAACATGTGGAAATACTTAAAAACAGAAAACCGTTTTGATAAAAACGAAAACCGTTATAGAAAACAAGTCGCAAATGCTTGGGGTCAAAACTTCCAAGCAGATTTCAAATCAGGTTATTTCGCGGATGTCATTGGTTTTGATGCCTCTTATTACGGCGGTATCAAACTGGGGGCAAGTAAAGACTTCGCCTCCCGTGCAATTTTATATAACGATGATGGCCATGCGAAAGGGTATAACAAAATTGGTCAACGTTATGCAAAAGTAAAACTGGACCTTGAACCAGTAAAATTTAATGCGAAAGCAGGTTGGTTTACGCTGAAAAATACGGGTATTTTCACGAATTCACAGCGTTTATCATTGAACAGTTATAGCGGTTACTACACTAATACTGCGATCAGTGACTGGAGTTTGGATTTATTATATCTCGATAAGAAAGTCATGCGTCGTGATAGTCCAAACATTGATGCTATGTATTTTACTGATGCAAATGGCGTTCGACACAATGTCAATCATGTCATCACCGGTGGAATTAACTACAATACTAAGCCATTGAAAGTGCATTATTTCTATGGGCAAGCGGATGATTTATTCCGTCAACAAGGCTTAGAAGCAAAATATAAGCTGACTTCAGATGTGACACTTGGTACACAAATCTATAACCATGAATACGGTAGTGATGGTAAACGTACTGAAACCGATAAACAAAAAGGGAAGCGTAATTTTGACAAACGTGCGTGGCACTATGCAGGAACGGCAGAATGGCGTATTCCTGAGTCGCCTTGGACGTTAAGCACAGGTTTAACTTATACCCAAGCGAAAAAAGCAAATGGTGTCGGCCAGTTTGCGCGTAACCCAATTGGTAACACCCGTGGTCGCTTTAACTCCCCAGCTTATGCAGATATCGACTACGTACGTGATGGTGAAACCATGGTCGCTATGGCCGCAGAGTATCGTATTAGTAAAGAGCTTTCTGTTGGCGCACGTACTAACTATTCAGAATTTAAATATGAAGGTGAAAGATTAAAACAAGGTCAATTTGGTCTATTTAGTTATTGGAAACCAACTGAAAATCTTTCTGTTTCGTTAAGTGGTGGTCTGGGCTGGCACCATCGTCAGGAAAACGATTACACGACGCCAAAATTATATGATGGCCACTCACGTCGCGCACACTCGTTATCTGGTTCAATGACAACAACTTATCGTTTCAAAATGTAGTCGATAGTTGAAAAGGATTAAAAAAGGTAAGATAAATGAAACATAAAATTGGATTACTCACACTGCTCATTTCCGGTGCACTTTTGGCGGGTTGTGCTTCCAAAAATACGGATACAGTAAAAGTACAAGTCATTGGTATAAATGATTTTCATGGGGCTTTACAAGCACCGGGCGATGGTAAACTAGGTGGCATTGAGTCAATTGCGACGCTAGTTAATCAATTAAGAGCGCAAAACGATAAAACCATCGTTGTGGGCGCAGGTGACTTAGTCGGAGCAAGTCCGCTATTGTCATCAATGTTCTACGATGAACCCACTATTGAAGCGCTAAGTGCGATTGGTATGGAAACCAGTGCAGTGGGTAACCATGAGTTCGACAAAGGTAAAGAAGAGCTGCTGAGAAAGCAAAATGGTGGCTGTCACCCAACGGCTGGTTGTGTGGGTAAAGATTCCTTTGCAGGGGCTGACTTTAACTACTTAGCTGCCAACGTTATTGTTAAAGAAACAGGTGAAACACTGTTCCCATCTTACTTTATTAAAGAGTTTGATGGTGTTCCAATGGCATTTATTGGTTTAACGTTAGAAGGTACGCCGGCTATCGTAACTCCAAGTGGAACCGCAGGTTTAGAATTCAAAAATGAAGTTGAAACTATTAATAACCAAGTGAAATTATTAAAATCACAAGGTATTAACAGTATCGGTGTTCTGATCCATGAAGGCGCAACACAACAAGTTGATACCAAAGTTAAAGATATTAACCGTTGTGATAATATCAAAGGCCCAATTGTCGATATCGTCAAACAATTAGATGCGAATGTAGACTTTGTTATTAGCGGTCATACACACCAAGCTTATAATTGCGAAATCAATGGGATGACCGTCATTTCTGCCCAATCTAATGGGACTTTATTGTCTCAATTAAACATTGAGATTGATAAAAACACGAAAGATATCGTTAGCATCAATGCAAAAAATATCCCTGTTGAAACGAGTCGCTATGAGAAGAACCCTGAGTTAACCACGTTCGTACAAAAATACGAAAAAATTGCGTTACCTATTTCGCAACAAGTGATGGGGTCTTTAACGGCCAATGTGGATAAAAAATTACTCCCTGCGGGTGATTCAACTTTAGGTAAGATTATTGCTGATGGTCAATTATATGCGGCCTCTAGCAAAGAAGCGGGCGGTGCTCAAATTGCATTTATGAACAGTGGCGGTATTCGTGCTGACATGAAAGCAGGTGAATTGACGTATGGTGATATTTTCACTGTCCAACCATTCTCTAACGTGGTTGTCACACAGTCGCTAACAGGTGCGCAAATTAAGCAAGCGCTTGAACAGCAATGGGATCGTGCTCGTCCACAGGTCATGCCTGTTTCTAAAGGTTTTTATTACGAGTGGGATGACAGCCGCCCAGTGGGTGACAAAGTCATTCAAAAATCAATGAAATTAAATGGTAAGCCGCTAGACATGAACAAAAGCTATCGTGTTGCTGCGAATGAATTCTTAGCAACAGGTGGTAGCCGTTTCTCTGCTTTCAATCAAGGTAAAGACCGTGTTTATAGCCTGCCAGATAACGAAGCGTTAATGCAATACTTTAAAGATAACTCACCAGTTTCAGTTCCAACTGATGTGCGTATCAAGAAAATTAAATAATAAAATTTAATGTTTCATAAAAAACTCTGAGGGTGTTTATCATCCTTAGAGTTTTTTTTTGCGCTCTATTTAGGTTCATATTGAAAGTGATTGGGGGGTAATTGATTGTGCGTCACAAATTAAAGAATGATAGAATAATAATTCTCATTATCATTACACTGTTTGCGGATTTAAACAATTGATTGATATAAATGCTAAAAAGCTGACTCGATTCGTTCTGGAGAAAAAATGATTTGACGAATGTGATCGTAGTCATAATAATCAACTAAATTGATATGAATCAATATTTGGTATTACCAATAGACCACTCATGATATTCTAATTGGAATGAAAGGAACTGTGGCTAATTATTGTTATATAAGGTTTTTCTAAATGAGAAACCTTAAATAACATTAATATATTTTGTTTCGAGGGATTTATGACCTTATCTCAACCCAAAATCATCGTTGTAGGCGGTGGTGCTGGTGGATTAGAACTGGCAACACGTTTAGGCCGCAAGCTAGGCCGTAAGAAACGCGCACAAATTACCTTGGTTGATCGCAACCCTAGTCATTTATGGAAACCGTTGTTACATGAAGTTGCGACAGGCTCGTTAGATGATGGCGTCGATGCGATAAGCTATTTGGCCCATGCCCGCCATAATGCGTTTAATTTCCAATTAGGCTCGCTTACCAATATTGACCGTGAAAATAAAAAAGTGGTTCTCGGTGAACTTTATGATAAGCATGGCGAATTATTAGTCCCTTTGCGTGAATTAGAGTACGATATTTTAGTGATGGCATTAGGCAGTACTTCGAATGATTTCGGTACTCCTGGAGTTAAAGAACACTGTATTTTCTTAGATAACCCACACCAAGCGCACCGTTTTCACGATGAAATGCTAAATCTGTTTTTACGTTATTCAGTCCGTGATAACGCAGAAGAGAGCGTTAATATTGCTATTGTTGGTGGCGGTGCAACGGGAGTTGAGTTATCAGCAGAACTCTATAACGCAGTTGAGCAACTGACCAGTTATGGTTTCAAAGGGTTAGATACTGATGCATTGAATGTCACATTAGTCGAAGCAGGGGAACGTATTCTGCCGGCTTTACCCCCTCGAATTTCAAGTGCAGCTCATCAAGAACTTAATAAGTTAGGTGTGAATGTATTGACGAAAACCATGGTAACCAGCGCTGATGCAGATGGTTTGAATACGAAAGAGGATGGTAAAATTCATGCGGATCTCATGGTTTGGGCTGCTGGGATCAAAGCACCTGATTTCATGAAAGATATCGCTGGGTTAGAAACAAATCGTATCAACCAATTGGTGGTAAAACCAACGTTACAAACATCTCGTGATGATATGATTTTTGCCATTGGCGATTGTGCGTCTTGCGCTAAGCCAGAAGGGGGCTTCGTACCGCCAAGGGCTCAGTCAGCCCATCAAATGGCTAGTCTATGTTATGACAATATTGTCGCGTTAATGAAAGATAAACCTTTAAAAGAATATGTTTATAAAGACCATGGCTCATTAGTTTCACTCTCGCGCTTCAGTACTGTTGGTAGCTTGATGGGCAACTTAATGCGTGGGGATATGATGGTAGAAGGGCGCATTGCGCGTTTTGTGTACATTTCTTTATACCGTATGCACCAAATCGCATTGCACGGTTATATTAAAACTGGGCTAATGATGCTTGTTGGCAGTATTAACAGAATTATTCGACCGAAGTTGAAATTGCACTAATCTGCTAATAACCACTTGTTTAATCTGGTTTTATTATCGACATGCACCTATATATTCGTATAACAGGTGCATTATTTTTTATATTTATAATGATAAATACTCTTTTAATAAAATATATTAACTTAATCTGTCAAGACTTATCTGTATTAAATATTGCTTAGAAAAACTATTTAGATCAAAAGTAATATATTAAATATCGATTATATTGTCATTATCACTTATGCATATATTATATCCAAATGAAACATAAACCGAGTAATTAATATTGAATGAGTGATTAGAATATTGAATACCTTAAGTGTAAATAATTAAGGTATAAATTTGTTTATATAACGAAAAGTTAAAAATGAATTAGTTTTATTTGTATCTACTTGATTATTAATGATTAAATGGACTTAATTAAATGGATGTAAGAAAGTACACTAATAGTAAAGTTTCTACTTTCTAAAACAGTTATAATAAACCGTTTTTTGATGATGACTTAAGATAATTCTAAAAAACAATACGATTAGTACGTAATTATCGAATTATTCTGAGTAGTGGTTACAATAGATACAGCATATTTTAATAAGGGTTAACACGATGAAGCTAAAATTTAAGTTGTTATTAGCAACTGTAGTGGCACTCCTTATTGTCTTGCTCGTGACTTTATTCAACCGAGGCCCCGAAACTAAATTGGCTACGGTTTTGTCTGTTGAACCAATTCAATCCAATCGCCTTGTTGAGTATGAAAATTGTACAGTAACAGGGGTTTTAGGCTCTTTTAACCAACAGTCTCTTTCTCGTTTTCATCCTGCGCAAAGCGAATGCAAAATGATTTTCATGATTGAAGCGCTACAAGGGAAAGGCTTTCCATCTCTGTTTGATATGCAAAATCAAACTTGTGTTAAGACACAAAAAATGGAATTAGTTGTTGTTGGATATGATGTCGTGTACCAAATTGGTAAAACCATTGGGAAAGTTAGAACATCCTATGAACCATCAATGTTTATTCCTTTAGATGATAAAGGGCGCTTAGTGCTAACATCATCTAATTCAGTATGTGAAACCATTCGCAGTGATATAAAAGGATTATTACCATTTTATTGTCTACAGCAAAATGAATTACCAGTCACAAGAAACGCATCAGTCGTCTTAGAATTGCAACCGAACAAAAATACATTTGGCTTTATGGAATAACCTTTTTATATAAATATTATAATGATAAAGGCGACATGAGTGTCGCCTTTATCATTTTACAGTGTTAAATCTAGATGATTTGATGTTCTTCAAACCCAGTGAGTAATTGCTTAATAAACTCTAATCGATAGACTCTTTCGGTTAAATCATGGAAAAATTTTAGTCGAACAGGGCCATCTAACCGATAAGTTTGTGGCTGGTTTTGTAATAAGCTTATTAAGAAACTTGGGTCGACTTTATTTTTATCACTAAACTCAATAAACCCACCGTTTTCATGGGCTTCAATCCGTTTAATACCAAGGGCTTGAGCTTGTAATCGAATAGCTGCATTCGTTAATAAGAATTTACCTGCATCAGGTAAGCTACCAAAACGATCGATTAGCTCTGTACGTAAGTCGTCGAGTTCTTGGCTGTCTTTTGCACTAGCTATTCGCTTATAGAAAGATAAGCGAATATTCACATCGTGAATATAGTCGTCAGGCAACAGAACAGGCATACGTAACTCAACCTCTGTTTGTTGGCTAGTTAAATCTTCTAGTGAAGGCTCACGACCTTCTTTTAGCGCATCAACAGCACTTTCTAAAAGCTCCATATAGAGGGTAAAACCAATTGTGGTCATTTGCCCACTTTGATCTTCACCGAGTAATTCGCCAGCGCCACGAATTTCTAAATCATGAGTTGCCAAAGCAAACCCAGCACCTAAATCTTCCAGTGAAGAAATGGCTTCAAGGCGTTTATGTGCATCGGTGGTCATGGCTTTTGGATGCGGGGTGAGCAAGTATGCATAGGCTTGATGGTGAGAACGACCCACTCGGCCACGTAGTTGATGGAGTTGCGCTAACCCGAAATGGTCAGCACGTTCAATAATAATGGTATTAGCCGTCGGTATATCAATACCCGTTTCAATAATTGTTGTGCATATCAATACATTAAAACGTTGATGATGGAAATCTGTCATTACGCGTTCTAATTCACGCTCACGCATTTGACCATGGCCAACAACAAAACGCGCTTCAGGGACTAACTCTTCAAGGCGTGCTTTTGCTTTTTCAATATTTTCAACATCATTGTAAAGGTAATAAACTTGGCCACCACGCAAGGTTTCACGTAAAATTGCTTCACGGACAACTAAGTCATCATATTGGCGTACAAAGGTTTTTACGGCCAAGCGGCGCGCGGGTGGTGTGGCGATGATAGATAAATCACGCATACCACTCATGGCCATATTGAGCGTACGAGGGATAGGTGTGGCAGTGAGTGTTAAGATATCAACGTCTGCACGCATGGCTTTGATCCGTTCTTTATGACGGACACCAAAGCGGTGCTCTTCATCGACGACAAGTAAGCCTAAATCTTTCCATACCAAGTCACTTTGTAGCAACTTGTGGGTACCAATCAGAATATCCACTTTGCCTTCAGCGGTCTGGGTAATAATTTGTTGTTGCTCTTTCGCTGTTTTAAAGCGTGACAACATTTCGATGCGAACAGGCCAGTTAGCAAACCTATCTTTAAAGTTATCATAGTGCTGCTGTGCAAGTAGTGTCGTGGGGACTAACACGGCAACTTGCTTGTTATTATTAATCGCAAGGAATGCGGCTCGCATTGCCACTTCGGTTTTACCAAAGCCCACATCGCCACAAACGAGACGATCCATCGCTAATGGCTGGCACATGTCACTGAGAACAGCATTGATGGCGGCTTCTTGGTCAGGTGTTGTTTCGAATGGAAAACCTTGACAAAACTCTTGGTATTGCTGTTTATCATGCTTAAATGCAAAGCCAGCCTTAGCGGCTCGTTGTGCATAGATATCAAGAAGTTCGGCCGCAACATCACGTACTTTTTCTGCGGCTTTCTGACGTGCGCGTCCCCAGCTATCACTGCCTAATTTATGCAATGGGGCATTTTCATCCGCACCACCGGCATAACGACTAATTAAATGGAGTGAAGAAACAGGAACATACAGTTTATCATTACCCGCATAGGTTAAAATTAAATATTCAGCTTTAATTCCGCCCGCTTCTAAGGTAATGAGCCCTTGGTAACGACCCACACCATGCTCAATATGCACAACAGGTTGCCCAGTGCGTAACTCAGCTAAATTACGAATGAGGGTATCGGTATTAATGGCGCGGCGATTGTCTGACCGACGGCGAACAACACGCTCTCCAAGTAAATCGCTTTCACAAATTAGTGCTTTATGGATATCAGACTGAATAAAGCCATGTTCAGCGGCCCCAATGGTGATGGCAAACCGGTTGTCCGCAGGGCTAGTATAGCTTTGAATAATTTCAGGGCGAATTTTTA
The DNA here is from genome assembly GCF_028479505.1 of Providencia sp. PROV205. NCBI lineage: Bacteria > Pseudomonadati > Pseudomonadota > Gammaproteobacteria > Enterobacterales > Morganellaceae > Providencia > Providencia sp. PROV205. Next base: position 210,580 of record NZ_JAMPNU010000005.1, on the reverse strand, counting down.
AACGAGCTAATAGTTCGGTAACGGTTTCACGTCGGCCTTCGCTTTCGACAGAAAAGACGATAGTTCCATCGAACTGTTCAGTAAACTGCCGCAATTTTTCGAGTGGCGTTTTGCTTTGCCCTTGTGTGCTGATATCAGGCAATGGCAGATAATCTAAATTGGTATTTGCCGCTTTTTTGGGCAGAGACTCGGGAGATAACTGAATACGTGGCCAGTTTTTTAACGATTGATTAAGTTGTTCAACGGTTAGCCAGAGTTCAGATGGCGGGAGCAATGGGCGCATTGGGTCGACACCGCGGCTTTCATACCGCTGCTGGGTGTCAACCTGAAAGCGTTCAGCGGCCTCTTGTAAGCTTTGCGAAACAATTAAGCTTGATGGCGGTAAATATTCAAATAAAGAGGGCAGAGGCTGTGCAAAGAATAAAGGCTGCCAATACTCTATCCCCGTTGGTAAGGTGTTTTTACTGACTTGTTGGTAAATATGTTCTGGGTCACGGCGAACTTCAAAACGCTCGCGCCATTGGCTGCGGAAACGTTCAATCGCGTCTTTATCGGTCGGGAACTCATGCGCTGGGAGTAAATTAATTTGCTCGACTTCCTCGAGGGTTCTTTGCGAGTCAACGTCAAAAGTTCGCAAGCTATCAATTTCATCATCAAAGAAATCAATACGAAACGGTAATGAACTTCCCATTGGAAATAAATCGAGCAGCGCTCCGCGTGTTGCATATTCGCCATGTTCTAAAACTTGTTCTACATGACGGTAACCCGCGTTATCGAGCTCATTGCGTAAGTTATCACGGGAAAGTTTATCACCTTTTGCCATCACCAAGGCATGACTGGTTAAAAAGTCAGCAGGGCAGACTTTTTGCATCAGTGTATTGACGGGAAGAATTAACGCGCCTTTTTGTAAACTGGACAAGCGGTACAAGGTCGATAAACGATGAGAAATAATTTCCTGGTGGGGGGAGAAATTGTCATATGGCAATGTTTCCCAATCAGAAAGTGTCTCTATAGGGTGTTGTGTAAACTGTTGAATTTCATCTTTTAAACGTAATGCATTTTGCATGTCACGTGTCACGATGATAACAGGCCCTTGATGACGTTGTATTATTTCTCCACATTCAAGTGCACCAGCCGCCCCGATAAGGCAACCTAAATGGCGAACATCGCCACTACGACTAGGGAGTTCATAACGAAATTTTGACAACATAGAAATCTTCGGTATCTCACAGCGATTAGTAAGCGGTTAAACAAGAGTTAGCACAAACATAGCCAAATTTTGTACGAAAAATAGTTAAGTTAATCAATGAATAGTTAAACTACAAAATTCGGAACAAAACAATCAGTTTTAACCCGTAATTCGTCTGAAAGTCAGACAAAAAGGCATCCAAAGCAGAAAAAAAACCATCGAGTGGTTCCATTCATCAATCGTACCCTTTATTATCGCTGAACACTTCGCTTTGGCAACAGGGGCATCATAGATTTCATGCACCAATCTGTCTCATTATTTATAGGCCTACGTTATTTACGTGGGCGCGCTGCAGATAAATTTGGGCGTTTCGTTTCCAGTTTATCTGCTATTGGCATCACACTGGGGGTGACGGCATTGATAACCGTCACTTCAGTGATGAATGGGTTCGAGCGATCTTTACAAGATAGCATACTTGCTTATATGCCGCAGGCAATTTTAACCTCTGCCTCTGGAAACATAGACCCAGCAAAATATCCAATAACCGATCTACAGCATTTAAACGGTGTTAGCCATGTCGCACCTATTGTGCAATCTGATGTGGTACTACAAAGCCGAACCAATGTTGGCGTTGGTGTCATGGGGGGGATTGAACCCGAAGAACCTTCGCTGTTATTGGATAAACTGGTTGTTGGGCAACGTAGTGACCTTAAAGAAGGCAGTTATAATGTTTTTCTGGGAAACAAACTGGCTGAAACGCTTGGCGTAAAACGTGGTGATGAAGTTCGCTTAATTATTCCTGGGGTGAGTCAGTTAACACCGATGGGGCGTATTCCAAGTCAGCGTTTATTTACCGTTGCAGGTATTTTCCAAACGAATGGGGAAGCGGATACGAGCGAATTGGTTGTCGCACAGCAAGATGCTGCACGTATGCTACGTTATCCAACAGGGCACATTACTGGGTGGCGTTTGTATTTGGATGAACCTTTAAAGGTTGACGTTCTGAGTCAGCAAACGTTACCAGACGGCTTAGTGTGGAAAGATTGGCGAGAGCGTAAAGGGGAGTTTTTCCAAGCCGTTCGCATGGAAAAAAATATGATGGGCTTATTGCTCAGCTTAATTATCGCAGTGGCGGCATTTAACATTATTACCTCGCTATCATTGTTAGTGATGGAAAAGCAAGGTGAAGTGGCTATTTTAAAAACCCTTGGTCTCAAACGTTGGCGTATTTTAATGATATTTATGATCCAAGGTGCAGGGGCGGGGGTGATTGGCTCACTCATCGGCACAATATTAGGCACAATACTGTCTAGTCAACTGAATATCATTATGCCGCTGATTGGTTTATTACCCAAAGGTGTCTCTTTACCTATTGTGCTTGATTACTCTGGTATTTTAATTATTGCACTGAGTGCAATGCTGATTTCTCTGCTGGCAACGCTTTATCCTTCTTGGCGTGCAGCAGCGGTTCAACCTGCTGAGGCTTTACGTTATGAATAAACAACCACTTCTGGTCTGTGAAAATTTAAGTAAAACATATCAAGAAGGGACATTGTCGACGCAAGTGTTGAAAAATGTCAGTTTCTCCATGGGGCTTGGGGAAATGATGGCCATTGTGGGAAGTTCTGGTTCAGGTAAAAGTACCTTATTACATTTACTGGGTGGCCTAGATACCCCATCAGAAGGGAATGTCATTTTTCGTGGGCAGCATATTAATCAATTATCCTCAGATGAACGTGCGGCTATTCGTAATAAAGATTTAGGTTTTATTTACCAATTTCATCATCTTTTACCGGATTTTACCGCCCTAGAGAATGTGGCGATGCCTTTATTAATTGGCAAGGTTGCGAAAGAAACAGCATTTTCGAAAGCGACCGAAATGCTAGAAGCCGTCGGGCTAGCACATCGGGCAGGGCATCGTCCTTCTGAATTATCAGGGGGAGAGCGTCAGCGTGTTGCTATTGCAAGGGCGTTAGTGAATGAGCCAGCATTGGTTTTAGCCGATGAGCCGACAGGTAATCTGGATTTACGTAATGCAGACGCCATTTTTGAATTGCTGGGGGAATTAAACCGAACACAGCGGACCGCATTTTTAGTGGTCACTCATGATATGACACTGGCTCGCCGGTTATCTCGCCAATTGGAAATGCGTGATGGGCATTTGCAGCAGGAAATTACCTTGGGGGCTCGGTAATGTCTAAATTGCCTCTTTCACTACTCACGGCGCTACGTTTCAGCCGTGGCCGACGTCGAACTGGGATGGTCTCGTTAGTCTCGATAGTTTCAACGTTGGGTATTGTTCTCGGGGTTGCGGTGCTCATTATCGGTTTGAGCGCGATGAACGGCTTTGAGCGTGAATTAAATAACCGTGTATTATCTGTCGTTCCCCATGGGCAAATATATGCAGTTAAACCTCCTTATAAAGATTTGGAATTTGCTGAGCAAGTTATTCGGAAAACACCGGGTGTAGAAGGCGTTAGCCCTTACATCAATTTTACTGGGTTGCTTGAGCGTGGCGCAAATTTAAAAGCAATCCAAGTGATGGGAGTTTCACGAGAGACTCAGCCACAAGTCAGCGCATTACCACAGTTTATTCTCAATGACGCTTGGCAGCATTTTGAAGCGGGTAAACAATCGATTATTTTAGGCCAAGGTGTGGCTGATGCATTGAATGTGAAGGTTGGGGATTGGGTGACAATCATGATCCCAAATACGGATGCTAGCTTAAAAATTCAGCAACCTAAGCGTATTCGTGTGCAGGTGACAGGGGTTTTTAAACTTAGTGGCCTGCTAGATCACCAATTGGCTCTTGTTCCACTCGCCGATGCACAGGAATACCTCGACTATGGGGATGGTGTGACAGGGTTTGAAATCAAAGCCACAGACCCATTTATTGCCGATCAAGTCGTTTATGATGCAGGTTTGAAAACTATGCATCATGTTGTTGTAAAAAGTTGGATTGGTGATTATGGCTACATGTACAATGATATTCAAATGGTTAGAAGTATCATGTACTTAGCTATGATCTTAGTCATCGGTGTTGCCTGTTTTAATATTGTTTCTACGCTTGTTATGGCCGTTAAAGATAAAAGTAGTGATATCGCTGTATTGCGAACCTTAGGGGCAAAAGATAGGCAAATCCGCGCTATTTTCTTATGGTATGGTTTGTTGGGTGGCCTTGTTGGTTCTTTGATTGGCGCAGTACTTGGGGTCGCCATATCATTAAATTTAACGTCAATGATCAAGGTCATAGAGGCTATTGTTGGCCATCCAATTTTATCCGGCGATGTCTATTTTATTGATTTTTTACCTTCTGAATTGCATGTTATGGATGTGGTTTATGTTTTAATTACAACCATTATATTAAGCCTGCTAGCCAGCTGGTATCCGGCTCGCCGAGCGAGTAAGTTAGACCCAGCACGGATCCTGAGCGGCCAATAGTTATTAGGGGTAAAGAGCTAATTATTTTTAGGGGATGGCGCTAAAAATTTATTGGCTCTTTATTTGATGACTGTGCAGTTAAAAACATGTGTCTATAGCTGCGAGTTTCGACCATTTCTTCTGTAAATCCATACTTTTTGGCCGTCGCCATCAACCTTTTATATAAACTATCAAGTAAATCTTGCTCATCAGTCATGATGGCAAACTCAGCAAACCAACCGATCCCACTAAGATGGTCAATTGTAATGTGTATGTCATTCAGAAAATAAATACTTCTTACCTTTGTCGTGGTTAAGTAGCAATGGTATCCCAGTGTCGTCAACATGTTTTGTACATGGCGGCAGTCATCAATATTAATGGCTTTGCATTCAGAAACCCCAGGGCCTTTAACTATCCATAATTTTATGCCTGATGGCACCATTTCACGTACATACATGCTGACGTTATTGTCGGCCAGTGGTAAATGCGGGTTTTCATAGAAATAATCTGTTTCTGTATTATTTTCCGTAAAGGGTTCAGCTAAGTCGGCTCTTATTTTATACAAAAAAGTGTCAGGGTCTGGTAATTGAAATTTAATCTCAGCTTCATATTTGCCGACAAAATGTTGGCTCATGTTGAGTATCCTTGCTACTGGTATTCAGGACAGTGATGGTAACACAACGCGGAAAATGAAGAGGGGAATAAAGATAAGATTAGCCAACAGATAAGTGCCTATCTGTGGAGATTAGGCACTTTGAAAATAAATTTTACTGTTTATTTTTTTGTCATTTTATCTAGATAACCCATAACGAATGCAGACAATACAAAGGTTAAATGGATAATGACATACCACATTAGTTTGTCATTTGAGACACCTTTTAAGTCCATGAAGATTTTTAACAAGTGAATTGAGGAAATTGCAACAATGGAAGCCGCGACTTTATTTTTTAATGATGAAGCGTCCATTTTTCCAAGCCAGCCGAGTTTTTCGCTGCTGTCAGGAATATCCATTTGGGAAACAAAGTTCTCATAACCTGAAAACATCACCATCACCAATAACCCACCGACTAATGCCATATCAATCAATGATAATAGCGTCAAAATTAAGTCCGCTTCAGGAATTGAAAAGATATTTGGCAAAATATGGTACAGCTCTTGAAAGAACTTAATGGTTAAAGCCAATAGTGTCAGTGAAAGCCCAAAATAGATAGGCGCTAAAATCCAACGTGAAGCATACATCGCTCTTTCAAAAAACTTTTCCATGAAATCCCTTGTAGTGGTGAGTTAATAACACAGTAAAATCTGCGAGGCGTATTTTAACTGCACTCAGAGTGAACGAGAAAGGTTTTTTTATTGTTTTCCCATTGTGTCGGTTTTATGGCGTATTTATGAAGATATGATGTCATTTTCATGAACAAAAAGTGACAAAATCGATACCTTCGATATTTTTATTTGCATTCAGCATGATGATGCGTTTTAGTATGTTAACATTTAGATAATGTCATCAGTTATGGTAAGGAAATGGTTAATATGCCAATAAAATACACACTTGAGCTTGATTGTTTTAAATAATTTCAAACAATCAAGGTTTATAAATTCATGTCGTAATGACATGATAGAAAACAATTAATATTTAATACGGTATAAATTTATTGGTTATATGGATGAAAGGAAGCTTTGATGTTGCGATTTCGTTATAGGTTAAAAAAAGCTCGTAAGAATAAATGTATACGCCGCCAGCGACTTCGTAACCGGTCTTTTTATATAGATAATAGATTGGATAACATGAAAAATGTCAATATCGTCGTTTTGACGGGGGCTGGAATTTCAGCTGAATCTGGGATCCAAACATTCCGTTCTGCGGATGGGTTATGGGAGGAGCATCGCGTTGAAGATGTCGCTACTCCTGAAGGTTTCGAGCGTGATCCTGAATTAGTACAACGTTTTTATAATGAGCGGCGTCGGCAGTTACAGCAAGAAAATATTAAGCCTAATGCTGCTCACTATGCACTTGCACAGCTTGAAGAACTTTTTGGTGACCGCTTTTTGTTAATTACGCAAAATATAGATAATTTGCATGAAAGAGCGGGGAGTCAGCGGGTTATCCATATGCATGGAGAGCTATTAAAAGTTCGCTGTAATTGGTCAAATCAAGTATTGGAGTGGAAAGGGGATTTATCCACGGATGATCGTTGTCATTGTTGTCAATTTCCTCAACCGCTAAGACCTCACATTGTTTGGTTTGGTGAAATGCCAATTGGCATGGATTATATTTATCAATCCATTGAATCGGCGACTATTTTTATTTCTATTGGGACGTCTGGCCATGTTTACCCTGCTGCAGGTTTTGTCCATGAGGCAAAATTACATGGGGCCCATACGGTAGAACTTAATTTAGAGCCTAGCCAAGTGGAAAGTGAGTTCGATGAAAAACACTATGGTTTAGCTAGCAAAGTCGTTGTTGAATATATTAATAAGCTTATTACTGAGTTACAGACAACGAATACCACGCAATAAGCTTTCAATATATGGCAATATAAGGGAAAACGCATTGTTTTCTCTTATAGATTAGACATTCGTATCCATCATAGCGGGCATTGTAATTTCTTTGACGCAAGTTGCATTGCTGGTATTGGCGATAAAGCGTACGGCATTGACAACATCTTGTAATGGGATTAATTGCCCATCACTTCTTTCAATGACTTCATCGACAGAAACAGTTAATGGGAACTCAGTTGCTAGATAACCTAAGTTTATGACTGATATTGCTATTTTATCTTCTCGCAGAGTTTCTCTTAATGACTGAGCTATTCCTCTGAGGGCATATTTGGTGGCAGAAAAGGTGACTTCCTTGCCATTATGATTATCTAAACCCCATGTGGAACCAATCAATATAATCTTACTGTTTTTTGCTAGGCGCAAATTAGGTAAAAGCGCTTTTAAGTTTAATAAACAAGCGCTTATATTGGTTTGAACCATATTGAGTAACTCTATGTCATCAGTCGATTCAAATTGGTACTCCTCATTAAACGCCAGTTTTTCCCATATGCCAACGTTATAAATTAAAGTATGAATAGGTTGATTTTGAATAACATGCTTAATGGCATTTGCACTATTAATGTCATTTAAATCAGCAGGGATCCACGTAAAATTAGTTTGTTCAAAAGGAGGTTTTGAGCGGGAAACACCATAAATATGGTCTACTTTTTCAGGAAATCCTTCGACTAATGCCTTGCCTAAGCCTTTGCTGACACCATAAATTAAACATGTTTTTGACATGAACATTCCTATTAACGAGTAAAATTTCGTTTTGTTTATTAATTAGCTAATAAATAAAAAATTAGACATCATATATAGCACACTATTTCAATTTAATAATTGATGATCTGTGTAGTGGGTGAGTGAAAGTTAACCAAATGGAGTGTTTTTAGGTAACAAATAACGAACAACCTACTAATTAATATAATTTGATTATTAGCTTTATTAATTATATGTGCTGATTGTGACTATAATAGTTAATCAATAAAAAAATAGGCTGAAAAATAAATTTTATTAAAGATTTATCATAAAAATAGTGAGCATTAACAGGAAAGCTGATTTGAGACAATAATTGAATCTGTGATCTTTCCCATAATATGAGCATTAATATTTTAGGGGGAAGGGTATGGACAAACTCTTAGAGCGGTTTTTTGAATATACCGCTTTCGACACACAGTCAAAACTAAACGCAAAAACAGTACCGAGCAGTGCGGGACAGTTAAAGTTTGCCCGTGCATTAGTTAATGAGCTGAACGAATTAGGTTTTGAAAAAATAACACTAAGCGACCAAGGTTGCGTGATGGCCTATTTGCCATCAAATGTTAGTTGGGATGTTCCAACGATTGGTTTTATTTCACATTTAGACACAGCGCCTGATTTCTCAGGTAAAAACGTGAGTCCACAAATACTCGAAAATTATCGAGGAGGGGATATTGCGTTAGGTATTGGTGATGAAGTGCTATCCCCTGTGATGTTTCCGGTACTCCATGAAATGATTGGCAAAACCCTGATTATGACCGATGGTAAAACTTTACTCGGTGCCGATGACAAAGCGGGTATTGCAGAAATCATTACAGCATTAGTACGCTTAAAGGAAAAGAATATTCCGCATGGTAAAATCTGTCTTGCATTTACTCCTGATGAAGAGATAGGACGCGGGGCTCGCCATATCGATTTTAAACAATTTGATGCATTGTGGGCCTATACCGTCGATGGTGGTGGTGTTGGTGAATTAGAGTATGAAAATTTTAATGCTGCCAATGTTTCGATTAAAATTGTTGGTAATAACACTCATCCAGGTACAGCCAAAGGGGTGATGGTCAATGCATTAGGGCTAGCGAATCGTATTCACTCGATGTTACCTCCTGATGAAACACCTGAAAATACAGAAGGATATGAAGGGTTTTATCATTTAACATCGTTAAAAGGGACAGTAGAAAAGGCCGAGTTGAATTATATTATTCGTGATTTTGACTTAGCAGGCTTTGAAGCTAGGAAGAAAAATATCATTCGAATTGCTGAAAAAGTTGGCGAAGGGCTACATCCAAGCTGTTATATCGAACTGACGCTTGATGATACCTATTATAACATGCATAAAGAGGTCATGAAGTACCCACATGTTATTGAATTAGCGAAACAAGCAATGCTTGATTGTGGCATTGAGCCCGTTATTCAACCTGTTCGTGGTGGTACCGACGGTGCTCAGCTTTCACATCGCGGCTTACCGTGCCCAAATATTTTTACAGGTGGTTATAATTTCCATAGTAAACACGAATTTATAACACAAGAAGGTATGGAGCAGGCTGTTAGTGTGATCATGCGTATTGCGGAGCTAACGGCTATTCACGCACGGCAATCGTGATATTTTTGAGAAGTAAGAGTGCTTATAACAATAAGCACTCTTACTGTTGTTATTGAAATAATACAGAAATACCACTAAGTGCCAGTAAAACTCCCATGACTAAGTTAAATCGCTTTAATGTCTTAGGTTGTTTTAGCCTTTCTCTTAATTTACTTCCAAACATAGCCCAGATAGCAACACATGGCCAATTGATAGCTGCAAATATGATAGCGACCTGCAACATTGATAAATAGGGCGCAGTTGTATTGGTATACATCGCCATTCCAGAGACCGCCATCATCCATGCTTTAGGGTTTATCCATTGAAATAATGCTGCTTCTAAGAAAGTTAGTGGTTTAATTTCTTGGTTATTTGTCTGTGCAATTGAGTGGCTAATAGTCGTTTTCCATGCAAGCCAGAACAAATAAATAATTCCAAAATATTTTAATATCGAATAAACCATAGGGGATGATTGGATCAATGTGCCCACACCTAGCCCTACTGCAACGAGCATAATAAGAAAACCGATTGATACCCCAAATGAATGCGGCAATGTTTTCCTAAATCCAAAATTAATGCCTGAAGCAAGTAACATAATATTATTGGGTCCTGGCGTTATGGATGTCACAAAGGAAAACAATGATAAAGCCAAAAGTGTTTCTATGTTCATGTTGTTATCATCTTTAAAAGAAGCAATTAATGCTGTGTAAAATTGGCGATATTGAAGTAAAAGAGTTTAGAATCGAATCAAATAAAGTCCTTTATCTTTGCGTGCTTATGGGTAAGTAAGACTCATAATGGGAGTATATGAACGGGGAATGAAATACATATTAAAATAAATAATTTAGTTATTAATAAAGGTATTTTAATTACAGTCAGCGGTTTTTATTAATGGGGAGGAGAGAGATGTTATATAATACTAATAAGATTATTTTGAAGAAAAGGCCCATAATTAATGAGCCTTTCATAAAATACAAATTTAATATTATAGGTACCGATTAATCATCAAAATACCAGTAACCATTATTGACGAGTGCGGTAAGCAGTGCGATAAAATTAACGTCATCAATGGCATCAGCTAAAAGTTGGCTATTAACAGCATCATAGCGACATAAGCTATCAGCGGCTTCATAACACTCAGTTTCTAAGCATTCTCCATTCACAAAAAATTGGTCGCCAACACGCAATGCCCTAAGACCATTCAATTTGTATAAGGTTTCTTGCTGAGTTTTAAGTAAATCATAGATTTCTTCTTGCTCATAAGGCGGCTCAGGTGGCGCAATGTCTAATTCATGGCGTGATTGTGAGATAAACTCACCTAGCCATTTACGAAATAGTTCAGGGTCATTAATGAGTGATCCCATCATCTCACGTAGCTTAATTTGTTCACCTTGCAAGATCTCTGCGGGGTTATCACGAAATGATAAATCGGGGTCACTATAACGGTAACTACCTAAATCGTTAGAGATTAAGTGGTCAGCAAAGCTACTGATTAATTCACGAGTATTTGGTGCACGAAAGCCAACTGAGTAATTTAATGAAGGTTCAATGGCGTAGCCTTCATGTGGAAACCCTGGTGGGATATAGAGAATATCGCCAGGTTCCATCTCTTCATCAATGATGGCATCAAAGGGTTGCACTTGCAGTAAGTCAGGATGTGGGCAGTGTTGTTTCATTGGGATTTTTTCGCCCACTCGCCAATGTCGGCGGCCTTCACCTTGAATAATAAACACATCGTATTGGTCTAAGTGAGGGCCTACACCACCACCGGGAACCGAGTAGGAGATCATTAAATCGTCCATTCGCCAGTCTGAAAGCACACGGAATGGTTTCATCAACGCAGAGCTTGGGTGATGCCAATGGTCAACAGCCTGAACTAAAATAGACCAATTTTCTTCACCGAGGTGCTCATAGTTTTCAAATGGGCCATGACCAACTTGCCAAATTCCTTCTTTATGGCTAACCAAACGGCTATCAACCTCATCTTCCATTGCCAAACCGGCAAGTTCGTCAGGTGAGATAGGATCAATAAAATTCGCAAACCCTTTTTTAATAAGCAATGGGCGCTTTTGCCAGTGACTGTCGAGAAAACTTTGCCAGTCGAGATTTAGTTTGTAATCCATCTTATTGTCCCTTGGAGCTGCTAAATATTGCTAATCTGTTTATTGCAATATACCCGGCCTTAATACTGAAAAATGACCTATATAGAATGGCATGATGCTAAATAAACTTTATGAGAAACATGGGGTGACGGTTTATCTTGGGCGTAAACAAGTTAGCCACCCTAAACGACTTTTCATAAAACACTTCACAAATAGTATACCGGAAATGCTTTGTAAAATAGGGGGCAAACGGACACATATCACAGATTAACTATCTTCAATCATAGATTGCTGCCTAAATGTGACGGATAAACGAGCACCGCCAAGAGGGCTGTCACTAATTGTGATCTCCCCGTCATATTGGTCGATAATATCCACGGCAATGGATAAGCCTAAACCTTGGCCTGGACGAAGCGTATCTGCACGTTGCCCTCGAACAAAAATTAAGCTACGTTTGCTTTCAGGTACTCCAGGACCATCATCATCAACAATTAATGTTAAGCTATCAGCTCCCGTAATAGCGCTAACCTCGACAAATTCAAGGCAATATTTACACGCATTTTCCATAATATTGCCCATCACTTCCATGAAGTCATTAGGTTGACCTAGCCAGGTTATTTCAGGAGAAACATTAACCGTAATAGAAACCCCTTTGTGCTGGTAAACTTTATGTAGGGCACTTGCAAGGCTGTCTAATATTGATGGAACAGATGAAATTTCACGTAGCATCATGTTTTCATCACCCTGCGTTGACGCACGGTGTAAATAATAACCAACCTGCTGAGAAATACGGCCAATTTGTTCAAGCATGATAGGCTCAGCTTGTTCAATATTCATTTGTTTGCCTGAGCGAAGCAGGCGTAATGTCGACTGTAAAACAGCTAACGGCGTTTTTAAACTGTGTGTTAAATCAGAAAGTGTGGTGCGATATTTACTGTAGCGCTTTCGTTCATTCGTTAACAAAATATTAAGGTTGCGTACTAGGCCGCGAAGCTCATACGGTGGGTTCTCGTCCAGTGCATCCCGTTCACCTTTTTCTAGGCTACTGAGTTGTGATACTAATGATTTAATTGGCCGTAGGCTCCAATAAGCGGCCAACCATAATAAAGGGATGACTAAAATTAAGTTAGCCAGTAAAACGTAACCAAACCACTCCCAAACTAACCCGGTATTTTGTAAGTCTTGTGGTAGGGTATCAACAACGACAATGGTGAGAGGCGGCAGGTTTTCGCTTGCTGCATATTGGTTAACGGACACGGAGTGAGTAAGCGGTTCGTCGTCATTACCCATGTCGTCTAATTTTGTGTTGAACTCGGGGTTGTCGTCTAGGAGTTGGCGAGTTTCACGAATGTCCGTATCAATTTCATATAAGCCCTCTTTTTTTAGCCAATCATTACGGATCAGCCGTTCAACGCTAGGTACATCCCGTTGGCGCCACAATACGAGACCTTGTTCATCATAAATAATAACCAAAGTAGGGTTATTTAACGTGAAATTTGGTGGAACACGAATATCAATTTTATTATTTTGCCATTGGGCTAGGCTGTAAATTAAGTTACTTTGGCTACGTAATAGGGTGTAAGTTGTTTTATCGAAACTAATTAGATACCCCAAAATTGCTACGATACCGTAAGACAAAGAGAGCGCCAAGATCACGGCTGATGTTGCACAGAGAAAACGCGCTCGTAGCGAAAGGGGCTTGAACTTAAATTTACGTAGCTTCATATTAGCCATTCACATCAAAACGATAGCCTTGGCCACGTACAGTGACAATCACATCATCACTATGGAATTGTTGAATTTTTTTGCGTAATCGGCCCATTAAAACATCGATAGTATGACTTTCTCTAAGTTCGGCATCTGGATAAAGCTGGCGCATTAACGAGTCTTTGCTAACCACTTTCCCATTGTTGCGAAGCAGTGTTTCAATGATGGTGTACTCAAAAGCAGTTAATTTGACGGTTTCACCGTTAACTGTAAATTCTTTACGTGAGAGGTCAATAACGAAATTGCCTAATTCGAGTACTTGTGACGCGAGACCGCTATTTCTGCGCATTAAAGCTTGCATACGGGCGACCAGCTCTTCTAGTTGGAAAGGTTTCGTCACGTAGTCATCTGCACCACTGTTTAGCGCTTGTACTTTTTCTTGCCAACTTTCCCGAGCCGTCAATACTAAAAGTGGAATATTGACGTGCTCGCCACGCCAGCGTTTTATCATGGAAAGCCCGTCTTCATCAGGTAAGCCCAAATCAACTACTGCGATATCTGGGCAACTTTCGTGTAAAAAGTAGTCAGCTTCTTTTGCATCTTCAGCGGAGTCAACCTGATGACCAAGCTCTTTAAGCTGTACGGTTAAATGGTGACGAAGTAATGCATTGTCTTCGACAATAAGAATACGCATCGGAAACCCTCATATTGAAAAGAGATAGCTACAATTTATCAGATAGTAGCACTAGATACGCTATGGTAAAAAGAGTTCTGAAGAACGACAAGGGATTAAGTAAATATAAATCAAACGAACCTAAAAAATAGTTTATCTATATTTATCTCTAGATAATTTAGCATGAGGGATAGAACGGGGAATTCAGAATGGTAATTAAAAAAGGCGACTTAGAAGCCGCCCAATTTGACACTATCGAGGCTATTTTAGCTCGTCAATAAAAGTGACAGCGTAACCGATGTAGTTAGCTGGTGTCATCTCTTTCAAACGTGCTTTTTCATGCTCTGGCAATTCTAAACTATCAATGAATTGTTTCATCCCTTCAGCGGTAACGCGTTTGCCACGGGTCAATTCTTTGAGTTTTTCATATGGTTTTTCAATGCCATAACGGCGCATTACGGTTTGAATCGGCTCAGCTAGTACTTCCCAGTTTTGGTCTAATTCATCCAGTAAATGCTGTTCATTAACTTCTAATTTGTTTAGGCCTTTCATGGTTGATTGATAAGCAATCAATGCATAACCTAAGCCGACACCGAGATTACGTAATACTGTCGAGTCCGTTAAGTCACGCTGCCAGCGAGAAACTGGAAGTTTGCTTGCTAAATGGCCTAAGACGGCATTTGCTAACCCTAAGTTACCTTCAGAGTTTTCAAAATCAATCGGGTTTACTTTGTGTGGCATAGTGGAAGAGCCAATTTCACCAGCGATTGTTTTTTGTTTGAAGTGATTTAATGCGATATAGCCCCAAATATCACGGTCGAAATCTAACACGATTGTGTTAAAACGAGCGACACAATCAAATAACTCAGCAATATAGTCATGAGGTTCAATTTGTGTGGTGAATGGGTTCCATTGAATGCCTAAAGACGTAACGAAGGTTTCGCTAAATTCGTGCCAATTCACTTCAGGGTAAGCGACCATATGTGCATTATAGTTACCAACTGCACCATTGATTTTACCTAAAATTTCAACTTGTTGTAGCTGGCGGAATTGGCGTTCCAAACGATAAGCAACGTTGGCAAACTCTTTACCAATGGTGGAAGGCGTTGCAGGTTGGCCGTGAGTACGTGATAGTAACGGCAAATTGCGGTACTCATGAGCCATTGTTTTGATTTTATCAATAATTTGACGCCATTGTGGCAGTAATACTTCTTCGCGAGCGGTTTTCAGCATCAATGCATGCGAAAGGTTATTGATATCTTCTGAAGTACAAGCGAAGTGAATAAATTCAGAAACGGCATGAAGAGCAGGGATGTTTGCCACTTTTTCTTTTAGGAAGTATTCTACGGCCTTCACATCATGGTTGGTTGTGCGTTCAATTTCTTTGATACGCATTGCATCTTTTTCACCGAAGTTCGCGACAATTTCATCTAAGTAAGCGATTGCGTCAGCATCAAATGAAGGAACTTCTTTGATTTGAGCGGTTGCAGCCAGTTTTTGTAGCCAGCGAACTTCAACTTGCACGCGAAATTTCAGTAAACCAAACTCACTAAAAATAGTGCGTAAAGTGCTGACTTTATCACCGTAACGGCCGTCAATCGGGGATACAGCGGTCAGTGAGGATAATTCCATTGGTAGCAACTCCAGATTTAAAGGTGAGACAAAATATCTTTCGCCTGATTAGCCAGACGACTGCGAGAGAACATGAGTTGGATACGACTTCCGCCAACTTGTTGCCAAAGCACCGCGCAGCGAATACCTGCGAGTAAAGTGGCTCTAACTTTTGCTTGAACTAACGTATTCTTTAGAATATCGGGGGAGCCCGTGACTTGAATTCGAGGTCCCGCAGGGCTGACTACGTCTACGTAAATACCCGCAAGCGCGTTAAATACACCTTCAGAAAGTGGCTCAAAATAATCAGCTTGGCGTTCGAATTGCTCAATACGTTGGCCAAGTTGGTTCATCGCTTCTTGGTTTTTATTGAGACGACGCTCGAGTGCCATAATACTTAACATATAGCGTGTCATTTCAGCGGATAAACCACTGTTGCCGCCTGTTAACATGCCTAACAGGGCACTGAGTCCCGTTTTTAAATTTTCGGTATCATTACCAAAGACATCCAAAGTGGATTTTGGATTCATATTGGTGAGGCAATTGACCATGGTTTCAGTGTCTTTCTCAAGACAAACACCTTCATGTGCAAGTTTTTGAACCATTGCGCTTGCTTGGCAGATACCCGCTAAAGCAAGCGTAATGTCATAATAGTTTTTTGCCACATTTACTCCTGAATACGGGCTTCAATAATACCGCCACCGAGACAAACTTCATCGATATAAAATACAGCAGATTGACCTGGAGTGACAGCCGCAACTGGGTAATCAAAAGCGACTTCAATGCGTTCATCACTCAGTGGGGTAATAGTACAAGGAATATCCGCTTGGCGATAACGTGTTTTTACAACGCAACGTAGCGGCTCAGTCATTGTTTTTCGGTCAACCCAATGTAACTGCTGGGCAATTAACCCAACAGACATTAAACGAGGGTGTTCATGGCCTTGCGCAACGATAAGAATATTGTTTTCAACGTCTTTATCGACAACATACCAAGGTTCTTCAGACCCCTCTTTTGTACCGCCGATACCTAAACCTTTACGTTGACCTAAAGTGTGGTACATCAAACCTTCATGTTGGCCAATAGTTTCGCCATCGACAGTCACAATAGGGCCGGGTTGAGCGGGTAAGTAGCGGCCTAAAAAGTCGCGAAATTTACGCTCGCCAATAAAACAGATGCCAGTTGAATCTTTTTTCTTCGCTGTAATCAGGCCAATTTCTTCAGCGATGCGACGAACTTCAGGTTTTTCCAGTTCGCCAACAGGGAACAGACTTTTAGCAACTTGTTCATGGCTTAATGTATATAAAAAATAGCTTTGGTCTTTATTGCCATCTAAACCGCGTAATAACTGGCTTTTTCCGTCAACATCGCGGCGGCGAACATAGTGACCAGTGGCGATGTAATCTGCGCCTAAGTCTTCAGCAGCAAACTCTAAGAAAGCTTTAAACTTGATTTCTTTGTTGCAGAGGATATCTGGGTTTGGTGTGCGACCTGCTTTATATTCAGTTAAAAAATGTTCGAAAACATTGTCCCAGTACTCAGCAGCGAAATTAATGGTATGAAGTTCAATACCCAGTTTGTCACACACGGCTTGCGCATCAGCAAGATCAGCCGCAGCCGAGCAATATTCTGTGTCGTCATCTTCTTCCCAGTTCTTCATAAACAGACCAGCAACCTGATACCCTTGTTGCTGTAGCAAGTAAGCGGATACAGAGGAGTCAACACCACCGGACATCCCGACGATGACTTTTTTTTGGCTGTTATCTGACATGGTACTATTATTTGACATGGAAATATCTCACTGCGGAAAAATCAA
The DNA here is from genome assembly GCF_028479505.1 of Providencia sp. PROV205. Lineage (NCBI taxonomy): Bacteria > Pseudomonadati > Pseudomonadota > Gammaproteobacteria > Enterobacterales > Morganellaceae > Providencia > Providencia sp. PROV205. The sequence goes on along the minus strand of NZ_JAMPNU010000005.1, from coordinate 193,183 downwards.
GCCCCATACTTTAGCATGTTGTTCCCGCATTACACCAGAGTTAGAGGGGAATATTATTGCTTGGTGAAGATTTCACCAAGCAGAAGTTAAGGGCTTAAAGGTAATGATCACCGTAAGCCGTTAAGATATCTAAAGGATAATGCTTTCCTGTGAGAAAACAGCGCAAACTTTCAGCAACTAATGGCGAGCGTAAGCAGCTGCTATGTAAAATTTCTTCGGCCGTTAGCCAGTGGCATTCGCTAATATCACTGTCTTGTGGTTGTGTTTCACAAAGGGAACCAAGTTCTACGGCGAATAAAAAGCGGATAAACTGGGTTTTATCTGGGGCAATCCATTGATGAATTTTAATTAATTGCGTTGGTGTGGCTTTTATTCCAGTTTCTTCCAGCAACTCACGTTCAGCGGCCTGCAAAATAGTCTCATTCGCTTCTAAATGCCCAGCAGGTTGATTCCACGTGGGTTTGTTATTTATCCACTCTTCCACGACTAAAAACTTGCCTTGAGCATGCACGACAGTTGCTACAGTCACATTAGGTTTAAACAACAGTTACCTCCTTCCATTCGCCAACTGAAAGATTTCCCAAATTAAATTCACCAATTTGATAGCGAATTAGCCTAAGTGTTGGAAAACCTATATTTGCCGTCATACGACGGACTTGCCGATTACGTCCTTCATATAAGGTGATTTTTAACCAACTGGTCGGGATATTTTTGCGTTCCCGTATAGGTGGGTTTCTTGGCCATAACCATTCTGGTTCGCCAACTAACTCGATGCCTGCGGGGAGCGTTGGACCATCATTTAACACCAGCCCTTGCCGAAATTTTAGCAGCGCCTCTTCATCAGGGATCCCTTCTACTTGAGCATAGTATATTTTCCCTGTTTTTTTCTGTGGTTGTGTTAAACGCGCCTGTAGCTTTCCATCATTGGTTAAAATTAAAAGCCCCTCACTGTCCCTATCAAGGCGTCCTGCTGCGTATACATCGGTGATTGGAATATATTTTTTTAATGTATCGCGGCCTTGTTCATCAGTAAATTGAGGTAAAACATCAAAGGGTTTGTTAAATAAAATGATTTTAGTTGATGCTTGCGAGCTAACCGAAACCCGTTTAGCTTTATGTTTTAAAGCGGTAGGCCTCGGTGAGTAACGGTTTTTCTTTGAAACGGATTTCGTGTTCGGTCTGTTCATGGCCATTCAATAAGAATTTATAATTTGTGGTTATTTACCGCATCTAGTGTAGGAGATTTAACGGTTGGATCCTAGGAGGTATTTTTTCATGGCGATGTAATATTTAATTAACAACTTTAAAAACATTTAAATCAATAAAAACAATTTTCTATTTAAAAATAAGTACATATGAGTTTATTTGGATGGTGAGAGTGTGAGCAAAACGTATTTTTAATTTGAGTTAACTTGCTAATATTATTTTTTGTAGGGAAGTACTTTAATCAAAATCAAGTCACTCGCTCAAATGAGTCTTTGACAACTTTTCATCGCGGTTTGATTTATTTTCAATAATAGAATACTTAAATTAATTTATTGATTTAAAAGTGTTTATAAAGAGTTATTCGATTAACTTACAAGATAAAACAGTACGTTAAATGCGATCGGCATTGAAGCTTAGATGAGTAATCATTGGCGTTCGACGCAGATTGAAGTAGTATTGACACGTCTCTTACAAAAAATTAACAAGCAAAATACGCAAGTGAAAGGAGAGGTTAATGGAAAGCAAAGTAGTAGTTCCGGCAGAAGGCGCTAAAATTACCATTGATGCAAAAGGCAAACTAAACGTTCCGAACAACCCAATTATCCCTTATATCGAAGGTGACGGCATTGGTATCGATGTTACACCAGCAATGTTAAAAGTGGTTGATGCGGCAGTTAAAAAAGCCTACAACGGTGAGCGCAAAATTTCTTGGATGGAAGTTTACACCGGTGAAAAATCTACACAAATTTATGGTAAAGATGTTTGGTTACCAGAAGAAACCCTCGATTTAATCCGTGATTACCGTGTTTCAATTAAAGGTCCTTTAACAACTCCTGTTGGTGGTGGTATTCGTTCCCTGAACGTTGCACTACGTCAACAACTTGACCTGTATATCTGTTTACGTCCTGTTCGCTACTATAAAGGCACTCCAAGCCCAGTTAAACAACCTGAATTGACGGATATGGTTATTTTCCGTGAAAACTCTGAAGATATCTATGCAGGTATTGAGTGGAAAGCGGGTAGTGCAGAAGCAGACAAAGTTATTAAATTCCTGAAAGATGAAATGGGTGTGACTAAAATCCGTTTCCCACAAGATTGTGGTATTGGTATTAAGCCTTGTTCTGAAGAAGGTACAAAGCGTTTAGTTCGTGCAGCTATTGAATATGCTATTGATAACGGCCGTGATTCAGTGACTTTAGTTCATAAAGGTAACATTATGAAATTCACTGAAGGTGCATTTAAAGATTGGGGATACCAATTAGCACAAGAGGAATTCGGTGGTGAATTATTAGATGGCGGCCCATGGGTTAAAATTAAAAACCCTAAAACAGGCAAAGATATCATTGTTAAAGATGTTATTGCAGATGCTTTCTTACAACAAATCCTGCTGCGCCCAGCTGAATACGATGTTATCGCGTGTATGAACCTAAATGGTGACTACATTTCTGATGCATTAGCAGCACAAGTTGGTGGTATCGGTATTGCTCCAGGTGCGAATATTGGTTCTGAGTGTGCATTATTCGAAGCAACGCACGGTACTGCACCAAAATATGCGGGCCAAGACAAGGTAAACCCAGGCTCTATCATTCTCTCTGCTGAGATGATGCTACGCCACATGGGCTGGACTGAAGCGGCTGACCTAATCGTTAAAGGTATGGAAGGCGCAATCGAAGCTAAGACAGTAACTTATGACTTCGAACGTCAATTAGAAGGCGCTAAGTTACTGAAATGTAGTGAATTCGGTGACGCAATCATTAAACACATGTAATTTATTACGTGGTGTGATTAATAACGGGGGCTTAATAGTTCCCGTTTTTTATTGTCTAGAAAAATTCTTCTGCAAAACTCTTCTACAAAACAATTGTTATTTTATAGCTTAAACCTGCCAATTTTTCCTACGATCATCATGATATTTATCGGTCATCGCTTGACTCTTATGGCCTAATAAAGTTTTAGAAGAAGAGTTACAAGGTCGATGAGACGGCATACAATAATGAGGTTAGGTGATATTACTGAAGTTTATTATTGAAATGGGATGATCAAATGAACCGTAGTGAATTGATTGATTATATTCAGAATAATTATGGTGTGGATCCTGATAGTCCGTGGGCAAAGTACCCTGATTATCTTGTTTTTAGGCGAAAAAACAATACAAAATGGTTTGCAGTTATTATGCGTATTTCATCTCGTAAATTAGATCCAAATAAGAATGAAGAGATAGTTAATATTGTCAACCTTAAAGCCCCACCGGAGCTCATTGGTTCATTGAGATTAAAGGATGATATTTATCCAGCTTATCATATGAATAAAGAGCATTGGATTACGATAAAGATACCAGGGAGTCTTACCGATGATGAAATTAAGGGACTAATTGAAGATAGTTATAGGTTAACGGCATAGTCATTTATTATATGCAGGGCTATCCCATCCTTGGGAAAAGTTTCTATACTAGTTAGTTAAGCTTTTTAGCGATGATAAATAATCGAGGGAATGGTATTAAAACATGGCTATTATATTGCATTTGCTAGCCTTATTTTTTATTAAATAAATCATAACTTATGTAGCTGAACATATTGTATTCTTTGTTAAATGTGTATCATTTGCGTATCGATCATGGCTGCTTGGCCACCAACTTTCACTTGAGTGATATTTTTTGCTTGTGAGTTAATGGTTACATGAATCGAGGAGGGGCATCCCATCGCACGGCCTTGCTCAAATAGAAATTGCGTTTCATTCGGTAAGACATAATTGACCAAATAGCAGCCAAGTGCTCCACTAGCGCTGCCTGTTGCCGATTCCTCATTGATCCCATAGAGCGGTGCAAAATTTCGACAATGCGCTGTGACTGAGCGAGTGTGACTTAACTCAAACACATGGAAGCCGATAGCATTTGATTCTCTGCTGATTTCCGTTATTGCTTCATAATTAGGCTGCAGTAAATCTAAATAGCCTGTATTCACTGGAATAATAATGTCAGGTAACCCAGTTGAAACTATCATAATAGGTAAGCCTGTTTCAGTAATAATTTCACTCGTTATGCCAAGAGCTGTTGCAACTTCATTGATATTAGGCCCATTTCTTAAGGTTGGTAGCGCCTGCTCCATAACGATATTGTTTGGGCTAACAGATACACTTAGAATACCGGCTTTGGTTTTTTGGGTGTAACAGCCAGAAGAAATTAGCTTAAGTGAAGCTAAAGTGAAAAACACCGCTAATGTTGCATGACCACAGAAATCGACTTCACCTTCAGTGGTATAGAACTCCACTTTAAAATCAGTCTCTTCACCATTATAGACAAATGCTGTTTCTGAAAAACCAACTTGTTGCGCAATAGCAATTTTTTGTGAAGTGCTGAGTACTGGCGGATTTAGGACGATACCTGCAGGGTTACCACCAGTGTTATTTTGTGTGAAAGAATTGACAAGATACACCAGAATATCTTGCTCAATTGAGCCGGTATTTTTAATTGGCATTTATTTTTCCGAGTTCTAAATAGATATCTTAAATTTTCCGAATGTACCTTACTCATTGGTTTAAATTTAATGAGCAGTACAAACACGATATTAGCATAACCCATTGTGTAATAGAGTAAATATAATGCTATCTTTTATTGATAATTTAATGAACCAACAAATAAAGTATTAATAACTTGCTTAAGCTGACTAGACGTTTAGTTAAGGTGTTCTCACTATGCTCAAAAATATGGGGCTGGGATATAAGGTTGGCAATTAGGATATGTCATTGAAAATGACTTTTTCAATCTATATCATTGTTTAGCAAAAAAAAGCCCCTGCAAGCAGGGGTATCTAATGGAAATGTATATTTATAGTTATTATTATAAGGCGCCTATTGCTTAGATAGACCACTAAATAATACCAGTTCTTAAGCCTTAATCCAAATCGGAGTAAGCATAAAAGTGAATTTTTTTATAGGGGATCTAATTATGCATAAAATGAGTTTTTGGTTGTTTACCCAAAAAGTTATCGTGATATAGAAAAGGGATAAAATGCATAAAATTAAGCACTATCTTTCAGATTAAATCACGGACAAATGATAAATCATCGAAAGATAATATAAATGTGAAGTTTAAAAGATAATAAATTCAATTTTGACTTGAAATACAAAATAATACACCCATAACAATTAAAAATGATATTTTTATGATAAGGGATAAAATATGACTAATTCACAGAGGGTTACACAAGCACTAAACGCAGTATTGGGTGAGGACATAGGTTCATTGTCTGTGGCTAGACAATATTTTTCAGATAAATACATCCAAGTTGTTGATGGAAAGCAAATTGATTTTAATGAGTTTATTGCACACTTACAGGTATTGAAGCAGGCCACTGAGTCGATTGTTATTACTATTAAATCTATCGCTGAGGGAGATGGGTGTGTTCATACTCAACATTTGGCAAAAGCAACTAAAAAAGATGGCTCAATAAGTGAATTTGAGGTATTTGCCTGTTTTCAAATAGAAGATGGGAAAATTATCCGTTGCGAAGAAATGACAAGAATGATTAAAGGCAGTAGTAAGGATGAAGATTTAGGCTCAAGAACTTAAACCTTCATTATTTGTAAGGTATTTAATATTACTAATTTAGGTAAAGTCTAATAAGAAACAAGATTTTACCTTGATTACATACAGTGTTTAACTTGGGTAAATTAGTTGTAATCCAGTACCGACTTCTTGTACGGGCGCATATTTTGCTAAATGTATTTTTGCGTTGAGATCTGTACAATGACATGGGTGTATAAATTTTAAATCCTGTTGGTGAAAGTAATTCCCCGTCTGTTCCAAAACCTCTTTTGAAGCTTGTTGTAAATGAAACCCGCCTATCACGGTGACAATGTTATTTATTCCAGTTACATGTTTTGCATATTCAGTGATATTGCAAATTCCAGAATGAGAGCAACCAGTTACGACAATTAGGCCTTCCGTCGTTTTAATTGCAAGTGCTGAATCATCAAATACATAGTCGTCAACGATATTATGATTGAAGTCCAGGGTCGTACCAATTGGCTCTTTTCCTTCAAAGCTATTAATTCTAGGAATTTGGCCTAAAAATACGATGTTTTCAGAAAGATAATAAGGCTTAGTCGCTTCTATTAAATTGAAGTAGGACGCTAAAATATCTTTAGATGTATTTGTTCCGATGACTTTAGATTGAAATTTTTTAGGAATTAAGGCATCCGGGTGGTATACCAGATGCTTCGCTTCAGGTGTTTCAATGTTACGACGGTCAAAATATTGGATTAAGTGACTTAAGCCCCATGTATGGTCGTTGTGACCGTGAGAAAGAACCAAGTCAGTGATATTTGCAAGGTCAATATGTAAAATGTGTGCATTATCAATAAATATATCTGAATAGCCGGTATCGAATAATATTTTTTTATCATCGGCCTCGATATAGTAGCAGACTCCAGGTTCACCGCAGAAATAACTATCAATCAGGGTATTATTATCGACAAGAACAGTAATTTTTATTGTCATCATGAACTCAGATTTCATAGAAGTAATTGTAATCTGTTATATCAGATAAACGCTAAAAAGTATTAAATGGCTATAAAACATAGTAATAAAAATTGATAACGTGGAGGGAGTAATAGAGAAAAGATAAAAATGTTGGAGGTGACCAAAGAAAGTCAACCCCCTAAATGAAATGTTATACTTTGCTAGATAGATTGTTTTACTTTTTTAGTTTTAGCCTCTTGGGGAGTATCACTATCTATTTCATGTTCACTTTTGGGTTCAATGTGAAAAATAGAAATAATAGCCTCTAATAAATCTGATTGGGACTCCAAAGCTCTTAAGGACGATTGCAATTCACGAGTCATGGTTGCATTCGCTTGTGTAGTGTTGTCTAATTCATTGATTGCTAGGTGTATTTGGCTAACACCATGGGTTTGTTCATTTGAGGCAAGCGCAACACTTTGGATCATCTCATTGATATTAGATGTATCTTGTGCAATTGAAACAATATTGTCATTTGCATCAGCGGCTAACTGGAAACAGTGATTAATTTTATCATTTGAATTATTAATTAATAGCTTGATTTCTTTGGATGCTTGAGTGCAACTAATTGATAATTCGCGGACTTCATTTGCGACGACTGCAAACCCTTTGCCATGTTCACCCACTCTAGCTGCCTCTACAGCGGCATTCAATGCTAATAAATTAGTTTGAAACGCAATATTATCAATGGTTGAAGTAATTTTGCTAATTTCTTTCGAAAAATCGACAATATCATCCATATTTTCAACAACATCAGAGATAAGTTCATTACTCTTATCAATTGTTATACTCGTCTCTGACATCAATTTGCACGATTGATTAGTGTGAGCGGTATTCAATTTAAAAGAGGAATCGAGTTCTTCGACGCTGGCTGCTGTTTCAACAATGGCAGCGGCTTGTTGATCTGCTCGAATAGAAAGGTCGTGATTCATCTGAGTGATATCACTCAGCTCAACTTTTATATGGTGAGTGTTGTCATAAATATTTTTGACGATATCAATCAATTTACTTTGCATATTAGATACATGCTGTTTAAGTAATTTGATTTCATATAAACCTTTGTTATCAAAGCTATGGTATAAAACGCCATGGCTAACTTTTTCAATACCATCAATAACTTGGTTTAGTGGGCGAATAAAGAAAAGCTGTAGAATAAAGCGAATGAACAGAGTTACGAGGATAACGATTGAGATAGTAACGATTAAGCCAATCAAACTTTGTTTATACAGTTGCTCACTTGCTAGAGCAATATCATGATAGCTACTATTTAATTGTTGATGATATTTTACGTAGTTTTTCTCAAATGTGTCCTGAAATCCCTGAGTCGGCTGGTTTAAAAAGTCATATGTTTTTCCTTGAACTAAAAATACGGAAAGCTCATTTAATGCAGCGTATAACGCGTTATATGATTTTTCTAACTCAGCAAATTGGTCACTATTTTTGTAGATGGAAACGGTTGTAAATGCATCCCAATAATTACCCGTTTCAGCTATTTTTTTATGATAAAACGCGATGAGACTATCTATGTCAGTATTTGATGTTTTCATCTTATTGATAACTAATAAATGGCGAGAGCTAGCACGATTTAATGTATTTCTTGCTTGTAATAAAGACTGCCATGTATTGTTTAGTTGAGTTTGTTCGTTATAGATAGTATCGAGTTTGGTTAATGTCTCTTGATATTGTTTTAAAGAACTAAAGAAAAACCAACAAGTTGAAAGAAGAAGGGCGATAAGTAGGCCTGAAATAAACCAGACTAGAGTTGTTGTCTTAAAACCAGAAAAAGAGAACTTAGTTGAACTAAAATTAATTTTTTTTAAATTACCAGACATCATTGATTATTTCCTTTCATACCATCGAATAGTATGTTTCACACATACTAAATACGACTTCTAAACATAACGTGATTAACCATGAGCAAATCGAAGCTGTCCGATAGCTAAAAAGTTATATGTAGTCACGCGAAAGCATCAGGCGTAGGGACTGAATAAATGTATCGGCACTATTTCTGGATACTTTATATCCAACAATTTGACTTAGCTCATAAAATTGAAGTTAATTAGGTGTTTTTACTGATTCAAGGTGGGAAAAGGACACTGTAGTTGTACATTGACAGCGACAATACAGTTAACTTACGGATTATTTGTGATAATAATAGTCCATGTTTAAAATTTAATTATTGAGTGCGGTATGTTTTCTTTACTCTTTAAATGCCTTTTAGGTGCTTTAGCTGTGTTGGTTATTGCACTATTTTCGCGTAGTAAAATTTACTACATTGCAGGATTAGTTCCTCTTTTTCCTACATTCGCATTAATTGCACATGTTATTGTTGTACAAGAGCAAGGAGCGGAAGCTCTAAGAAAAACTGCACTGTTTGGGTTGTGGTCTCTCATTCCTTATGCAATGTATTTATTAACAGTATATTTATTAGCAACAAAAATCACAGTTTGGGGAAGTTTAAGTGTTGCAACTGTTATTTGGATAATAACAGCGGCAATATTAGTTTATATATGGCAACTCACTCAATAGATAACATTGGGAGACATAATTAACTGCAAACTATAATGAAAACTAAAGAAGTGCGATAAGCTGACGGCTTAAGTACACTTGGGTAGAGTCGCAAAAAATTAATTATTAACTATAATGATAACCAGTGTTTTCTATTGAGCTGTATCATTAAAATGTTATTAAGAGCCTTAGTGTTACTGTTAGTAGCTGGGTGCGCATATATTGCAGGAATTATGACTGAAGTTTCACTTGATCCTGAATTAGATACAGAGAGTCGGGTTAAAAGCTCTGTTGAAGATTTTCTTGCTTACCCATCAGCAGCTAATTATAAAAATGTTCAATATTATGTATTGACGAAAAGTGAAGAAGGGGATGAAACGGGCTATTATTGCGGTGAAGTCTTTGGCTTTGAAAATGAATTACCTCATGGCTATAAAAGATTTATCATTAGGCTTCACAAAAATAGAGCTGGTAAGGTAATGATATCCATTCCTTTTGTGGAAAAAACTGATGATATTATCCCCGCAGAACAATTTGAAGCTGTATGGGATAGGTACTGTAAAAGAAGCTAAGTTAATGATCGCTCGTTGAGTGGTTAACACAACGAGCGTTAATAATTAATTGGTTTTAATTGCCATTGTCGTTAGGAATGTTGGTAGATAATTATCAATAACGAACCGTGGATTAGGTTGCCAATCTTCTTTAAAACCTGTGATAGAAAAGCCTGCTTTTATTTGCCCACCTATTAAGTCTGTCAGTGAGTGACCAAATACAAAAGCTTCTTGTCTTTCCTGTTTCTGTGCTATTTGCTCTGCTGATAAAGTGGATAGCTCGGAGTATGGCATAGTATAACTTGGTTTTATTATGCCTTGCTCGTCATAGTGTTTATCTCGTTTGCCAATAAAAAGAATTGGGTTATAAAAGCTGGATAATAGGCGCCCATTGGTTTTTAACACACGGTGGCATTCTTGCCAGACAGGGTTAACATCTGGAATATATAAATTAGAAATAGGGTGGAATATAATGTCAAAGGTTGCATCCGCAAACATGTGTAATGAGCGCATGTCACCTTGAACAATCTCTAATGTTAAATCATCCCTTTCTGCTACCATTTTGTCTTGCTCAAGTTGTTTCTGAGAAAAATCAAACACAGTCACATTTGCGCCCGCAGCTGCGAGTACCGGGGCTTGTTGCCCACCCGCTGACGCTAAGCAGAGAATTTTTTTATCTTTTATATCGCCTAGCCAAGCTGCGTCAACAGGTGTTGGCGTTAAATGAACCTGCCATTTACCTTGCTTGGCATCATGGATAGTTTTGGAATCAACAGGTTTTGACCAAGCAAGTTGGGATTCTGCTTGTTTATCCCATGCCTTTTGATTTGCACTCGTGTAATCGGTCATAAATGTACCTCTGTATACAATAATTTGTCACAGTGTAGCAAAAAATAAGCAAGTTGAAACTAGAAATGTACTTATTGGTACACTTTTAATTTCCGACCATTAGATGATATGTTGTGCCATCAAATTCAAAATCAGTGACATTACTCATGCCTATTTTTTTATGTGCGAAAAGAGACCTAAGATTATCTGCATTGATAAAAGCAACGGGCTTTCCTTGATTGTAAGAACAAATTTCATCAAAAAGAGTCTTGAGAATATTTTTTCCCCTATGAGCATTATCAATACAAACAGGGCCATAAAGCCAGTTACCTTGTATAATGTTTGTATGTTGTTTAATAATAAAATGAGCTATAGGTGGTAAAGATAAAGAGTGAGAGTCAAAGCTAAATACGACCGCGACAATTTTATTTCCATCCCGACCAATAATGGTGGTTAGGCTTCCTGCAAACATTGCGTTAACTTTGGCTTGAGGATATTCACCGAGTAACCCACCTTGCTGGGATTCAGAATTAGATTGCAATAATTGAGCTACAGCATGACAATCTGATTGTGTCATTAATTCATATTTAATATTCATTATTACCTCGTAATGATTGCTAAATACGTTTAAATTTATGATATGAAAAGTGACGGGATTTGCCGGAGCACATTGGAATGTGTTACCTTTAATTCCATAATATCGATTACTTATTATTTATCTATTAAATCAGCATGTTAACTAAATTCTACCCAGTATTATTACTTGTTGTTTCAAATGTATTTATGATGTTTGCTTGGTATGGGCATTTAAAATTCACAACAAAGCCACTGTATATTGTTATTTTCTTTAGCTGGTTAATTGCATTGGTTGAATACTGTTTTGCAGTGCCAGCTAACCGGTTAGGGCATCAGTACTACAGTGCAGCTGAATTGAAAACAATGCAAGAGGTGATAACACTCTGTGTTTTTGTTCTTTTCTCCGTATTGTATTTAGGTGAAAGTTTTACAATTAACCATTTGATAGGTTTTATTCTTATTTTTGCGGGGGCCTTTTTTATATTTAAGGGGCCATTTTAACAAAAAGAGCGGCTTGAGCTGCTCTTTTTGGATTGAACTTAATTTATACCCATCCTTTTTCATGGAATTGTTTTAGTATCACAACAAATTGCTGCATTTCCTCGGGGGTTCCTAGCGTTAATCTATTCCAGCCAACCGCGGGTGGAAATTCACGACCTACCATGACATGCGCATCAGCCATACGTTGTTGATAGGTTTTTACGTCCCCTTTAACCTTATGGAAAATAAAGTTAGCTTGTGATGGAGCATATTCTAGCCCGATTTCGTTTAATGCTTTTTCTACGATTTTTCTCGATATATTGTTGGATTTTAGGCTGTATTGAATAAATGATTTATCCTTCAGTGATGCAATCGCAGCAACCGCACCTGCTGTATTAGTATTATCAATAGATAAAAACGTATCTACAGCAGCAATAACTTCGGGAGTTGCGACCCCATAGCCGACTCTTAAGCCTGCTAAGGCGAAAATTTTTGAGAAGGTGCGTGTGACAATCAAGTTATTTTGGCCTTTTTTGACTAACTCAATAGCACTTGTAAAGTCCGAGTCTTCAACAAATTCAGCATAAGCCTCATCAACGATAAAAAATGTGTTGTCAGACTCTTTACTCATCCACTTATCAAGCTGGCTATAAGGTGTGATCATTGCCGTCGGATTATTCGGATTACAAATATAGACCATGGATAAACCGTCAAAATTATCAGCGGCTTGTTTCATTTTTTCTAAATCAAATGATAAATCGGTTTTTAAAGGAACTTTCGTTATCGCTATATTCAATGGAAGAGAATAGAGTTCTGTATAATTGAATGTTGGATCTGGGGTGACTAATTGAATTTTTTTACCGAGTTTATTTGCTTTAGCAGCCAACATGGCAACAGCGGCTTGAATGGTTTCAGATGAACCATTGCCTATAGTAATGTGCTTATCAGATAAACTGTAGAGCTCGCCAATATTCTGCTGTAATTCAGCACGAGCATCATCAGGGTAGCGGAATGCATTAGGTAATGCCTTGATGATAGCTTCTTTAGCATTTTCGGACATCCCTAATGAATTTTCATTGAAATTCAATAGTAATGGGTGCTTTTCACTCGGCAATACAATATTACTATTTTGTGCAACCGCATGATTAAACAATGAATTAAGCGCAAGCCCGCCAGCCACTAATGAGCTGGATTTAAGAAATGAACGACGATCCATAGCTATTCCCTGAAGTTATTATTTTTTGAGTACATTAGATTACTTAAAATTGACTCAAAGTAAATAATTATTTACTTTTTATGATTAATTATTCGTATCAGTGGTGTAGGGGATTTATCTGTTGAAAATTTATTGGAAGTATAAAGGGAAGGCTTGTCATACTACGGTGGTGAAGGGCAACCAATCGGGTTATAGCATTATTGAGGATATATAAAAAAGGGTAGTATTTTTCTACCCTTGGTAAAGATTATTGGCCTTGCACAGGGGCATTAGGTGTAATTTCTACAACTGCAACTTTAACCATATACTGTTTACCATTTTCTCCTTTAGGTGCATCTGCAGCGATTTTTTTCAGTGTTTCATCTGGTTGAGCAGTTTGAATAGATGTTGAATACTGCATCATTCCACGGTGACGATTTGCATAATTAGAGTGACGATAATTATCGCAAGGCCTATCATTATATTGGTGTTGGTTTTGGTATCCGCCACGGTGCCATGAACCATTACCATCCCCTGGGTAAGCGAGTGTCGAAAAGCTAATAGCGATTAAACTCGCACTAAGAATTAATGGCTTTAATATATTCATATGATATCTCCTTTAGATATTTATTAATTATCATTTTGCCATTGTAATTAATTAATTCAATTGCATTTACTTATCTAAATGAATAAACCATAATTCAGCCACTTTTATTTCATTATTTCCTCACAATGAAAATAGTTTGTTAATAAAATAAACTTAACGTTAACTCATGGTTTTTTATTGATTTTATTTTATTGTTTTTCATTGAAGAACTTAGCAAGTTTACTGATTGATATAATTGATGCAACGGCAATGTCTTTATTATAATCATCACATAAAACAAGTAGCCTATCGATAGCGGCTTCTTGTTCAATTGAACAAATATAATCGCCTAATGCATTTATCGCCGCTATTTTAACATCATTATTGTTTCCATGAGTTAAGTTAACAAGATTTTTAACGATTTTTTCTTTCATAAAAATATATTAAATCAGTCTAATAGTATGGAGACTAGTATAAAACTAGCTAAGAAAATAAAAAATGTTTTTTTTATTAATGCTAAGTTAATAAATATAAATTGAATCAATGTTGATAGATATTTTCTAGCCAATTATCAGGGTTGGAAAATATTTTTTATATCTTGTTATCAATTGGTTAGGGTAAGCATTAAACAATGGAGTTAAAAGCTCAAATTGTTTACTCAAATGGGTATAATACATTTATACTAAGCTAATTAATCATAAAGTAGGAAGGGTGATGCGTTGAAGCGTATAAAAACAAAATTATTGATAGTATTGCTATTGGCTTTAGGAGTATTTGCATACCATTCTTATACGAGTATTGGTGATTCAGATGTCAAAAATGAAGCCCAAAGCATGGTGGAAAAAAAACTCGGCAACTCATCAGTGGTTGAGTTTAGTGATGTGGAAATAGCACAAAAAAGTGAGTTCAAGGAAGGCGAAAGTTATCGAGTTTGTGGTTTATACCGTTTACCTTCTCAAGAAAACTCTCTGCCATTTGTTGCGAATGTAAGTATTAAAGATGGGCGTTTCTCTGAACACGGGCAACTGATTATAAGTGAGACACCGGAATTACAATTCTCGATTGAACAGTTGTGTGTTAAAAAACAAACTAATTGATAAAAAAACGCTCAAATTTTAGTTTGAGCGCTTTTTTACTAGAAAATTAAATGATTAAGATTTATTCAAAAGAAGTTCAGTTTGAATTTTACAAGCTGAAACAGAATCATTTAATGATTTATTGAAGTCAGCTTCATTAGCAAACTTAGATTTATTGCTGCGTATGGCATCAATCGCTGAAGTTAGATTTTCGCGTAGGTCTGACTCAACAGTGGCTAATTGCTTGAGGTCGACATTTTCACTTTTCAGTTTAGCAATGGTTGCTTGAGTTAACTCACTGCTAGTTTTGTCAGTGCTGTACGCTTCACTTAGTGCTTGACCTGTGATTTCGCAATAATCGTTGGCTATTTCACTAATATTTAATGGGGCATTATCAGCCATAACAAGGACTGGGGTCAGGCAAAAAGCCAGTAATAAACGCTTCATAGTCATACCTCTATTTTGCACTCAATGAATAATAACTCTATCTAGTATTAGAGAAATACTATAGCAGATTAGACCTAAAACGGGGACGCCGAATGGATTTTTAGCATGATTTCATAAAAAAGAGCCAGTATAAATACTGGCCGCTATAATTAGCAAAAGCAATGTAAATGAAAATTACGTTATATACATTACCATATAACGGTTAAAGGTAAAGCAAATTTAACTTGTTTTGATAATAGATAAGACTAAGTATGATCTTGATCAGACTTTGAATAAATCTTGAGGGGAAACGTTATCGAAATACGAGAGGATATTAAAAATAACCAGCTAGAGCCCATGTAGGCTCACAGCTGGTTTTATTGGTGTAATCTGGCAAGGAAATTACTGTTTTAACCAATGGCCATGCTTTAAGACATCTTCGACAAGTTCATGTAAAACAATATGTGCTTCGTTATCATCATGAAAGCCTTTAGTTTGAAAAGTCGTTGGGCCGTTATCATGAGTGATCAATAGATAGCTGCCAGGATAGACTTCTAAAACACGAGCTTTCAGCTCAGCAATGAAGGCGTCATATGATTTTTCAGAGAGCTGAGAAAGTGGGTCATCAGATAACTTGATATTAATTTCCATGTGTTAACCTCTTGTCTATAAATTTATTAGGCTCAGTTTATTGTTAAGTGAAAACATAAGCAATCATCTAATTAAGATGATTGCAATTGGATTTGCTTTTTTATTGTACATTAGTGTTACACATCAATGATACATTCCAAATAATGAATTAAATAAAAGAAGTATTATAAAGTTTTTCGTTAAGGAATAAGCTGATTAAAAGTGGATATATGAAATGAATGATGAGTTTTTATTTATTCAATTAACTTGTTGGTTAAAATAAGCACGATGAATCAATCATTTGATTTACTTTCGGTGAAATGATAAGGGGATTTTTCATGACTAGTTTTTTCAAAGGGTTATAGGTTCTTTTTTATGGACGTGTAACGTGTTTCTATTAAAATTGAATGTAGTTAATGATTAATGAATCGAAAATTAATTTACATTAAAGATAAAAAAATATAATTTCTGCTAATCATATTAAGATGAGTCGGCTCTTGCTAGCTAAACTCCTTTTCTGGAGTTGTGATTTAAATGTGAGGATTTAATTTTCGATTAGTTTTTTATTAATCGTTTTAATAAAAAAGGAGTGTAATTTGATAGAATTTATAAACTCAATAACTAATTTCATTTGGGGTTCTTTACTTATTTATTTATTACTGGGAGCTGGTCTATATTTTACCCTTCGATCTGGTTTTATTCAAATTAGGCATTTTGGCCATATGTTTAGTGTCTTAAAAAACAGTAAACAGTCTGATAGCGCAGGTATTTCATCTTTTCAGGCATTATGTACAAGTTTAGCCGCTAGGGTCGGTACAGGAAATTTAACTGGGGTAGCTATTGCCCTAACAGCAGGCGGGCCTGGGGCTATTTTTTGGATGTGGATTGTTGCTTTATTGGGAATGGCAACCTCTTTTATTGAATGTACTTTAGCACAGTTATACAAAACCAAAGATGATAAAGGAAATTATCGAGGTGGGCCGTCATATTATATGCAAAAAGGCTTAAACCAACGCTGGATGGGCGTGTTATTTTCAATTTTTCTGATTATTGCTTTTGGTTTAGTATTTAATGCAGTACAAGCTAACTCTATTGCTCAAGCAACCGCAGTCGCCTTTGATTTCAATCCAATTTATGTTGGCATTGGCTTAGTTTTATTAAGCGGAATCATTATTTTTGGTGGATTGAAATCCATTGCGAAGGTTGCTGAATTAGTTGTTCCTGTTATGGCGTTAGCCTATTTACTATTGGCGTTTTGGGTTGTTGGGCACCATATCGAACGATTACCTGAAGTTTTTATGCTGATAATCCGAAATGCATTTGGTTTGCAAGAGGCGGCTGGCGGGGCTGTTGGTTATGGTGTTGCTCAGGCGATGACACAAGGAATTCAGCGGGGATTGTTCTCTAATGAGGCTGGAATGGGGTCTGCACCAAATGCAGCGGCATCGGCAGCACCTTATCCTCCACATCCTGCATCACAAGGGTATGTACAGATGCTTGGTGTTTTTATGGACACCATCGTTATTTGCAGTGCGACAGCAATTATTATTTTATCATCTGGTGTATTAGAAAGTGGAATGGACAACATCAATGGTATTGAATTGACACAACTTGCTCTTTCTTCTGCCGTCGGTAGTTGGGGAAGTACATTTATTGCGATAGCTATCTTCTTTTTTGCATTTACGTCAATTATTGCTAATTATGCTTATGCCGAAAGCAATATGATTTTTTTAGAGAATAATCATACGGCGGGTTTATTTATTTTCCGTTTAGCTGCATTAGGTATGGTGATGTTTGGTGCGCTTGCAGAAATGCCATTTATTTGGAAACTTGCAGACTTATCGATGGGTCTAATGGCGATAACTAATTTAATCGCGATCCTTCTATTATCAGGTATCGCTTTTAAACTTGCTAAAGATTATAACCAGCAGTTAGTTGCAGGTAAAATACCAACTTTTGATATCAATCAGCATCCTGAATTAAAGAAACAATTTGAAGAAGGGATATGGGAAAAAGAAGAAGTTGATAAGTGGGTTGAGAAAGAAACATCTCGCTAATACAAAAGTTTTAAATCATAAAATTCTTAGGTGATAGCCTGAGAATTTTTTTATGACATATTATCAATATTTACTAAAAATAAACGCTTGCATTATAATTGTTTGAGCTATAAGGTTTTTTTAGATGGTAAAATGAATGTATTATTACAATGAATATCATTTTCGAAACTAAATAGCTGAGAGAGTTATGAAATTGAATCAGTATGCCGCAACGCTGTATGGGGTTATTTCGATCTTGTTGTGGAGCACAATGGTAGGGCTGATCCGCAGTGTAAGTGAAAACTTTGGACCAGTAGGTGGCGCCGCATTAGTCTATACGGTTGGTTCACTGGTATTAGTACTTGCCATGGGAGTACCAAAAATAACGAAATATCCTAAACGCTATTTACTTTGGGGAACAATACTATTTGTTAGCTATGAAATTTGTTTTGTACTAGCGTTAGGTTTAGCTAATAGTCGGCAACAAGCGATTGAACTGGGTATGGTGAATTATTTGTGGCCAAGTTTTACTATCGCACTTGCTGTGTTTTTTAACCGTCAGCGTTTCACTTTATTATTGGGGGCAGGGTTAGTTTTAGCTTTTATGGGACTGATTTGGGTAATTTCAGGAAATCAGCCATTATCGGTACAAACTATTTTGGCAAATATTCAAAGTAATCCACTGTGTTATTTTTTAGCTTTTATCGGGGCTATTGTTTGGTCATTCTACAGCAATGTGACTAAGCGTATTTCTGGTGGCCATAATGGGATGGTATTATTCTTTATCATGACCTCTATTGGGTTATGGATACTGTATTTTTTCAGTACACCGACACCGTTTATTATCAATAGCCAAAGCCTGTTATTATTACTCATTGCCTCAATAGCGACTGGTGGAGCGAATGCATTGTGGACATTTGCGGTTATCAAGGGAAATGTGGCTTTTTTAGGAACGCTTTCTTATTTTACCCCCGTTATTTCGACAGCATTCGCATCAATATTGTTAAGCACTACATTAACGTTAAGTTTTTGGCAAGGTGTATTAATGGTGACCATGGGGTCGGTCATTTGCTTTTTAGCGACTAGGCAAAAAACAGTAAGCGGCTAAAAGTGGCAGCGTGAACGAGTGTAGGCGCTGCCATGGACATCATGTTGATAGCAAATTTTTCTGTGGCTACACATTAATAAATTTATTGATGGCGACGGCTACGCCATCTTCATCATTAGTCGTAGTGACAAATTTCACCATTTGGCGAATGGGTTCTAACGCATTGCCCATTGCGACAGAAACACTGGCGTATTGCAGCATTTGGATATCATTATTTTGGTCACCAATACTCATGACTTTGTCAGGTGTAATACCCAACTTTTCACAAATACATTGTAACGCAGTCCCTTTATTCGCCGTTTTATTTGAGACCTCAAGGAAATACGGACTTGTTCGGGTTAAAGCGTAATTATCGAAGACATTCTCTGGAATATAGCTGATACCAATATCTAATTTTTCTGGGTGGTCAATTATCATAAACTTAGTAAATTCTAGAGAAGAGTCCATCTCATTAACAGGGCAATAGATGAGTGGTGTGTGAGTTAAATAGGCGTCTGCGACCGTATAGTGACTAATATGGCGGTTAGCCGTGAACATGCAATTATCCGCGAGAGCATGCATGTGAACCCCGACATTTCTTGCGAGTTCCTCAAAATATTGGAAGTCAGCGAAATCTAACAAATTCTCTGCGAGATGGCTGCCATCATTGGCTTGGTGAATGACGCTACCATTATTACTAATACAATAGTTATCCGTTGTATTTAAATCTAATTCTCGTAGGTAAGGAGATATACCAGAAAATGGTCGGCCCGAGGCTAAAATAATATGGACACCTTTTTGCTTAGCCTGCGTGATAGCCTCTTTTACTACGGGAGATATTTGGTGTTGGGAGTTAAGTAATGTGCCATCTAAATCAATGGCGACCAGTTTGATTGACATCCAATGCCTCCTAAAGTTCGTGCTTTCTGCCAATACCTTACTCTAATTATTCAGAATGTAAATTATACAAATAGTTATAACTTTAGTTGCATTAGAATAATGCGTGTTTGATGTGAAATTGAACAGAATGTAAAGCAGGAACTCTGTTCAATAGTCAAAAGTTGAAATGACAATGTTTTATAGCATTATTATGTTAATCAATAGGTTAATGCGGCTAAAATATTCTCACTCATAATTATGAATTAGATGGAGCGGTTGCTTAACATCTAATTGGATTTGGTCATTCTGTCTAAAATCAAATGGCGTGATGCCATATTCTTTGCGGAACATATAGGTAAAGTGGGACTGAGACCCAAAACCAAAATCCAGTGCAATATCGAAAATGGACTGGTTACTATTACGGAGTAAGTTGACCGCACCTGCAAGGCGGCGTTGACGGATGTATTTACCCAGTGAAATCCCTGTGACTTCTTTAAAGATTTTTTGCATATGCCAAAGTGAATAGCCTGAATAAGCCGCGAGCTCTTCTAAGTGGATCACGCGCCCTAAGTGTTCTTCTATCCATTTACTCAAAGCATAAACAAGTGCTAAGTGGTTATCTTGTGGCATCTCAAATGTTTTCTAGTTTTACGGTAGCAGAAGTATACACAACTTCATTTCATCATGACAAAGGCTGCTTGTGCGGTATTTCCCATTTTTAGGGTAAAAAAAGCACAATCAGAATAAGTTAGTAACCAATAGCACCTAAAATGAGCAGATTTTTGTAAAAAGAGGTCAATTGCATATTTTCCTCAAATTTGATGCTCTAAATTAGAGTACCATTTCTTTTATAAACGCATTATATGCAATGCCATAAGTGATACCAATCATAAAATGGCAGTATCTTAATATTGTAATCATTTGAAAAATAAAATCATCATAGAAATATGAAGGAATTGTCTGTGTTTGGTCGTAAATTAATTATTGCTGTAAGTGCAGTTTTGGCTTGTATTTTTTTCTATCTTTTAGCGATGGATAACCTGTGTGATCAGGGTGGTGAAAACTTTATTTTTGGTATTTGTCGTGTGACTGACTTGTTACCATTTTGAATTTGCTTTTTAATGCTCAATCCATGATATTGAATCGGGGTAACCATCCTGCGGTATCATTTTGCTATGTGATGAAAAAAATAATTAATAGCATCTGTTTTGGGGTCGTACAAAATGCTGAAAACGGCACCAGAAGAATGTAGTGTTAATAAGAAAATTCAAATAAACTTGTGTCATTATCATTATTTTGGAAGATAAAAAACAAGTAAGGGGACAAAAGGGTAAAGTTATGGCGCAACAGCAACAGACGCTAAAGCGGGGATTAAAAAACAGGCATATCCAATTGATTGCATTGGGAGGTGCTGTTGGTACAGGGTTATTCCTCGGAATAGCAACAACCATACAAATGGCAGGGCCGTCAGTTTTACTGGGTTATGCGCTGTGTGGGTTTATTGCTTTCCTGATTATGCGTCAGTTGGGCGAAATGATTGTTCAGGAACCTGTGGCGGGTTCGTTTAGCCATTTTGCATTTAAGTATTGGGGTGGTTTTGCAGGGTTTCTTTCGGGGTGGAACTATTGGTTCATGTTTATTCTCGTTGGGATGACCGAACTGACCGCTGCCGGCAAATATATGCAACATTGGTGGCCGGAACTCCCTATATGGGTTTCTGCCGCGGTGTTTTTTATTGCGGTAAATGCAGTTAATTTGATTAATGTACGCTCTTATGGTGAGACTGAGTTCTGGTTTGCATTAATTAAAGTTATTGCAGTCGTTGCGATGATTATTTTTGGTTGCTACTTATTACTCAGCGGCCATGGTGGCCCACAAGCGAAAGTGAGTAACTTATGGGAGCACGGCGGTTTCTTTGCTAATGGCTTTAATGGGCTAATAATGGCGTTAGCAATTATTATGTTTTCATTTGGGGGGTTAGAACTGGTCGGTATTACAGCTGCAGAGGCAGAAGACCCAGATAAAAGCATTCCAAAAGCGATTAACCAAGTTGTATACCGTATCTTAATTTTTTATATTGGCTCGTTAGCGGTACTGTTAGCTTTGTATCCATGGGTTGATCTTGACGGCGAAACAAGCCCATTTGTATTAATTTTCCATGAATTAGGGGACTTACTGGTTGCTAATTCGTTGAACGTTGTCATTTTAATCGCTGCATTGTCTGTGTATAACAGCGGAGCTTATGCGACAAGTCGCATGCTGTATGGCTTGGCACAACAAAGTAATGCACCTAAATTTCTTGCAAAAGTGAATAAAGGTGGCGTACCAGTCATGGCATTATTTGTTTCTGGTGTTGCGACGTCTGGTGGTATTTTAATTAACTTTTTGATGGAAGGTAAAGCTTTCGAATTGTTAATGTCATTAGTTGTGACGACGTTAGTTTTAAACTGGATTATGATTTGTGTTTCAAATTTGAAGTTCAGAGCAGCAATGAACAAGCAAGGTGTCGAAACGAAATTTAAGAGCATTTGGTATCCATTTGGAAACTATTTGTGTTTAGCGTTCTTACTGTTGATTTTAGGGATTATCCTGACAATGGACGGTTTGCGTATCTCGGTATTAATTATGCCATTGTGGGTAGCTGTTCTGTGGGTTGGGTATCAATTCTCAGGGGCTAAAAAGCAAGATTTAGCTAAAAGCCAACAACTAAGTTAAATTTATTTTTTTCTTATAAAAAAGGCCGGTAGGGTATTCCCACCGGCCTTTTTATACAGCCATGAAATTTTATATAGCCATGAGATGGCTAGGTCACCATTGCCAACGTAACCAAGCGAATAATACGTTGCCGTTATTATAAGTCCCCGGAATGTAGGTGGCTTGCAGTGAAAGTCTATCATATTCCACTGATACCAGAGGGAGTGGTGCAGGGATCGGAATATAAAACATATCCTTACGGGCAGTGACGCTCAGAGTGAAGCCTGCTCCCATACGGAAACCATCAATATCTCCCGGGATCCACATTTTTTGGAATGCATAACCAGCAATTGGCTCCCAATCATTATGTGAATCTTTGAATGCCATTGCATAGATAGCATGCCAGTCATTATCTTCATCATAACGATATTTACCAAAGCCCAGACCCCAAGGGCGCTCATTATATTCATCCGTTTTTTTCTTGTCGTACATTGCACGGTTGTGCCAAGTCACCGCGGGAATGTATAGCTCATATTTGTCTGAGTCCCACGTGGTACTGACATTGCCTTTAAATTTATCCCATAAATTTTCCGATTGCTCTTGAGCAATGGCAGGCGATGATATGCAGATTGAGGTGCTCATGAGTAACGATGCACCTACGGCCAACTGTATGTTTTTATAAACTCTCATTGTAAATCCAGTTCTGTATCGCAGATATAAAAATGATGATTAGCTCGCTAATGATTATCAGATTAGCATTATTATTATAATTTTGAGCGGAATTATTTTAATTAAGATACATATAATATAACAGTATTTATTACATAATTGAGGATAATAACTGGCTGGTCATATTAGAACCGTTTAATTTTGCCTGTTTTTATGTGAGATAACCGATTATCTGATTAAATAATAACGTATCAAATTAGTTGTTGAATAGGCTAATACTCCTAAAGTAGCTGATAACAGACGAGGTGTTTCATTTTCAGGTTGGATAAGACGATTTTTCGATGAGAGAAGACGAGAGGGATTTTTAAAAGAATAAGAAAAATAAAGTGCCATTCATTATTTTTGTAGTTAACGTTATGTAATAGAAAGATATTTTTTATTATCTAGGTGATTGCGACTAGTCATGTTGATAGAGCAGACATTTATGAAAAATAGCGTGCAAACAAATCCAAAAAGTATGACGCACATCAAATAATGACTTGTCTCAATGAGATGAAATGGATCACATAGGCGGCAGGTATAAGCTGCGGTATGTCAACACGGCTAGGAGCTAGTCTTTAAAGGTTTATGGCATATATATTGCTGTGAATTACCTTGGCTTCTAACTAAAAAAGGAACGTCACCATGATGAAACGCCAAGAACCACTGACTGAGTACCAAGCTAAATGCTTGGCTATCGCCACAGACAAAATATTATCACCAAAACAAAAAGCCAATTTTTTAGCGGCAGAGGCAGATAGCCATATTCCATATCTTGCAATGAGCCAGCCCCTTGCTGATGCGTTAGATGAACGTGTTATTTGTGATATGTATGAAGGAAATGCTCCGTATAAGCCACGTTATGTATTGCCTGACTACGTAAAATACCTCAAACAAGGTTCGGTATACTTAGAATTAGCCCCCGCAGAGGATTTTGATGACGCACTTAATCATCTGATGATTTTGTATCATCATGTGCCGTCGGTAACCAATTTCCCAGTATTTTTAGGGTATTTAGATAAACTTCTCATGCCATATGTGGGGGAGTTGACAGAAGAACAGCTGTATCCAAAGTTAAAAAGGTTTTGGATACAGTTAGACCGAACACTGCCCGATGCCTTCATGCATGCCAATATTGGCCCGGATGACAACGTTATTTGCCGCTTGATTTTACGCATTGATGCGGAACTGAAACAAGTCGCACCTAATCTGACATTTGTTTATCATCCACAGCGCACACCGGAGTCACTTTTCTTACAAGCGATTGAAAGCATTTGTGAATGCAGTAAACCGCATATTGCAAATGATATCATTCATAGTGCGGCATTTGATGAACAAGGTTACGGTATTGTCAGTTGTTATAATGCGTTGCCCGTTGCGGGTGGGGGAAGTACTTTAGTTCGTATTAATTTACGTGAAGTTGCATTACGCAGTCAAAATTCAGCCGATTTTTTAAATGTGCAATTGAAAAAATATTGTGAGTTACAAATGGAACTCATTGAAACACGTAGCGCATTTTTATTTGAGGAGTCTAATTTCTTCCAAACCAGCTTTCTTGTGCAAGAAGGGTTAATTGAGCCTGAACGTTTTGCCCCTATGTTTGGTATTTACGGTTTAGCAGAAGCTGTGAACATCCTGATGGAAAAAGACGGAATGAAAGGCCAGTATCAGGCAAATTCACCGGCCTTGCCATTGTCTTATCAAATCAGCGAGCAGCTAGCTGACTTTGTTGAAACGACCCCCGTTAAGTATGGCTATAAAGGCCGAGCGATGCTCCATGCTCAATCAGGGATCAGCTCGGATATCGGGACAACACCGGGGGCTCGTATTCCATACGGTGAAGAACCAGACCCGGTGTCACACATTCAAGCGGTAGCTCCCCATCACAAACACTATTTGTCTGGGATCAGTGACATTTTAACCATTGACGAAACGATTAAGCAGAACCCGCAAGCCTTAATGCAATTATGTAAAGGGGCGTTTAGTTGTGGAATGCGTGAGTTTACTGCAAATGTGGCAAGTAATGATTTAGTTCGCGTTACGGGCTATATGGTGCGTTTATCAGATATAGAGAAATATAAAGAGCAAGGTTCTAGAAGCAATACTACCTGGTTAGGTGAAGAGGCGACTAAGAACTGTAAAATTACAGCCCGTCAGCAGCGAGTCATCAGCAATGAGCAATCGATGCGCTACGCTGAATAAGGTTATTCCTTTTTCCTGCGTAGATGGGCCGGGTAATCGACATGTTATTTTTTTGCAAGGTTGCAACTTACGTTGTCTGAATTGCCATAATCCATATACCATGTCGCTCTGCGACCATTGTGGGGACTGTGTTTTAACCTGTCCTCACAATGGGTTATCGTTTGTTGACGGCAAGGTGGTATGGGATAGCGATGCTTGCCAGCTCTGCGATACTTGTTTGCAGACGTGCACTAAGAATTCAAGCCCGATGACCGTATCATTAAGTGTTAATGATGCCCTCAATGACTTAAAGAAAAATGTTGCTTTCCTGAATGGTGTAACCGTCAGTGGCGGAGAGGCAACAACACAATTACCCTTTATTATTGAATTGTTTAAAGCGATTAAAGCGGCACCGGAACTCAAGCATTTAACCTGCTTTATTGACAGTAATGGACACCTTGCTTCTGCAGGGTGGAATAAAGTGATTGAGTATACGGATGGCGTGATGATTGACTTAAAATCATGGGGTGATGAGTGCGCATTAAGATTAACAGGAAAAGATAACCAACGTGTTTTTCAATCGGTTCAATTTCTGGCCCAAGCGGGGAAATTATATGAATTGCGTTTATTGTATATTCCTCAGCAAACAGATTACCAAGAACATATTGATAAACTTGCTGATTTTTTAAATAAACTCCCTGAAAACACACGGATAAAAATTAACGCCTTCCAGCAACATGGGGTTAAAAATGAAGCCGCTAACTGGCCTGCGGCAACCCAAACGGAAGTGGAGGCATTTGCTCAACAGTTACAATCGCGAGGTGTGGGTAACATTCATTTGCCTAATGTGTACTTATAAGCCATGCTAATTTTTCCTATGTGAGATATTCCCTCTTTTTATCTAAGTCATTAAAATTCATTCACTAACCTCTGGTATTTGTTAAATGTTATGAGACAATCAATGCGGTTTTATTGTTTGATTTAAAATGATTTCAGTAAACCTCGCTTATCAATCTATTCAATTGCTTTAGCTGAAAAGGGGAGTCACTCATGAGGATCAATGCGTTAACTATCGCCGGAACAGACCCATCGGGTGGGGCGGGTATTCAGGCGGATTTAAAAACTTTCTCTGCATTAGAGGCTTATGGTACGAGTGTGATGACGGCATTGGTGGCTCAAAATACCCAAGGCGTGCAATCTGTCCAAGACTTACCTCCTGAATTTGTGGCGGCACAATTAGACTCAGTCCTCAGTGATGTGCGAATTGATAGCGCAAAAATCGGCATGTTATTTAACCAAAGTAATATCGCGGTAGTGGCGAATGCGTTGAAACAGTATCCAATTCCGTATGTGGTATTGGATACGGTAATGGTGGCTAAAAGTGGTGACCCGTTATTATTACCGGATGCAGTTGATGCGCTACGCCAACAACTATTACCCCTTGTTTCGATTATTACACCGAACCTACCTGAGGCAGCGGTATTGTTAGATGAAAAAGTCGCACAAACGGAAAGCCAAATGTTGAGCCAGGGGTATAAATTACTTGAAAAAGGTTGCCAAGCGGTATTGATGAAAGGCGGGCACCTAAGTGATGCTGAAAGCCCCGATTGGCTAATCACGCCAGAGGGTGAATGGCGTTTTACCTCTATTCGCATAAAGACTAAAAACACTCATGGGACAGGGTGTACTTTGTCAGCGGCTTTGGCTGCATTGCGCCCTCGTTGTGCAGATTGGCAAGACGCTGTAACACAGGCGAAAGCTTATTTACAAGCTGCTTTGGAACAAGCGGATAGCTTAGAAGTCGGGAAGGGGATTGGCCCGGTTCATCACTTCCACGCATGGTGGTAGCCTTTAAAGACTGAAAGCCCTGAATACAAGGGCTTTCATGACGTGTTTTAAGCCAATAAGTTACATTGGGGAGGTAACCGACACTGAATGGCATTTGGCTGCACAGTGAAGGTAAAGGTGTCTCCCGATAATGGCTCGCCATCTAGGTTTAAGATCATATCGTGAGGTGATGAAATTTTTATCCATGATAATGGCTTTTCGACCAAGTGCTCGTTTTTATCGGTTGAAAATAAATTCGATAAAAATGCCGGTATGACATCCCTTGCAGGAATAATCAGTAAGTTTAGTGTGCCATCATTAATGAGTGCTTGCGGTGTCAGTTGTTGCCCTCCGCCCGCTTGGCGGCCATTTCCAACCGCGATGACTAACGTTTCACCCTCCCAACTAAAGTTTTCCCCCTCAATATGGCAAATATCTGTTTTCAGCGTGTCAGGGCGCAGTAAGCCGTTTATCACATAAGCTGCACCGCCTAATGCCGATTTTAGTGCTTCAGGTGTTTCAGTGGTAATACGCGTCCCAAAGCCGCCAGTGGCCATATTGAGGAAGTAATACTGTTCATTGACTTGCGCAATATCAATGGGGACAGATTTCCCTTTTAATGAGAGTGCTAAGGCGGCTTCAATATCTATTGGAATATTTGCGCTGGTGGCGAAGTCATTTGCCGTGCCCATCGGAAGAATACCTAAAACAGGGCGAGACTCGCTAGGGAACTTCATTAAAGTACTGGCAACGGCATTTACAGTACCGTCACCTCCAGCCGCAATGATGGTATCAATACCGTGTTTTATCGCCTGAGAAATAAAATAATACGTATCATCCATCTCCCAAGGAATACGGACTTGAATTTGATGGCCTTCTTTACGCAAGTGAGTAATGGCTTTTCGCAGCTCAACGTGATTTGCTTGCTTACCATTAAGGATAATCATAGCTGACTTATATTGATTCATAAATACCCATCCATTCGGCTTAACGTACGTCAATATTCGTTAAAATGAGTATAAATGGATTAACAAAATAGGGATGCGCTTTTTTTGTTTTTTTGCAGAAAAAGCGTTGGTAAGAGAAATGAAATGCAAATCGCAGATAAAAGAAATGGCTAGCTCAAGGGAGATTGAGCCAGCCAAGGAGGTGGTTCCTAGTCTTATTTTATGACTTTCTAGTTCTTCATTTTCGAGAGTGACTATACGATATTGAATAACCAATTGATGTGATCTGTTGCATAAAATTGGATATTCGGTGCATTTTTTAATGAAAATGTCAATAACGCGAATAATTCTCATATAAGAAAAAGCATATAAAGTAAAAATAATATCATTTTATAGGTAAAAAAAAGCCAAAATATCAAAGTATTAAACGATGAAGTTTTGGCTTTTAGTTAGCAGATTATTTAACAATAAAGGCGTGGTGACTAGCCAGCAATTTGTTTTTCTGCCTTAGTTTGATGAGGAGCTCGGGTCGTTGTGCCTGCTAGGTTACGGATCAACAAACCAAAGTTAACATCGACATCTTCAGGGATAGGGAGATAAACCACATGGCCGTTACCAGGTGCAACATCAATTGCTTCGCCTTTGCGGTTTGTTAAGGCGTCTAAGGTAAAGACAATATTCCCTGCAGGGGTCATCATTTCTAGGCTGTCACCAACGCTAAATTTGTTTTTTACATCAACTTCAGCCATACCATTGACACGTTTCCCTGTAAATTCCCCCACAAATTGTTGAGTTTCAGAAACCGAATAGCCATATTCATAAGTTTGATAGGCATCATGGGTGTGGCGACGTAAGAAACCTTCAGTGTAACCACGGTGTGCTAAACCTTCTAAGGTGGATAGCAACGTTGGGTCAAAGGGTTTTCCTGCAACAGCATCGTCAATTGCACGTCTATAGACTTGTGCAGTACGTGCACAGTAATAAAACGATTTTGTACGGCCTTCAATTTTTAATGAGTGAACGCCCATTTTTGTTAGGTTTTCAACGTGCTCAATTGCGCGCAAATCCTTCGAATTCATGATATACGTGCCGTGTTCATCTTCAAAGGCGGTCATATATTCGCCTGGACGTTTGGCTTCTTCTATCATAAAGACTTTATCTGTTGGCGCACCCGCACCTAGGGTTGGCGCCACATTTTGTACAGGGATAGGTTCATGCACATGGACAATATTACCCACATCATCTTCTTTACCTTCTTGTACGTTGTATTCCCAGCGGCAAGCATTGGTGCAAGTCCCTTGATTTGGGTCGCGTTTATTAATGTAACCAGAAAGTAAACAACGGCCTGAATAGGCCATACAAAGGGCGCCATGGACAAAAACTTCAAGTTCAATTTCAGGAACTTGTTGGCGAATTTCAGCAATTTCTTCGAGGGATAATTCGCGGGATAAAATCACCCGTGTTAAGCCCATTTGTTTCCAGAACTTCACGGATGCCCAGTTAACGGCATTCGCCTGTACAGATAAATGAATATCCATCTCAGGAAACGCTTCACGAACCATCATAATAAGGCCAGGATCTGACATAATCAGTGCATCTGGGCCCATTTCAATGACGGGGGTTAAATCACGAATGAAGGTTTTTAATTTCGCATTATGGGGAGCAATATTCACGACCACATAAAATTTTTTACCCAGCTCATGGGCTTCTTGAATGCCTTTAGCTAAGTTTTCGTGATTAAATTCGTTATTGCGTACGCGTAAGCTGTAACGGGGTTGGCCTGCATAAACGGCATCTGCGCCATACGCAAAAGCGTAGCGCATGTTTTTTAAAGAACCGGCAGGGGACAAAAGCTCTGGTGTAAACATGGTTATTCTCTATCTGATATCAAGTCAGCACTCACTCTTATGAGAGAGTGTTTTTAAGGGATGTGGATTTTACGCCTATTTGATAAAAAAACCAAATATCCCACAAAAATAGTATGTCTATTGGTTAGTTAATATTCATCCCAACGGTAGCCAAGACCATATATTGAGCGAATAAAGGTTTTTTCGTTATCGAGAGATTCTAATTTACGGCGTAAATTTTTGACGTGGCTATCAATGGTACGGTCAGTGACTACGCGGTGGTCGTCATATAAGATATCCAGTAACTGGTCACGGGAAAACACCATACCCGCATTGTCAGACATAAATTTGAGTAACCGAAATTCAGCGGGTGTCAGTTCAAGTAACTGTGAGCCATAGCGTACTTGAAAAGCATTTTCATCAATAATCAGTTTGGTTTGGTTATCGTTATTCGTTTGGCTGTTGTGCGCTGCCATGTTTGGCTGGCAACGACGTAAAATGGTTTTGACACGAGCCACAACTTCTCGCGGGCTAAAGGGTTTACAAATATAGTCATCAGCCCCAATTTCTAACCCTAATAAGCGATCAATTTCTTCAGTTTTTGCTGTCACCATAATAATGGGAACATCACTAAATTTTCGCAGTTCACGGCACACGGATATGCCGTCCATACCGGGTAACATTAAATCTAATAAAATAAGTGCGGGTTGATGTTGTTTAACATAGTCGATAACTTCATCACCACGCGCAATTAATGCGGGTTGATAGTTTGCAGCGTGTAAATAGTCAAACAGCAGTTGGCCTAATTTGGGTTCATCTTCCACAACCAAAATAGGGATATTGCTCTGTTCAGCCATGATCATAACCCTTTATCTTTTAATTGAATCGGTAAATTAATGGTAATTTTGACACCACCTAATGATGACGGTGTCGCGGAAATTGTACCATGATGAGCCTCAACAATATTATAGCAAATGGCCAGACCTAAACCGGAGCCGCCACTGGCACGATTACGAGAGCCTTCAGCGCGGTAAAAACGCTCAAATAAATGTTGGCATTGCTCAGCAGTAAGCCCTGGGGCGCTATCTTGCCAAATTATATTGAGCTGGTGTTGGTCTTGTGTGACTTGGATGGCAATTTTACCGTGCGGATCGGTATAGCGTAAGCTGTTTTCCATTAAATTATAGAACAACTGGGTGATGCGGTCAGGGTCTGCAAATACGTAGCCTTGCGCAATAAATTGCCGTTCAACCGAAAGTTGTTGGTCTTCTAACCGCCAGCGAGCTTGGCCTATTGCCATTTCAATTAAAGGAATGATATCGGTAAGTTGCATACGGTAGACCAATGAGCCTCTATCCGATAACGAGAGCTGGTGGAGGTCATTAACCAGCTTAATTAAAGTTTGGGTTTCATTGAGTAGGGAATTAATTGTTTCGGGAGTGGCTTGCCGAACGCCATCTTGCACCGCTTCTAATTCGCCTCGTAGAACTGACAACGGCGTGCGGAGTTCATGGGAAATATCCGCCATATAATCACGCCGCATTTGTTCGTTTTTTTCAAGGGTCGAGGCCAGATGGTTAAAATCTTTAGCCAGTTGCCCAAGCTCATCGCGGCCAGATTCAGGAACCCGCGTAGCAAAGTCACCATTGGCGAGCCGGTTAGTGCCTTCGAGTAACCGCTTGATGGGTTTTAAAAAACTACGGGCAAGGAACAATGTGGCAACCAGAGCCACAAATAAAGACAGCCCAGCGATGATCCAGCTAGTGTACATCTGTTTGGTATCAAAACGGCGGTCAAGGGCGCTGCTAATCCCCGTTTCATAACTGGCAACAAGCCAGCCGACGGTATCTCCCTTGCTGGTAATAATAGGTTCACGGAGTACTTTGCTAGGT
The DNA here is from genome assembly GCF_028479505.1 of Providencia sp. PROV205. Lineage (NCBI taxonomy): Bacteria > Pseudomonadati > Pseudomonadota > Gammaproteobacteria > Enterobacterales > Morganellaceae > Providencia > Providencia sp. PROV205. The sequence goes on along the minus strand of NZ_JAMPNU010000005.1, from coordinate 161,505 downwards.
AAAGGCGTGTCTTGTCCGAAAATCAGCTTGTCCTGTGTATCATAAACCCAAAAAATTGTTCGCCAACGCTGGCGCATAGGGCCACGGTGTTGTTGGTGCTCTACTGAGCGCAAAATACGAAAGAAAATGCGTTCATTACCAATTAGAAAACCCCAATTGCCCATCTCTTCATACTGTTCCGCAAGGGCGGAAGAAACCAGCTCAACACGCTGTTGGTCATTTTCCTTTATATAATCAATAAAGCCGTGTTGAAAGCTCATGCGTACGCCTTGGTGCATAATCAGCACTAGCAATAAGCATGTTGCAAAAATAGCCAAAAAAAGCCGAGTGCTTACACTATTCAACCTAAGCTTCATGGTTATTCTCCGCGATTTTCTGCGTTAATGATTTTTTTCGCAGCCAACGTTGTCTCAAGCTATCAAAACTTAAATACACAACAGGAGTGGTAAATAAGGTCAGTAATTGGCTCATTATTAAGCCACCGACAATCGTGATCCCGAGGGGCTGGCGTAATTCCGCACCATCACCACTACCTAGCATTAACGGTAGAGCACCAAAAATGGCCGCGAGTGTCGTCATTACAATCGGGCGAAAACGTAATAAACAGGCACGGAAAATGGCTTCTTGGGCCGTTAAACCCGCCGTTCTTTGTGCTTGAATAGCGAAATCCACCATAATAATGGCGTTCTTCTTGACGATCCCAATTAATAGCATGATGCCAATTAAGGCGATTAAACTAAATGGAGTGTCGAATAGTTCAAGGGCTAGTAATGCACCGACTCCTGCAGAAGGGAGGGTTGATAAAATAGTCAGTGGATGAATATAACTTTCATACAATATGCCCAGTACTAAATAAACAGTCACGATGGCGGCTAAGATTAAAAACAATTGTGATTGTAAGGTTTCTTGGAATATCTGTGCCGTTCCTGCAAAAGAGCCTCTTACTGTTGATGGCACGCCAAGTGCGGTCATGGTTTTTTCAATTTCGACAATGGCATCATTTAAGGTATAACCGTCTGCGACATTAAACGCAATAGTGGATGACGCTGATAGCCCTTGGTGATTCACGCTTAATGGGGCATTGGCAGGCTGCCAACGCGCAAAATAAGACATAGGGATCGCTTCACCATCTTTATTGATAACAAACATCTTATCGAGGGAGCTGACATCTTGCGTATATTCAGGGGCAACTTCCATCACCACTTTATATTGGTTCATTGCTTCATAAATAGTGGAAACTTGGCGCTGACCAAATGCATTGTTGAGCAAGCTGTTGGCTTCACGAACATCAATACCTAATTGGGCCATTAAGTCCCTGTCGTAGGTGAGCGCCATTTCTGCGCCTTTGTCTTCCTTATCGGAGTTCACATCGGTCAGCTGTGGTAATTCGCCAAGTGCTTTACGGATAGCAGGTTCCCAGTCACGTAATGCAGAAAGCTCATCTGCAAGCAGGGTAAACTGGTAGCTGGCATTGGCTTGTCGGCCACCGACTCGAATATCTTGCACTGGCATCATAAACAGGTTAGCCCCCGGTTCATTGGCTAATTTCGCGCGTAATCGATTAATGACTTCAGCTGAGCTTTCCGTGCGTTCACTCAGTGGCTTTAATGAAATATACATAAAACCGCTATTTACCCGACTACCGCCAGTAAAGCCGGTGACATTATCTGTCGCTGGGTCGGCTTTAACTTGCTGCATAAAACGGGTCATTTTCTCTTTCATCGACTGGAATGAAATGCTTTGGTCTGCGCGAACAAAGCCCAGCACTCGGCCAGTGTCTTGTTCAGGGAAGAACGTTTTTGGAACGGTGACATACAGGTAAACGTTTAAGCCGATTGTGGCAAATAGCACCGCGAGAACACTACGGCGATGTCCAAGCACCCATTTTAAAGCAACGCCATAACTTTCTTGCAAACGCAATAACACACGGCCAAACCCACGATGCTTGGCTTTGACGTTGTGAGGGCGTTTCTTCAGTAAGTAAGCACACATCATAGGGGTGAGCGTTAATGAGATCACCAAAGAAATACCGATAGCGGTTGCAAGGGTAATGGCAAATTCGCGGAATAAACGGCCGACCAGTCCATCCATAAGCAGTAGCGGAATAAAAACAGCCACTAAGGAAATACTCATGGAAACGACGGTAAAGCCGACTTCATGCACGCCTTTAACCGCCGCAATAAACGGTTTTTTACCATTTTCGATATGACGCGAGATATTTTCTAATACGACAATGGCATCATCAACCACAAAACCCGTCGCAACCGTTAATGCCATCAATGACAAGTTATTTAAACTAAAGCCACATAAATACATGGCTGTAAAAGTTCCAATCAATGAAACGGGGACGGCAATTGCAGGGATCAAAGTAGCGCGACCTGAACGTAGGAACAACAGCACCACGAGGATCACCAAGGCAACGGCAATCAGTAAGGCGCGTTCAACTTCAGCTAAAGATGCGCGGATGGTTGGTGTCCGGTCTTGTGCCACTTTTAGCTCAATGGCGGCAGGGATCATGTCATTGAATTCAGGTAACTCAGCACGAATTCGATTCACTGTTTCAATGATATTGGCACCCGCTTCGCGGCGAATAACAATCAAAATAGCCGGTTTACCGTCTGCCATACCGGCAGCGCGTACGTTTTCAATGGAATCTTTAACATTGGCGACATCGCTGAGCTTTACAGCATTGCCTTGACTATAATGAACAATAATTGGCCGATAATCTGCCGCTTTTTTTAACTCATCATTAGTCTGTACTTGATAACGTTTTTCGTCATCATTGATATAGCCTTGCGGTTGGCGAACGTTAGCACTACTGATGGCTGAGCGCACGGCATCAAGGGAAACCCCTTGATTAAATAGGGCAGTTGGGTTGAGTTCAACCCGCACGGCAGGGAGCGAGCCGCCACCAACTGAAACTTCACTAACCCCTTCAATTTGGGCAATTCGTTGGGCTAAGCGCGTTGAAGCAATATCATAAATCTCACCAGTATTCAGGGTGTCTGAGGTCATGGTCAAAATCATAATTGGCGCATCAGACGGGTTTGACTTGTAATAACGTGGGCGGCTTGGCATTCCGCTGGGCAATAAGTTCTGTGCGGCATTAATCGCGGCTTGCACTTCACGTGCCGCGTTATTAATGTCTTTGTCGAGATTAAATTCAAGGGTAATGGTGGTTCGACCAAGCGCACTGCTTGAGGTCATTTCACTAATACCTGCAATACTGCCTAAAGAGCGTTCAAGCGGCGTCGCTACGGAGGAGGCCATGGTTTCGGGTGATGCCCCAGGAAGTGACGCTGTCACGTTAATCACAGGGTAATCCACTTGAGGCAACGGAGAAACCGGTAAAAACAGAAAACTGAGGGCACCACACAAGGTAATCGCGACGCTAATAAGCGTGGTTGCTACCGGGCGGCTAATAAACAGAGCAAAGAAGCGCTTCATTATGACACCTGTGCCTTCTTCGCTTGGCGACGGTCTTTAAAGTAATGAGAAAGACGGTCGAACAATAAGTAAATAACCGGTGTGGTAAATAAAGTGAGGATTTGGCTCATAATTAAGCCGCCAACCATACAAATTCCTAATGGCTGGCGTAATTCAGCACCGACACCGGTACTTAGCATCAATGGTAAGGCACCCAGCAAGGCCGCCATGGTGGTCATTAAAATTGGGCGAAAACGCAGCAAGCATGCTTGGTAGATGGCATCATAAGGGGACATTCCCTGTTCACGCTCTGCCGCAAGGGCAAAGTCAATCATCATAATGGCATTCTTTTTCACGATACCAATTAATAAGATGATGCCGATGACCGCAATAACATCAAGATCTTTCCCTGCCATCATTAAAGCGAGTAGTGCGCCAACCCCGGCTGTCGGTAGGGTAGACAAAATAGTAATCGGGTGAATGAAACTTTCATATAAAATGCCCAATACGATATACATCGCCACAATCGCAGCTGCAATTAACCAAATAGTGCTGCTTAATGCCGCTTCAAAGGCTAAAGTCGCCCCTTGGAATTGTGTGGTAATGGATTTTGGCATAGCAATTTGTGATTCGGCCAATTTGACGGCATTGACGGCTGACTCAAGCGAAGCGCCATCCGCCACATTAAACGAGAATGTCACAGCGGGGAATTGGTCGAGGTGATTAATGGCTAATGGCCCATTACCTTCTTGAATATTCACTAAAGTGCTCAGTGGCACAATGGCTCCATCAGTGCCTTTTAGACGGATATCATTCAGCGCATCCATACCATCACGGGTTTGTGTGTCATGTTCTAATATCACACGATATTGATTTGACTGCGTATAGATAGTCGAAATCATTCGCTGTCCAAATGCATTATATAAAGCGTTATCAATGGCTGACATCGTGATACCAAAACGGCTTGCTGTATCGCGGTTTACATTCACATAAGCAACTAGCCCTTTATTTTGCCAATCACTACTGACATCAGTGAGTTCAGGTTGTTGTTCTAGGGCGTCTAACAAGCGTGGAACCCAAGTGGTTAATTCCTCTAGTGAACCGGCTTGTAAAGTGAATTGATACTGCGTCCGTGCAACTTGCGTATCGATGGTGAGATCTTGCATGGGTTGCAGATATAAATTCACCCCTGCAATGTTATCCACGGATTGTTGTAGACGATCAATAATCGCCACCACTCTATCTTCACGCTGATCAAGGGGCTTTAAGGTAATTTGCAAGCGTGCATTGTTTAATGTTGGGTTATTCCCATCAACCCCCACATAGGTGGTGACATTGTCGACCGCAGGATCTGCTAATAGCTTTGATGCGACTTCTTGCTGCTTCTGAGCCATGGCATCAAAAGAAATGGATTGACGGCTTTCAATTGAGCCTTGAATAATTCCACTGTCTTGCAACGGGAAAAACCCTTTTGGGATCCACATATACAGCAAAACAGTCAGTACCATGGTGCCAAGTGCCACAGAAAGGGTTAACCATTGGTGATTAAGAATACGCTTTAACCAAATTGCGTATCCAGCAACCATATGGTCAAAAAAGCGCTCACACGCTAGTTCAAAACGGTTATGTTTATGTTGTGACTCCGGTTTTAATAAACGGGCGCACATCATTGGGGTTAACGTCAAAGAGACGACAGCGGAGATCAAAATAGCCACAGCCAAGGTAATGGCAAATTCGCGGAATAACCGACCGACAATATCCCCCATAAATAACAGAGGAATTAACACCGCAACCAAAGAAAAGGTGAGGGAGATAATGGTAAACCCGATTTCACCTGCCCCTTTGAGTGCAGCGACCAGTGGTTTATCGCCTTTTTCTAAATAGCGAGAAATATTTTCAATCACCACAATCGCATCATCGACCACAAAACCGGTGGCGATGGTTAAAGCCATTAGCGTGAGGTTGTTGACAGAAAAACCACAAAAGTACATCACAGCAAAAGTACCAACGAGCGACAGTGGTACGGCAATGCCTGGTATTAAGGTGGCAATTCCATTGCGTAAAAACAAGTAAATCACCATCACCACGAGGGCAATAGCTAACATTAACTCAAACTGTACATCATTAACGGACGCTCGAATGGTACTGGTTCTATCAGTTAAAATATCGACATTAACCGATTTAGGTAAACTTTCAATTAATTCAGGTAACAGCGAACGAATGGTATCGGTGGTTTCAATCACGTTAGCGCCGGGCTGCCGCTGAACATTGATCACAATCGCTTGTTCATTATTCGCCCATGCCCCTAAATAGGCATTTTCAGCCCCTTGTGCAATCGTTGCGATATCACCTAAACGCACTGGCGCACCATTTTGGAAGGCCACAATAAGTTGACGATAGTCGTCAAGTGACTTCATTTGGTCGTTAGCAGAAAGTGTAACCGCCCGCGTAGGGCCATCGAAGCTCCCTTTGGCGGAGTTGACGTTTGCATTGTTAATGGCAAGGCGGATCGTTTCGCTATCCAGCCCTTTGGCTGCCATGGCTTGTGGGTTTAAATTCACGCGAACAGCAGGTCGCTGGCCACCCGCTAAGGTGACTAAGCCTACCCCATTAACTTGGGATATTTTCTGGGCAATTCGCGTTTCAATAATATCCTGTACCTGCGTTAACGGCATTGCATCAGAGGTAACCGCTAAGGTGAGAACAGGCGGGTCAGCAGGGTTAACCTTATTATAAATCGGAGGATAAGGTAAATCAGAAGGCAGTAAGCTACTGGCGGAGTTAATCGCAGCTTGAACTTCTTGTTCCGCAACCTCTAGAGGTAACGTTAATTGGAACATTAATGTGATAACTGATGCTCCCCCTGAACTTTGCGATGACATCTGTTTAAGACCCGACATTTGCCCAAACTGTGTTTCCAATGGCGCAGTCACCGCAGAGGTCATCACATCGGGGCTGGCTCCCGGGTAAAGGGTAACAACTTGAATTGTCGGGTAATCGACTTCGGGCAGGGCTGAAACAGGTAAGAAGCGATAGCCGATGATCCCTGCAAGTAATATAGCCACCATGAATAATGTGGTAGCAACAGGGCGCAAAATAAATAAACGAGAAGGCCCACCGCCTTTTAACATTTCAGGCTGCATTACGCTTTCTCCGCGCTATTCGGTTTACCTTTGCGAGGCTCTTTTTTGGCAATGCTTTCAGGGGTAACGACTTCAACCGTTGTGCCATCGGTGAGTTTATCAACACCATCGGTGATGACTTTGGTATTTGCAGCAAGTCCGCTTTCAATAACCACTTGTTGGCTGTCTTGCATACCCACGGTTACATTGTGTTTGCTGACTTTATTATCATCACTTAATATCCAGACATAATGGCCTTCATTACCCATTTGCAGTGCTGCTGTTGGGATCACCACAGCATTTTGTAGCGTTTCAACTTGCATTTTTACGTTAACAAATTGATTTGGAAAAAGTTTTTCTTCTTCATTAGTAAAGCGCGCTTTTATTTTCAGCGTGCCTGTCGCGGCATCAATTTGGTTATCAGTACTGAGTAGCTCACCACTTGCGATTAGCGCGATATTGTTTCTGTCCCAAGCTTCAATCAACACTTTCTCACCAGAGGATTGGGCCTGTTGGATAGCGGGAATATCGCCTTCAGGTAACGCAAAAAGGACATCTGCAGGTTGAGTTTGCGTGATAACAACAAGAGGGGTTGAGGTTCCCGCAGAGATAAAGTTTCCGACATCCACTTGTTTTAAACCAACACGCCCTGAAATTGGAGCGGTAATTTTACTGTAGGTTAACTGAAGTTTGGCGTTGTCGACGGCTGCTTGGTCGACTTTAATACTGCCTTGAGCCTGTAAGACCGCCGCTTTTTGGTTATCTAGCTCTTGTTGCGAAATCACTTTAGTACCAGCAAGCTTTTGATAACGAACTAAATCTAATTGTGCATTCGCTAATGTTGCTTTGTCTTTAGCCAATTGGCCTTCCGCTTGTGATAGCTGAACTTCAAATGGGCGAGGGTCAATTTGTGCCAATAAATCTCCCTTATTGACGTGTTGCCCCTCGGTAAAATACAGCTGCATTAACTGGCCTTCAACACGGCTGGTTACTGTGACAACATTTGCAGCCTGTACTGTGCCTAAACCTGATAAAAAGCGAGGAACAACTTTTTGTTCAGCCACGGCAAACTGCACAGGAGCTAAAACACGTGGTGGGCGGCCCATTGCGCTTCGCTGTGAATTCGGTTTTGCTACCGCATCAGTAGATTGTGTATCTGATTGTTTTTCTTGATGATAAAAATACCAAGAAGCGCCAGCTGCCGCAATAATGGCAATAAAAATGGCAGAGCGAATAAAAGGTTTACGTTGTTTTTGTTTATTCATTTTGGGTAATTCGCTTAACTCAAAAAAGTGGATGAGATCCGTCAGGCTGTATACTAAAAAACTAACAAAAAAGAGTCAGTTAGACATATTAGTAGTTTAACGTGATAGGTACAAAAAAAAATGGAGGAAATATGAATAAGTGTCAATTTCTGTACTTATCGGCTTCTGCGCTTGTAAAGGTGGGAGTAGGCGAAATTAACTTTTTTATGAAATAGATTTGCACCCTAATAAATAGGGTGCAATAGATTTTATAGACTAGAAGTGTTTAGGACTGCAGATTTTTCGTTTGAAGGCTCAGAATTGACGGTCCACCCCTTCCAAGATAATGGGATAAAGGCCACAGCAACCGCTAATAATGAGACGCCAGCGACATAATAAGCCGGTGCCATGTGAGACTGCTGCAACCAAGCTCCGGTCAATATTGGTGTTAAACCACCAAAAATTGCATAAGCCACATTGTAAGCGAATGACAGGCCAGAGTAGCGAATTTCAGGTGGAAATGCGCGGGTACTGATAATCGGTGTGGTTGCAATCGCACCAACAAAGAAGCCCATCAAACCATAGTTGAAAATCAACGTACTTGCAGCAATATCAGTGGATAATGACGAATAGAAGTAAATTGCGGTTACGGCTAACCCACCCCACGATAAAGTCATTGAGGTACGTGTGCCAGTTTTATCGCCTAACCAACCCCAGAAGATACAGCCTAATGTTAAGGTTAAAGTCGCTGCACAGTTGGCTTGCAATGCAATATTACGGTCAATGTTATAGATCCCTTTTAACACAACATCAGGTGTCATCAAAATGGTCACAACGATGGCGGTTGATAATGACCACGTCAGTGCAGCGGTGATCATACAAGCTTGTTTATGAGATTTAATGACGGTTTTGACTGGTAACTCTTGTGATAAGGCTTTTTTGGCTGCCAGTTCTTTGAATATCGGAGTTTCTTGTAAAAAGCGACGTAAATACACAGAAATAAACCCAAAAATACCACCAAGAATAAATGGAATACGCCATGCAAAATCATGAATTTCAGTTGTGCTATAAGAACGCTCAATAATAATGGCGACGATAGAGCCTAATAAAATACCACCAGTGATCCCAGAAGTCAGTGTACCAACCCCTAAGCCATAGCGTTGTTTTGGTGTATGTTCTGCAATGAATACCCAGGCACCTGGCATTTCACCACCAATCGCGGCACCTTGCATAATACGCATTAACAGCAGTAATAATGGCGCGGCAGCACCAATGGTTTCAAAAGTAGGTAAGAAACCAATAACAAATGTTGGAAATGCCATTAAGAAAATACTGAGGGTAAACATTTTCTTGCGGCCAATTTTATCCCCGAAGTGAGCCATAATAATGCCACCAAGAGGGCGGGCAAGGTAACCTGCTGCAAATAGACCCAGTGTTGCCATTAGTGCGAGAAATTCGTTATCCCCTGGGAAAAATAGCTGGGAAATAATTTTTGCGTAAAAAACAAAGATAACGAAGTCGTAAAACTCAAGAGTTCCCCCTAAAGAGGATAAGCCTAATGTTTTATAGTCTTCTTTGCCCAAAGGCCTCGCAGAGGGCTGGCTGGCGGTTTGCGGTGTCATTATAGTTTCCTTCTAACTACCTGAAATACTAAATTGCATAAATTCAAAATAATAAGCATTGGCTCATAATAATGAGCTAATCATTTTTATTGGTGCAGATAAGAGGTATAAAACGTTGGGTGGGTATAACTTAGTTTAATACACAGTATCTTTTTTGCATGTGTATATTTATAGCAGGAAATTCTATATTCTGTAAACCTCAACCCCAAAAACAAGCTCAACATTCCAGTTAGTTTGCTTTTGTTAGGTTATTGATTTGGTGTGACGATAAATAACCTTATATGATGTTAATAATATTAATTTTGCAGAATATCGTATATTTAAATTAGCCAGTTATAGTGTTAATAATATTTAATTTAATAAATTCTTACTGAATTATAGTAAGTAAATATTACCTAATTATTTTCTATTATAATTAATTTTATTAATCAAGATAAACTAAATAACTATAAAAGCATTTAATTAGCAGATAAATGAAATGGCTGTTTGTGGAATTTTGGTTTTTTAGCTGGGTTTTATTGTTGGAGGGAGTGTTTTGTAAATCACACGCGCCCAGCAGGGACACAGGACGCGTGCAAAGCAAATTTAAACGAGGAAAAGAGTGGCTAAACCAAGGAAAATAAAGAAACCGCCTGTATCTGTGATAGCGGTGATCATCACGCTAGAACCGATAGCAGGGTCCTTGCCCATTTTCAGCATAATGAGTGGGATCAGCACCCCCATAATCGCGGCCATTAACAAGTTTAAGATCATCGCTAATGTCATGACTGCGCCCATAGCGATATCGCCATACAGGAAATAGGTGACCACACCCATTATTCCTCCCCAAACAACCCCATTAATAAAGGCGACACCAAGCTCCCTTAACATTAAGAAAGAGAAACTGTTGTTTTGTATTTGGTGCAGGGCAATGGCACGAACAATCATGGTAATGGTCTGGTTCCCCGTATTACCGCCAATTCCTGCAACAATAGGCATTAATGTGGCAAGGGCAACCAATTGGGAAATCGTATCTTCAAAAACGCCAATCACACGTGAAGCGACAAAGGCGGTACATAAGTTAATGGCTAACCATGTCCAACGGGTTTTAACGGCTTGGCCGACAGGGGCGAAAACGTCTTCTTCAGGGCTTAACCCCCCCATACGACGAATGCTGTTATCGTTTTCTTCACTAATATTATCAACGATATCTTCAACCGTCAGGCGGCCCATTAGTAGGCCGCTGTTATCGACAACAGCCGCAGAAATTAAGTCATAACGTTCGAACGCACTCGCTGCATCTTCGCCTTTTTCATCCGGTAAGAAGGTCACAGTGTCGGTTTTCATAACGTCAGCGACTATTTTTTCAGGGGATTGCGTTAAAATAGTGGTTAGTGGCAATTCACCTTGTAGATAATTATTGTTATCGACAACGAAAATTTTATCGGTCGCTTCTGGAACCTTGCCACGTTGGCGTAAATAACGTTGAACTGTCTTTAACGTTACATTTGGGCGTACGGTGACGAATTCAAAATCCATCATTTGGCCGACGCTATCTTTCGCATATTGTAAAACTTCGCGAATGCGGCTACGTAGGCTAGGTTCTAAGTAGGTAAGGAGCCGACGCATGGTGTCACGGGGTAAATGCTCAGCAATATAGGCTTGTTCGTCGACATGTAAGCTAGCAACTGCGCGCAATAGCTCTCTGTCAGACATATCCTTGATTAGGCTATCCCAAACAGAAACGGAAGCCTCAACTAACACTTCACCACGTTCGTTGTTATCAACAAGACGCCATAACGCAAGACGCTCATCATAAGGGAGCATTTCTAAGATATCGGCGATATCCGCAGTGTGTAAATCAAGTAGCAATTCTTTTACAAGACTAATTTTTTCACTAATTGCTTTGTCATCAATACTGACGTGTTGGTCATTTTCAACAAGCGCATGGACGAACTCTTCGTCGTCTAAAAATAACGTCAGGATTTGCTGGCGAATATGTGCCAGTTTTTGTGAATGCGGGTTGACTGTTGGCAACGCATCGGTTGAGAAAGCAGATTGTGACATTTTAATCCTTAAAGCAATAGCAGCGCAAAAGCGCTTTTTATGAATTCGCCTGCGAGCGGACGAAATTTATTATCATTATTGTCGCCTATTTAAATAATATATCAAATAGTTGAGTCAAATAAGCGGTGATTTTTAAGTCATCAAAGATGAATAATAAGAACAAATCACTACAATAATGGCCGCAAATTACTCATTTTCTGCACAAATAGTTAACGACCAACCGGGAACATCTTCCCAATAGCCACTTTCCTTTTCTAAATCTAATAACATCAATGCATTTTGCGCGAGATATTCAGATGGTAAATAGAGAGTCCAGTGCCCATCATCCGTTTCTATCCGTAACGAAGAAGGGATTGTTGTAGATTGGCGTTGATTATTTAACAAAATGGCTAGCCGCAAAATTTGAATAAGCGGCATAAATTGTTTTCTTTTAAATAAATTAAATTTAGGGATATCGTCATACTTGATAGCCCTTCGATGGTTTCGTACCAATGTTGCCAGTAATAACTGCTGTTCTTGGTTAAAACCCGGTAAGTTGGTATTTTGCAATATATAAGCAGAATGGCGGTGCATGCCACTATGATTAATACTTAACCCGACTTCATGAAGCATAACCGCCCATATTAAAATGGATTCCAATTGTGGATTGAGCTGCTTAGGGTTTTGTTGCCCCCACTGGAAATAGAGCTCTTCCATCGTTTTTAATACGCGTTTAGCTTGCTCCCTATCGATATTATAGTGCTCAGCAAGGCTTAATGCAGTACGCTGACGGATATCTTGGTGGCGAAAGCGGCCTTCCATTTCATATAAAACACCTTCACGCAATGCACCATCAGATAAACGTAACTCTTTAATTTCTAAGGAATCAAATACGGCAAGTAAAATGGCTAAACCTGGAACAAATACGTGCTTACGTTCATTAGAGAGACCGAGTATATTTAGTGCGCTAAATGACTTATATTTCAACGCCATTTGCTTGATTTCGATAAGGCGTTCACGGGTGATAATACCGTCTTTATAGCCTAATTCTTGTATCACACTATGGGCAGCTTTGATGGTGCCAGAGGCGCCCATCGCCACATCCCAAGTTTGTTTCTTAAATAAAATCGCGGTGCTTTCTAGCTTTAAGCAAGCCCCTAGGTAGGCTCGATTAAAAAACTCAGGGTTAATTTCTTCATTTGGGAAGTAAGTGCGAGCAAAGCTCACACAGCCCATCCGGCGGCTTTCAATCAAAAGCGGTTCAAACTTTTCACCAATGACTAACTCAGTTGAACCGCCACCGATATCAAGTACTAATTTGCGACCTTTCTCGGGTTGGGTATGTTCAACGCCCATAAAAATCAATCGAGCTTCTTCTTGGCCTGAAATGATTTCAATAGGATAGGGCATGATTTCTTTAGCACGTTGTAAAAACAGTTTTACATTGGTTGCGACACGTAATGAATGGGTGCCAACAATACACACATTTTCAGGGGAAAAACCTTGCAACCGTTCGGCAAACAACGCGAGGCAGGCAAGCCCACGCTCCATGGCTTCTTCACTTAATTCATTCGTGTCACTCAGACCATCCGCTAGGTGAACACGTTTTTTTAAACGGGTGAGAACTTGCAATGCACCGTTAACAATACGGGCAATGACCATATGAAAACTGTTGGAGCCCAAATCTATAGCCGCAATTTCTTGTGGTCTCGGTGTTGAGGCGTCGGTTATTGGCATATTTTTAAGCTCTTGTATCAGGTGTTTCGATTGATTTTAAATAATCATACACAGCAAGCTGGGCTTGGATTTTTCGTTTGTTTCCGCGTGGAACATAATGATTACTTAAATCTTTGTCAACATAACGTGCTTTTACGGTATCGCTAAATTGCAGCTCTAAAATATCCAACACCCGCTGTTTTAAATGTGGGTCGACTAAGCTAACGGCAACTTCAATGCGGTAGTCAATATTGCGCGTCATCCAGTCAGCGGAGGAAATAAAGACTTTTTCGTCACCCGCATTGGTGAAAACATAGACACGGTCATGCTCAAGGAAGCGGTCAACAATACTAGTTACTTGAATATTTTCACTGTAGCCAGCTTGACCCGCCACTAAAGAGCACATCCCCCTGACTAACAAACGAATTTTGACACCCGCATTGGAGGCATCATACAGTTTGTCAGTTAACTCTTTGTCGACTAAATTATTGATTTTTAATGTAATGCCACTGGGCCGTTCAGCGAGCGCATTCTCGATTTCTTGGTCAATTAAGGCCATTAAACGGATCCGTGTATTTTGTGGAGACACCATTAAATTATCGAAAGTCACTGGGCGGTAAGGGTTCTCAATAAAGCTAAATACCCGACGAACTTCGTTGGTGATCAGCTCATTTGCAGTAAGTAGGGAGTAATCGGTATAAAGCCGAGCAGTTTTTTCGTTAAAATTACCCGTACCAATATGGGCATAGCGAACGATTTGGCCTTCTTCCATGCGTGAGATAATAAACAATTTCGCATGGATTTTAAGCCCAGGCGCGGAAAAAATTACATGCACGCCCGCCTCCGTTAACCGTTTAGCCCAATGAATATTGGCGGCTTCATCAAACCGTGCTTGTAACTCAACGACTACCGTGACTTTTTTTCCATTATGGGCGGCATGGATAACGGAATCGATAATACGTGAGTCTTTCGCGACACGGTAAATATTAATTTTAATCGACAATACATTCGGGTCAAAAGACGCTTGGCGCAATAATTCTAAAGTATGTTCAAAGGTATAGTAGGGATAATACAACAGCACATCACGTTCACGAATGGCATCGAAACCGTTACGAAAATTATCAAACCAACGATGACGCAGCCTTGGCAATGGCTTGTTTAATAAGTTTTTATTTCCCTCATTCGGGAAGTTAATAAAATCTTTAAAATTGTGATAGCGACCGCCAGCAATCACTGAGTCATCACTGGATAACCCCAGTTTTTCACGTAAAAGAGCAACCATTTCGTCAGGCATATCACGTTGATAGACAAAACGGACAGGCTCTGCGGTTAAACGCTGTTTTAATGTGGATGACATTATCTCAAGTAAGCTCGATTCCATCTCTGTTGCGATGTCGTACTCTGCATCACGCGTCATTTTCATCGAATAGGCATTGAGCTTATCGTAATCAAAGAAGCCTTTGAAAATTTCATCCAGTGTATAACGAAGGATATTGTCAATTAAAATCATTGATTTGCGACGCTTTGGCATTTCAGGCGGTAGGTTAACAAACCGAGGTACTTTATCGGATGGAATTTCCAATAGTGCATATTGAATTTGGTTACCATTGATGATTTCAACGGCAAGATAAGTGTAGTCATCTTTTAGAAATTCAACGAGATTGGTATCAGGGTTAATTAATATTGGCGTAATATGCTGACGCAGATTCTGCCGGAAATATTGACGTAACCAAATCTGCTGGCGTGGAGAAATTTGGCGTTCGTTAATCAAGAATATTTGATTACGCGCCATTTCCAATAGTAAGTCATTATAGAGAATGTCGAACTCTTGTTCTTGTTTGGCGACTCTTGACTGAATTCTCTTTAGCAAGTGGCGAGCACCGCTTGCCGAACCCCGTTCTTCATTAATTAAAATACGGCGTTTGACGTCGGCGAAGCGGACTTTATAAAATTCGTCTAAGTTATTGGAATAAATTCCCAAAAAACGCATTCGTTCAATAAGAGGGTTACGCTTATCGGCTGCTTCTTGTAAAACTCGTTCGTTAAAAGACAGCCAGCTTAACTCTTTTTCATGATAGAGACGTTCTTGGGACATTCTAACTCCGTATTAGACTCTTGTTACTTTATGGCTATGATACCAGTCAGTTAGCTAAATGTGTTGTTTAATTGCTTTATCTTGGGTAATAACACTTTCTGGGTTTGCAAGTTGTTGTTTCATCGTAAAATACTGCTGCTGAAAAATACACATACGGATAGCAGTATGATAACGACCATTAACAAAGAATTCGTCGATCAGTTCGCCTTCAGTATGGAAGCCTAGTTTATTATAAATATGGATAGCTTTGACATTTTCTTTATCAACAATAAGATAAAGTTTATATAAGTTTAGTACGGAAAACGCGTAGTCCATTGCTAATTTTGCAGCACGACTCGCATAGCCATGACCTTGATGGCTTGGTGCAATGATAATCTGAAATTCAGAGCGTCGGTGAATATAATCAATTTCTACCAATTCGACTAGGCCAACTTTCTCACTGTCATTTTCTACAATAAAGCGGCGTTCAGACTGGTCATGAATATGTTTATCATAAAGATCGCTTAATTCAACAAAAGCTTCGTAAGGTTCTTCAAACCAATAACGCATAACACTGGCATTATTATCAAGCTGGTGAATAAATGCTAAATCTTCACGTTCAAGTGGGCGCAACCTAAACGGATGAACTTGCCCGGTAGTCATAAAAATACCTCTATTTAGTTAGGAAAAATGTTTTGTTTTTCGATTATAAGGATAACATTTATTTACGATAAAATAATGACACAGCACAGAGAGATTATCACCTTGTTGAAAAATAATTCATTTTACTTAGGGGGAAGCGGTTTAACTCAATACTGTTTTATGTTATTCCATGTGAAATACGACGAAAAAAGGGTGGATATCCACCCTTAAATCTATATTTTTCGCGGTTACGAAGGTTACTCGTTAGCATAACCTTGTTGCGGTAAAATTTTGTTATCTAACACGGCTTTGCCTTTTTGCATCGTTAATCGGCCACTGATGAACCACTCAACGACTAAAGGATAAATCGCATGTTCTTGGGTTTTTATCCGCTCGATAATATCGTCTTCGCTATCTTGCTCAAAGATAGGCACTTTGGCCTGTAAAATAACCGGCCCGCCATCCAGCTCTTCAGTAACGAAATGAACGGATGTACCATGCTCTTTATCCCCATTTTCCAACGCTTTACGATGTGTGTGTAAACCGGGGTATTTAGGCAATAAAGAGGGATGGATATTGAGTAATTTACCCGCAAAATGGTTGACGAATTGGGCTGATAAAATGCGCATAAAACCGGCTAACACGACTAAATCAGGCTGAAATTGGTCAACTTGTGCGAGTAAGGCAGCATCATAGGCTTGGCGGTCAGTATACTGTTTCGCATCTAAATAACAGGCTGGGATCTCAGCCTGTTGTGCTCGAACAAGACCATAAGCATTTTCTTGATTGCTGATAACAGCAACAATTTGAGCGCCAATTGCCCCAGAGTGGCAGCTATCAATCAATGATTGTAAATTACTGCCACTGCCAGAAATGAGGACAACAATTTTTTTCATTAGCGGATCACAACCTGCTCTTCACCTGCGGGTAATGCACCAATGGTACCGATTTGCCATGCGTTTTCACCAAGTTTGTTCAGCAGAGCAAGCGCATTTGCGACTTCCTGTTGTGGCAGGGCAATAATAATACCGACACCACAGTTGAACGTACGGTACATTTCGTGAGTGCTAACATCACCAGCTTGCTGTAGCCAGTTGAAGACAGCAGGCCATTGCCAGCTGCTACCGTCAATAATTGCTTGTGTGTTGTCAGGGAGTACGCGAGGAATATTTTCCCAGAAACCCCCACCTGTTATGTGTGCAATGGCGTGGATATCGCTATTTGCGATCAGTTCTAATACATTTTTAACGTAAATGCGTGTTGGCTCTAATAAGTGATCAGCTAAAGGTTTCCCATCTAATTGTGTTTCTTCTGGGTTAGTTTGACTGACTTCAAGGATTTTGCGAACTAACGAATAGCCATTTGAATGAGGGCCGCTAGACGCTAAGGCAATTAAAGCATCCCCAGTACTCACTTTGCTGCCATCGATGATTTCTGAGCGTTCAACTACGCCAACACAGAAACCAGCCACATCGTAGTCTTCACCATGGTACATCCCCGGCATTTCTGCGGTTTCACCACCAACTAACGCGCAACCCGATTGTTTACAGCCTTCAGCGATACCGGTGATCACACTCGCAGCGGTATCAACGTCCAGTTTACCGGTCGCGTAATAATCAAGGAAAAACAGAGGCTCTGCGCCTTGAACGATCAAATCATTGACACACATAGCGACAAGGTCAATCCCAATGGAGTCATGACGTTTTAAATCCATTGCTAAGCGTAATTTGGTACCGACACCGTCAGTGCCTGAAACTAAAACAGGCTCACGGTATTTTTGCGGTAGGGAACATAATGCACCGAATCCCCCAAGCCCGCCCATCACTTCAGGGCGGCGGGTTTCTTTTACGACACCTTTAATACGTTCAACCAAGGCGTTACCCGCATCAATATCAACACCGGCATCTTTATAGCTGAGAGAGGTTTTATCAGTCACTACGGCCCCCAAGGCAATTACATTTTTGAGAAAAATAACATCATTGACATTATTCTAACAGGCTAGGCAAACGTTTGCGATAGCTTTGTGTTGGAAATTTTTGGGTACTCATAATCAAAGGATATGAAAGCTAAAAAGCAGTACAGAGAAATAATAAATAGTTTTATTTAAATCAAATTTGCGGTTTGGCCAATTTCAACTTAACTGATATGAGGTATAATTTTAAAAAAAATTGTGTTAATCGTTGTTGTTTTGACCAAAATCAAGCGTTATCTAGTGGCAACTAAAGCTAAAAGAGGTATAATCCGGCGATTTTTTTGTCCGCCGCCGTCTTAAATAGTAGGAGAAACCCATGAAGATCGTTGAGGTAAAACACCCTCTCGTTAAACATAAACTCGGCCTGATGCGAGATCATGATATAAGCACTAAACGCTTTCGTGAACTGGCCTCAGAGGTTGGTAGCCTACTGACTTATGAAGCAACTGCTGACCTTGAAACTGAAAAAGTGACTATCGATGGTTGGTGTGGTCCTGTAGAAATAGAACAAATTAAAGGTAAGAAAATCACTGTAGTACCAATTCTCCGTGCTGGTATTGGTATGATGAATGGTGTATTAGATAGTATTCCAAGTGCACGTATCAGTGTGGTAGGTGTTTATCGTGATGAAGAAACACTGCAGCCTGTCCCTTATTTCCAAAAACTCGCATCTAACATTGAAGAACGTATGGCATTAGTCGTTGACCCAATGTTAGCAACGGGTGGCTCAATGATTGCCACCATTGATTTATTAAAAAATGCGGGTTGTACCTCAATTAAAATCTTAGTCCTTGTTGCCGCGCCAGAAGGTTTAAAAGCTTTGGAAGCTGCGCATCCAGATGTTGAATTATACACTGCTTCAATTGATGAGTATTTAAATGAAGAGGGGTATATCGTTCCGGGTCTCGGTGACGCCGGCGACAAGATATTTGGTACTAAATAATGATAAGCCGACTGAGAAGTCGGCTTTTTTTTGATTAATTGTAGAGACTCACTGCTTATTCAGTGATTAGCCATTTCGCTAAAAGAGGATAAAGTCACATGACTCGTCGCACCATCAGTGTTGAAGAAAGACCACCATTATTACAAACTATTCCACTGAGCCTTCAACATCTGTTTGCTATGTTTGGCGCAACCGTTATCGTACCCATTCTGTTTGGTGTAAACCCCGCGACAATTTTGCTGTTTAATGGGATAGGAACGCTGCTGTATCTATTTATTTGTAAAGGGCAGATCCCAGCTTATTTAGGTTCAAGTTTTGCATTCATTTCCCCTGTACTGATTTTGCTACCATTAGGTTATGAACTGGCGCTTGGCGGCTTTATTATTTGCGGTGTGTTGTTCTGTATCGTTGCATTGATTGTTAAAGTTGCAGGAAGAGGGTGGATTAACGTGATGTTCCCTCCAGCGGCAATGGGGGCAATCGTGGCCGTGATCGGTTTAGAGTTAGCTCAAACGGCTGCAGGTATGGCAGGGCTGTTGCCTAAAGATGGCGCAGTGGTTGATTCAAATACGTTAATTATCTCCCTGACGACGTTATCAGTCACTATCCTCTGCGCTGTCGTTTTCCGTGGGTTTCTAGCCATAATCCCGATTTTGATTGGTTTTTTATCGGGTTATGCTTTGTCCTATTTTATGGGTATTGTGGACTTCACGCCTGTTATTGAAGCGCCATGGTTTGCTATCCCGACATTTTATACACCACGCTTCGAATGGTTTGCCATTTTAACTATTTTACCTGCGGCTCTAGTGGTAATTGCTGAGCACGTAGGGCACTTAGTTGTCACTGCGAATATTGTTGAACGTGACTTAATGAAATCGCCAGGTTTACATCGCTCAATGTTTGCCAATGGGTTCTCTACAGTGATTTCAGGTTTCTTTGGCTCAACACCGAATACGACTTATGGTGAAAACATTGGGGTAATGGCCATTACCAAGGTATACAGTACTTGGGTGATTGGTGGCGCTGCAATTATCGCCATTTTATTATCTTGTGTCGGTAAGTTAGCAGCGGCTATTCAGTTAGTGCCGGTTCCTGTAATGGGCGGGGTTTCACTCTTATTATACGGGGTGATTGGTGCATCAGGTATTCGCGTGCTAATTGATTCAAAAGTAGATTATAACAAGCCACAGAATTTGATTTTAACCTCAGTGATTTTAATTATTGGTGTCAGTGGCGCGGTTATCCATATTGGGCAAGCTGAACTTAAAGGTATGGCACTGGCAACGATAGTCGGGATCTTTATGGCATTATTGTTCCGCTTTATTACGTTTGTTAGGCCTGAAAAGCAGTTTGTGACATCTGAAGTGCAAGAGCTTGATAGCAATAAAAAATAAGTCACAGTAACTTCCATATTGCCGTTCGATTGTTCGAGCGGCATTTGGTGACCGTTGTTATTCATCTATCCGTATTTTTTATGGTAAACTGCGAGATGAAAATTGATTTATACAGCCAGAGGCGCTTCTGAACACACCATCACAGCTTTCATTACCACTATATCTGCCAGATGATGAAACCTTTGCAAGCTTTTATGCAGGGGAAAATGGGGCGTTGCTGTCTGCTATTCAGTCTGCTATTAATCAACCGCATGGTAGTTATATCTATTATTGGTCGCGAGAAGGTGGTGGGAAAAGCCATTTATTACATGCGGCTTGCGCAGAACTGTCTGAACAAGGTATTGCAGTCGGTTATGTCCCTCTAGATAAGCGTGCGTATTTTGTTCCTGAAGTGCTAGACGGTATGGAGCATTTATCACTCGTTTGTATTGATAACATTCAGTGTATTGCGGGTGATGAAGAGTGGGAAATGGCGATTTTCAATCTATATAATCGTATTTTAGAAATCGGCCGCACTTGTTTGTTAATTACTGGGGATAGGCCTCCGCGGCAAATTGAACTGAAATTACCCGATTTAGCCTCTCGCCTTGATTGGGGGCAAATTTATAAACTGCATCCACTCAGTGATGAAGATAAGATTTGGGCTCTTCAATTACGCGCTCGTATTCGTGGTTTCGAGTTACCAGAAGATGTGTGCCGTTTCGTGTTAAAACGTCTAGATAGAAAAATGGGAACTTTGTTTGATATTTTAAACAAACTTGACCATGCATCCATCGTTGCTCAGCGCAAATTAACGATCCCTTTCGTAAAAGATATTTTAAAACTCTAACCGATTAAATGAGTTGGCAGCTATATAGCTGCCAAAACAGAGATTATAAAATTTCACACACTTGCTCAGGTGGACGGCCTAAACGTGCTTTATCCCCATTAACAACGATAGGGCGCTCAATCAACTTAGGGTTTTCATGCATCGCTTTGATGAGTTGATCTTGAGTTAAAGAGTCATCGGCTAATTTTAACTCTTTATATAACTCTTCTTTGGTACGCATTAATTGGCGTGCGTCTTTGAACCCTAGCATTTTAAGCAGTTTTTTGATTTCAGCCGCGCTTGGAGGAGTATTTAAATATTCAACCACGGTTGGCGTGATGCCTTTATCTGTTAAAAGGGCTAAGGTTTCACGGCTTTTAGAGCAACGTGGGTTGTGGTAAATCTTAATTGGATCCGTCATTATTTTAATTCCTTACGGTTTTGCATTTTGATCGCGTAATTGTAGTTTTCGAAGCGCATCAATGCGAGCGTCATAGCGCTGTTGTTCGTAACTGCCTAAACGGCTTTGGCGGCTAGCATCGCTGAGATAATTAATCGCAATGTCATAATTCCCTCGTAATGCCATTCCTTCTGCGTAAGCAGCAAGTTCTTCAGTACGTTTACCTTGTTTTGCGGATGCCTCGGCCAGTAAATCCCAGCCAATTGGGTCATCAGGGTAATCAAACGTATATTTATTCAACAAGGTTGTTGCTTCTTTATACTGATGATTGTTAATCAACGCATTGGCTAAGTTGACTATGAATACGGTGTTTTTCGGTGCTTTTTTCAATGCATTTTGTAAACGAGAGACCGCTCTAGATACTTGATGTTGTTCAATATCGACATCCGTCATACTATCGATAAACCAAGGGTTATCGGGTTGTTTCGCTAATAGTTCTGTCAGGATTTTCCCAGCTTCTGCGTACTTTTTGTCTTGGGAAAGGAGTAATGCTTTACCATACTGAGCCGCAATCTGTTCTTGTGCAGAACCTTTACCATAATTCTCAATGATTTGGTCTAAAGCATGGTGTTGATCTGTGCTATACATGGCCAAAATACGAACCCGAGCTAACATAAAATCCAGTGATGAAGGCACACTCACTTTAGGGTATTGGTTCGAGCGGTTTCTGGCATCCGCTAAACGGCTATCCGGTAAGGGGTGCGTTAGCAGGATTTCAGGGGGCTTAGACATATAGCGGGTTTGGTCTGACATGGTTTGCATGAAATCAGCCATGGCGTGTGGGTCAAAACCTGAGCGTCGTAACGTTTGTAGGCCAATGCGGTCTGCTTCTTGCTCATTGGCTTGGGTAAAGCTTATCATGCCTTGCTGCACCCCAGCCATCGTGCTGGTTAATGCTGCAAAACCAGCTTGAGGGTTTGCCATGACTAACAGTAAAGAACCAATAGTCCCAGCAATCGCGAGAGGCGTGGTGCTTTTCTGATCTTCCATCATTCGCGCGAGATGCCTTTGCGTGACGTGAGATATTTCGTGCGCCATGACGGAGGCTAACTGGCTTTCATTTTGGCTGTACCGAAATAATGCAGAGTGCAGCACGACATTCCCCCCAAAATAGGCGTATGCGTTAATATTGGGGTTGTTGACTAAGTAGAACTTAAACGGTGTTTTAACTGAGTCTGCATTTTTCACTAACCGCATGCCAAGTTTGTTAACATATTGGGTTAACAATGGGTCATAAATAAGAGGGGTGCTGGCGCGAATTTGGCGTGTGATTGCATCTCCCATAATAATTTCTTGGTTGATACTAAGAGTGCCTCCCGCCGTCGTTCCTATATCGGGTAAGGTATCTTCAATTGCGCTATAAGCAGGTAAAACTGCACCGTTCATTAGCGCAGCGATCATGAAAGCCAATAATGGATATTTTAAAGTTTTCTTCATGAAACGTGAGTATCCCATACAACATTTTAATTTAGGGTAAGTACCGACTTTATTTCGGGTATATTTAAGTAAGGCACCTAAAAACGCGAAAAGTTTAAAACACATGATAGCAAAAGCTATCGTAAAATCTGTTCTTCGGTATAATTTTCGTTACTTTAGGAACTGTCCTTTATGCTATTCCCCAGGAGCAATAAATGCTGGAATTGTTTTTACAGTGGTATCGTCGGCGTTTTGCTGACCCACAAGCCATAGCCCTCTTTACATTACTCGTATCAGGGTTTGTGATCATCTTCTTTTTCAGCAGTATACTGGCTCCGTTGCTGGCGGCAATTGCTTTAGCTTATTTGCTTGAATGGCCAACAAATTTATTACAGCGCATAGGGCTATCCCGTTCAGTTGCTGTTGGTATCATTTTGACCTTATTTGCTGGAATAAGTGCCATGGTTATTTTAATTATTGCGCCAACGGCATGGCAGCAAGGGATTAATTTGATGGCCGATCTACCAAATATGGTAAACCGGTTCAATGAATTTGCACAGAAACTGCCAGAACAATATCCCGCATTGGTGGATGTTGGCATCATCGATATGATGGCAGATAACCTCCGTAGCCGTATGTCAGGTATTGCAGACTCAGTAGTTAAAGCGTCAGTTGCTTCGTTAATTGGTATTTTTACTTTAGCGGTTTACTTAGTTCTCGTGCCATTGATGACATTCTTCCTTTTGAAAGATAAAGAACGCATTAGCAAAAGTTTTCTCAAGTTGTTACCCAAAAACCGTTTGTTAGTGGGGAAAGTTTGGGTTGAAATGAATGAACAGATCACCAACTACTTACGCGGAAAAGTCACAGAAATGGTGATTGTTGGGGTGGCAACCTATTTATGCTTTGCATATTTTGACCTGCGCTATTCTGTATTGTTATCGGTTCTAGTCGGGGTGGCGGTATTAATCC
Organism: Providencia sp. PROV205; assembly: GCF_028479505.1. Lineage (NCBI taxonomy): Bacteria > Pseudomonadati > Pseudomonadota > Gammaproteobacteria > Enterobacterales > Morganellaceae > Providencia > Providencia sp. PROV205. Next base: position 137,669 of record NZ_JAMPNU010000005.1, on the reverse strand, counting down.
CTTATATTGGTGCGGTAGCGGCTACGATCCCAGTGGTTATTGTTGCGCTCTTTCAGTATGGTGTTGGCAGCGAGTTTTGGTACTTAATGTTGGCATATTTAGTGATCCAAGGTTTGGATAGCAACGTTGTTGTGCCTTTATTGTTCTCTGAAGCGGTGAATTTACATCCACTTGTGATTATTTTATCTGTTGTGATTTTCGGTGGGTTATGGGGCTTCTGGGGGGTGTTTTTTGCAATACCGTTAGCAACACTGATTAAAGCGGTTATTCATGTATGGCCGGAAGAAACAACGGAACCAACAAACTAGGTTAGGAATAGTGCTGTATGGGGGCATACAGCACTATGCAGTGACGATTAAGCGTGTGTATTTATGTAATCAAGCACGATTTCGTGGTGGTTACTGGTTTTAAAATTGTCAAAGACGTGCTCTATTTTCCCAGTAGGGTCAACGAGGAAGCTAATACGATGAATTCCATCATAGGTTTTCCCCATGAATTGTTTTTCACCCCAAACTCCAAATTGCTCACATACTTGGTGGTCTTCATCTGATAATAAAGTGAAGTTCAACATCTCTTTTTCAGCGAAACGAGACAGTTTTTCTGGCTTGTCTGTGCTAATACCTAATACTTCGACACCTTTCGCTTTAAGTGTATCCATTTCATCACGTAGACCACACGCTTGAACAGTACAGCCAGGCGTCATCGCTTTAGGATAAAAGTAAACTAATACGCGTTGACCCTGATAATCAGAAAGATTGATGAGCTCACCATCTTGGTCAGGAAGGCTAAATTGAGGCGCCTTATCACCGGCTTTCAATGGGTTCATTACATATATCTCCGTTAACTTTGCATATTGGGGTTGTTAACAATACTTATGTTGCCTTTGGCATTTAGCATTGTACACAGTTGTTGAAATTTATTTTTTATAATTATGCCATTATCGTCCAACGGGTCGTGTGCAGTAATCTGAATCTCCAGTTGAGCGGGCATATCATTATTGGCTGGTTGTGTTTTAGAAACAAGCTCTGCGATATTACACTGCGAAGTTGTGAATAAATTTGTGAATTGCTCGACAATACGAGGTGCATCGTCGACAACAATATTCACGGTTACGGTTGATGGGTAATAGGTTGTTTGGACACTCTGGGTTCTTTTCATTACGATGAGCAAATCAAGCTCAGCGCCTTTAGGTGGTAATGTTGCCTCTAAAAGGGTGATCGCATTCCAGCTGCCGGATAACATCATAATAAAGGTGAATTCCTTGCCAAACATCGCTAAGCGACTATCTTCAATATTACAGTCACACTCGCTGACGAGGCGTGTAATGGTATTCACAATGCCCGGACGATCTGTTCCCAGCGCAGTAATGACAAGAAATTGCTGTTCAGTCTTAGGCAAAGTCTATTCCTTAGTATTGTAATTATGTCAGTTAAATATTTGATTAGAATATCGCCGTAAAATTCGGGCATTAAAAACTGACTGACTATGAAGTTAAGGAAACCATAAAAAAGGGAATCTGCCAAGAGGGGAAATAGACTCTTGCGAGAAATATCAGTGAATTATTACTTCTATTTAAGTTAATGTCCTCGGCATTAACAAAATTCATTAAATTCTTGCTGTTGGGTGGTTTTCTTCTTTGAAATGAAAAAGTAACATGGGGGTTCAATTATTGAGGGGGTATCGCTATGGCTAATGGAAACGCAAATTATAAAGATTTTTTAACGGGAAGCATTGTTGCAGTTATCACACCAATGGATTCGGCAGGGCGTTTAGATAAAGCCAGCCTAAAAAAATTGGTGGATTACCATGTTGAAAGTGGAACAACTGCTATTGTTTCTGTTGGTACAACTGGCGAGTCAGCAACCTTAACGCATAAAGAGCATGTCGATGTCGTAAAAGCGACACTCGAGTTAGCAGATGGCCGTATTCCTATTATTGCAGGAGCGGGTGCAAATGCGACAGCGGAAGCTATTTCTCTGACAAATGATTTTGAAAACAGCGGTGTAGTTGCTTGCCTGACAGTAACACCTTATTATAATAGGCCTTCTCAGGAAGGGTTATATCAGCATTTTAAAGCAATATCAGAAAACACCAGCTTGCCACAAATTCTTTATAATGTACCATCACGGACGGGCTGTGATATGTTGCCTGAAACCGTGGGGCGTTTAGCAAAACTGGCGAATATTGTTGCAATTAAAGAAGCAACAGGGAACTTAGCTAGGGTTCATCAAATCAAAGAACTGGTTGATGATAATTTTGTACTGTTAACAGGTGATGACGCAACAGCACTTGATTTCATGCAACTGGGTGGTCAAGGCGTTATTTCAGTCACATCCAACGTTGCTGCACCGCAGATGGTAAAAATGTGTGACTTAGCGCTTGCAGGCAAATATACTGAGGCGCGTGAATTAAATAAAAAACTGATGGGGCTTCATCTTCAGTTATTTGTTGAACCAAATCCAATTCCAGCGAAGTGGGGCTGTCATCGCTTAGGTCTGATTGCAGATGGTACATTACGGTTGCCAATGACACCGTTAACCACCTCAGGCCAGCAAAAAGTTGAGGAAGCCTTGAAGCTCGCTGGGTTACTGTAAAATTTAGGGAATTTTAATGGCAACATTATTGCAAAAATCGAAGGTTATGAAGGTTGCTGGCCTGTCACTTGTCGTGTTACTGGCAGCCTGCTCCAGCGATCAGCGCTATAAACGTCAGGTCAGTGGTGATGAGGAATATCTCAATGCTGCGCCATTGAAAGTGTTGAATGTGCCACAAGGGCTGACATTACCAGAACAAAATGGTGAGTATGATATCCCTAAAGCCACATCAACAGGGGCAATAGGAAAAGCGTTAGACATTCGTCCACCAGTACTGACAATTTCGCAATTAGCGGGTTCTCGTACAGAGGATAGCGCTCAAGCAAGCCGTTTGTTGCTAGAAAATACACCTGAAAATAGTGCGCTTTGGTCACAAGTTACAATGATCTTAGAGCAAAGAAATATTCCAGTGTCCTCTAAAGATGATGGTTCTCGCTCAATTGAAACCGATTGGGTGAAATGGGACCGTGCAGATGAAAACGTTCCAATTGAAAGCCGCCATAAAGTCACGGTACAACCCGAAAACGGTATGATGGCATTGACGGTAACAAGCTTAGGTTTACGTCAAGGTGGAGAGACAATTACCGATGTTGTCGAAACTCAACGATATAACAAGCTGTTATTGAATGAATTAACCGATAACTTATATACGTTACGTGATACCTCAAACAAAGGTAGCATTCAAAACGCATATGGCATTATAGATGTTCAAACGGGTAGTGATGATACTGGCTTACCTTTAATTGTCGTTCGTGCACCATTTGACGCAGTATGGGAGCGTTTACCTCACACCTTAGAAAGTGTTGGTATGAAAGTGGGTGACCGTACACGTTCAAGTGGTTCTGTAATGGTGACTTACAAAGGTTTAAGCAGCTCAGAATGGCAGGCTTTGGGCATTGATGACCCAACTGTGCCAGAAGCAGACTATAAAGTGCAGGTCGGTGACTTAAATAACCGTAGTACACTGCAATTTATCACCACTAAAGGTGTGCCTTTAACACAAAAACAAAATGATGAAATGGTTGCCGCGCTGAAAGCAGCGTTTAGTAAAGCACCCGCTAAAAAGTCATAATTCAACATTTTGAGATTGTTAATTAAACCGTAGCTTAAATACAAGCTGCGGTTTTTTTATTTATGGGTAATTTTAATCGCGTAGTGGCGTTATAAACATCAATTATTGATAGGGCTAAATTAAGTTTGATGGATTTGTCATCCCACTATTTTCGGATATACTTCAACGAAAATCGCTAACATCAAGGAGAAGAGGGATGGATAATCACGCGATGAAACCCATCAAAAATAGTCGTGATTGTATGCCAAGGAAAATATCAGGGGCTGAGTTTAACCAAAAATTGAGAATAACAGCCAGTAATATAGAAAATACACAGTGTTTTCTAACTAAAGGGGTAATAGACTTTAGTTTGCAGGGGTTTGATATACCGGAAGGTTACCGACTCGTAAAATCACTCAGGAAACAACAATATCGCTTGATTGCTAATGGGGAAAAGCCGGAAACTCTTTATCTCGTTGAACTAAAATTTCGCAAAGACATTGTGATCGGGAAGATAACGTGCACACAAATTAAAGTTTGGCGAAGCACTGCTCATCAATATATTAAAATTATCAAAGATTTACCTCGTCAGTTTTTTGCTTACCTTCTTAATACATATTGCATTATGGTAACCGATGAAGAGCAAACAGATGCAGGTCAACGTTTTTGGGAAACCATGATCAATTGGGCATTTGATAAAAAATATTATGTTTACGCCTCAAATGGTGAAGAAGAAAACCGCCTATTGATCCCGATTAAAGATATGGATGATTTTTACTTAAATTGGATGGAGTTGTATTGGGGGAAAGATATTGATATTCATACACATAGGTTGGTGGCCATCAGTAAAACGCCCTTAATCTAAATAGAATAACCTCTCTAATGATTTATTCTCTGTATTTGGTTCATGTTATTTCTATCGTAATTTATATGCTTAGCTAATTATTAATTGGCCTTTCGTTAGTTTTAATTTTTTCCTCTCTGCAACGCTAATTTTATTTTTCATATTTCCACCTAAAACAAATGGACAAAAAATCAGTGTTTATGGTTAAGTAATCGTTTGCGTCTGCTCGGGAATTTTATTATCATGATTAGCAGTGAATTATAAAATATTGAATATCAGCTAGTTAGCGTTTCGCATGGTGAATTCCAGTAACTGACTGATACAGAGCAGAAAATTAACAATGAATAGGCCATTTGGTTGGTTTTTGTTCTTCTGTTACTTATCTGAATCTGCTGTGCAGGTTGATTTTGTTTAGTTTAATCACATCTCTGGAGTGTGTAAGATGCAAAAGAAAGCTGAGTTGTATCGTGGTAAGGCAAAAACAGTCTATACCACAGAGGATCCTGATCTACTGGTTCTGGAGTTCCGCAATGATACATCAGCACTCGATGGTGAACGTATCGAGCAGTTTGACCGTAAAGGTATGGTAAATAACAAATTTAACCATTTCATTATGAGCAAATTAGAAGCCGCCGGTATTCCAACGCAAATGGAAGCATTATTGTCTGACACAGAAGCTCTGGTGAAAAAGTTAGATATGGTGCCTGTTGAGTGTGTGATCCGCAACCGTGCAGCAGGTTCACTGGTAAAACGCTTAGGTGTTGAAGAAGGCATGGTGTTAAACCCGCCTTTATTTGATTTATTCTTAAAGGACGATGCCAAGCACGACCCGATGGTGAATGAATCGTACTGTGAGACATTTGGCTGGGTGAGTAAAGAAAACTTGGCAAAAATGCGTGAGCTAAGCTACAAAGCCAATGAAGTGCTCAGTAAAATTTTTGCTGATGCAGGGCTAATTTTAGTCGATTTTAAACTGGAGTTTGGCTTGTATAAAGGCCAAGTCGTCTTAGGCGATGAGTTTTCTCCAGACGGTAGCCGTTTATGGGACAAAGAAACGCTCAATAAAATGGATAAAGACCGTTTTCGTCAGAGCCTTGGCGGCTTAATTGAGGCTTACGAAGAAGTCGCACGTCGTATTGGCGTGCAGTTAGATTAATCAATTTCCTATAATTTGAATGATATTTTAGCCTGCATTGCAGGCTATTTTTTTAGCCATTAACCCAAGGCGGCTATTGGTGAATCAAATGAGTGACCCATGAAGAGAGAGTGGTATCCGTGGTATTTATTTGTAGTTGCTGACTAAGTGACATCAATGTCGGTGCGGGAAGTGGGCTTTCAACTTGTAATTCTGGATGACCTAATACTTCCAGTGGTTGACCATCAGCAATTAGATTCCCCTTTGATAGATGCAATACACGCTGAAAATGGCGGGCAACAAAATCAAGGTCGTGGCTAATCGAAACGACAGTTACCCCTTTTTCGCGTTGTAATGTCAGCCAATCTTCAAATTTTCGCATCCAAAAGGCATCAAAGTCACGGCTTGGTTCATCAAGTAGCAATAGCTTAGGGGAAACAGCCTCTAAACAAGCAACAGCAACCATCCTACGTTGGCCTGCGTGCAAATCTAAAGGGTGTTTATCCGCTATGTCGGATAGATGGCAAATTTCAAGTGCCTGATGTACTCGGTCTTGAATATCACGTTTAGGATATTTCTGGCGTTTTAAGCCAAACGCAATTTCATCACGCACACAACTATGAAAAATTTGTTTCTCAGCTTCTTGGAATAAAATGCCGATATGGTTGGCTCTTTGTGGTGAAGAGAGAAGGTGAAGCGGCTGGCTTTCAAGCAGAATGTCGCCTTGTGTTGGTTGTAATAACCCCGCTAAAAGGCGCAACAATGTTGATTTTCCTGCACCATTATCCCCAACCAAAGCAACCCATTCACCAGGGTGAATAGATAGAGATAAAGATTGTATATTATCAATAGTTGAACTTGGCCAACGATAACTCAGATTGTTAAGCTGTAACATATTGCTCCTTAAACATCTGTAGCAATTGCGCTTCATCGTGGGGAATATTTTCTTGCCAATGCCCTAATTTGACCAGCTCACCTATCACCCGCCATGCATCTGGCATATTGATTGTTTCAAGAGCATCAAGAAAAACATCATTTAAACTGCCTGTTGAGACCATTTTTCCTGCTTCTTGAAAGGCTTGCCCCGTACTTAGCAAAAGAAATAGGCCACAGAAACTGATAGCCGGTAGTAAGTTACGCTCAAAAAAAATAATGCTGCAGCCCGTTTGTTCTGTATAGCGTTGTAACTGGGCTAATATGCGCTGTGTTGCACTGGGTGTTAGCCGACTAAAAGCTTCATCAAGTAACAGGAGTTTAGGCTGCATCGCTAATGCACTTGCTAACACGACGCGTTGTGCTTCACCGCCGGATAAGGTGGCAGGGTGGCGCGTACGCAGTGCCTCACAAAATGTGAGTTCAATGGCAACTTCAACTCGCTCACTAATTTCGTCGGGTGTTAAACCGAGGTTCTCAGGCCCGAATGCAATTTCCTGTTCAACGGTAAACGCGCAGCCTGAAAGTTGTAATTGGGGGGATTGTTGAACAAGTTGGCGTGAGATAGACACCTGAACCACAGAGCTGTCAGCTAAGGGGGCTTGCAATACCTCTGCGGCTCCTTCAATTTCCCCCTGAATGAGGTCATTGTGCCAACCTGCAAGTATTTGTGCTAACGTACTTTTTCCACTACCGTTACCACCCAATACACATAGCCATTGGCCTGCATTGAGCTGAAGGTCAATTGGCCCTAATAGGGACTGTTCCGCGCCTTGTGGAATGAAGCGCATTTGTTGTAAATTCACCACCACAGAGAAAGACCGCCTTCAATAACAATTAACAAAACTAACCCATACCTGAGCAAGGCTTGGTGGGTGCTATCCACCGGTGGGTTCAATGTCGTGCGTTTAGTACAATAGCGAAAGCCACGCATATCTAATGCAGCGCCACGAATACTCAGTTCACTCAAGGTATTACTGGCAAGTGGAAACAATAGGGCAGGTAACGATGTAATACGTTGCCAAAAGCGACCATCAAGAGGAACGCCTCTGGCTATTTGTGCTTCACGGATGGTGCCTAATTGTTGACGAAGTTGTTCGGCAAGTAGTAATGGGCCAGCGAGTAGGTAAGCGAAACTCGCAGGTAAACGGCTAGCAAATAAAGCCCGAATAAAGCGTTCAGTCGGTACATATTGCAGCCAAAGTTGAGAAGCACTAATAATCGTTAATAACTTAAACCACAATGCCAACGCAAATTCAGGGCGGCTATTTTTTAAAGTGGCTCCAGTTAATAGCTGAGCTAGCCATCCACCATGAATTAACCAAAGCCCTGCAGCCATGGGAAGCATAATCCATGCAACAATCTTCCAACGGTGGCGGGCTGGCCGCCAAAATATTAAAGCAGCGAAAGTGCTGCAACCTAGCAGAATTAATGGCCAACCCAATGGTAAAAAAAGCGAAGTGACACTGAGCCAAAACCAAATTGTCAGCGAGGTAAATGGATGCATCTAACGGACCTTAGCCATATTTGGGTAATTACGTTGAACGCGTTCTGGTAACTGTCGAACCAGTAACCAAGCAATAATGGCTGATGCAACTTTATCTGCAATATTGGCGCCTAATACCGTAATTGCTACTGATTCTAATAAGTTATCGCCAACTGCATGAAAATACGCGACAAAAAAGTCAGCTCCACTACCAGTTGTTCCTGCAAATAAGTAAGTGCGAATGGGAACAGCAACGATCATTAACGCAAAAGTAATCACAACACCGGATAAGATCACTCTTGGTAAGGTGCGAAAACCACCTGCACGAGCTAATAACCCAGCACTCAGGCCAATCATCATTGCTACAGGGGCAAAAGCCGCTGCAATTGGGCCGCTGAGTAAACCCCATAATAAATTCGTTAATAAGCCACTCAATAATGCAACCCAAGGGCCAGCTAATAATGCACAAATTAGCGTTCCGATAGAATCTAAAAATATAGGCAATTTTAGCATCGAACTTAATTGGCCAATGACCATATTAATGGCAATAGAAAACACAATTAAAGTCAGAGTGCGACTAGAGATAATCGACGTTTTACCCATGACAAAGTCATTCCTTACAGTAATAAAATAATAAAATTAACGAGACGTGATAATCAGCTCTTCATAACCAGACAACGGGCAAGGTTCACGAGTAAAATTAACTTTCTCAAGTTCGCCAATAACCAGCTCTAATGTGGTTCTAACAGTACAACCCGGCATCATATGACCACCAAGAACTTTTCCGTATTCATCAGAGACAGACAAATGCAGGTGTTCACCTTGGGCATCTAACGTGCCAATGAATGAAACAATTTCAAACTTACCGGTTGTTTGAAAGGTATTCTCTTGGCCTGCAAAACGCAGTGCAACGTCAGTTAAGCTGCCGACACTACTGACAATAAATGCAGCTTGTAGGCCATACTGCTCAATTTTTTGTCTTAATGTTAAGATCACATCTTCGCCAGGGACGAAGCGGATGGCAATAAAACGAGCGTTTGAATAGGGTGATAAAAGTTGATTCATATTATTAATCCTAATAATTGTGCTTGCGCTGAGCGTCGCACAACCATTGAAATCACTAAAATTATAAATAATGTGAAGTTATGATTTTTCAGTATTAATTGGTCGTGATTATTATACGCAATTGAGATGGATTGTCTGGCGGTAAAGGTATTTCGGTCTATCTTCAGCAAAAGGCACCATAAGTTGGTTTTTATAATGATAAATATAAAAAAAAGCGAGAAGTAAAAAAATAAACAGTGATGAATATTCCGAATATTTAGCTTAAGTTTTATCGATGGTCAGGATTATCCGTATTACCATGTTAATTTTTGTTCAATTAAGGGCGGCGCCGTCAGATATTCTGAGTGACTATTTTTCTAGAAGCATTAAATAGCGAATAAAAAATAGCTCAAATGTCACATTTTGGTTAATTAACTGTGCAGAGATAGTGGCTTATTATTAATTAAAAATATCGTTATAAAAATAAAAAGAGTTGGCGTTAATATTTGCTTCTTTGATGATGAGCCAATAACATGTTTTTAAGTCAGTCGATTGACTTCAAATAAATTATAATTGTGCGTTTTACAGGGACAAATCTATGAGTCATGTTGATCCAACACTAATCATTCTCTTGGTATTAGCTGGGTTAGGTATTATCAGTCATAATATGACAGTCACCCTTGCGATGCTATTTTTATTGGTAGTCAGAATAACACCATTGAATAATTATTTTCCATGGATTGAAAAATATGGTTTAACCATTGGCATACTTATCTTAACTATCGGCGTTATGACACCAATTGCGAGCGGCAAAATAACCGCTAGTGAGGTATTGGGCTCATTTTTGAATTGGAAATCGATTCTGGCAATTGTTATTGGGATCGCCGTTTCTTGGCTGGGTAGCCGAGGCGTCACATTAATGACCCACCAACCGTCTACTGTTGCAGGCTTACTTGTTGGAACCGTGATTGGTGTAGCTTTATTCCGTGGTGTGCCTGTGGGGCCTTTAATCGCGGCAGGGATATTGTCATTATTAATTGGTAAATCATAGCATTACGATGTTGAAATTACTTCCTGTTATTATCGAGCAGCTGCATCTGGTTGGCATGCGTCGTCTTATGGTTCTTTCTGGCGACAATGTGTGGGTGGAACAGCAACTCAACGAAATTCAAACAACTATTGATGGCGACTGGTTAACAATTTCATCAAACTTGCCTCACGGTGTTTCCCCTGAAAATGCCCATCTATTATTGGGCCGTGAATTTTTGCATGGCATCTTTGATGTGCGTGAAGGCTTTCATAGCGAAGCGCTAGCCATGCTTGCTGGCACGTTAAAAGCAGGGAGCTTGTTAATATTATGCACCGCACCGCAATCTGAGTGGGCGACAAATAATGATATCGACAGCCTTCGTTGGAATGAACAATCTGGGGTTATTTCGACACCGAATTTTGTTCACCATCTGCAACGGACTTTTGAAGCATCCTCTGATATTTTATTTTATAAACAAGGGGATAAACCTGATTTTCCATTGCTAAAAAACAAACCGTTATGGCAAGCACCTACAGGCCAGCCAACAAAACAACAGCAACAAATAATTAGCCAATTATTAAGCGCAGAACATGGAATTTGGGGCTTAATAGCGCCAAGAGGGCGCGGAAAATCGGCAATAGCAGGCATGTTAATACAACAATTTGGGGGAGAGTGTTGGTGCTGTGCACCCGCCAAAGTGGCGACGGAAGTATTAAGCCGACATGCAGGCCAACCGATTAACTTTTGGTCACCTGATAACTTATTAGCCTACTGCCGCAGCAATGAAAAAATAACAGCAGATTGGCTGATCATCGATGAAGCTTCCGCTATTCCTAATTATATTTTACGAGAGCTGGTTGAGTATTTTCCCCGTGTTTTATTGACCACAACCGTCGATGGCTATGAGGGAACAGGGCGTGGTTTCATGTTGAAATTTTGCGCAAGCCTCACGCATTTCAGGTTATTGCAACTTGATAGCCCTATGCGCTATGCGGCTAATGACGTCTTAGAATCATGGGTTAATAGCGCTCTATTACTGCAAGAGCCCACCTATCAAACGGTTATTACTGAAACTGTTGAATATAAAGCGTTAACTCAGGCGTCATTAGTAGAAAATAATGAAAAACTAAGCGCATTTTATGGCCTATTGATGAGCGCACACTATCGAACGTCACCATTAGATTTACGACGACTATTGGATGCCCAACAGCAACATTTTATGGTAGCAAAAACGGAGCTTCATGATTGTGCTTATTTAGGTGCATTATGGATGGTGGATGAAGGACAATTAACCGAATCATTGAGTTGGCAAATATGGGCTGGTCTTCGTCGACCTAGAGGGAATTTGGTTGTCCAGTCATTGGCTGCTCACAGTGCTTTTCCTAATGCGGCACAGTGGCAATCTCGCCGTATAATGCGTATTGCTGTTGATGCGCACCACCGTAGGCGCCAAATTGGTTTAACGCTGTTAGAAAAACAAAAAACAGTTGCTACAGAGCAAGGGTTGGATTTTTTATCTGTTAGTTTTGGGCTAACACCTGATTTAACGGCTTTTTGGCAAAAAGCCGGTTTTAGGCTGATACGCATTGGCACTCATAAAGAAGCAAGCAGTGGCTGTTTTACCGCAATGGCTATTCTACCGATTTCAAACCGTGCATACCAACTCTGTGAACAGGGGGAGTTACGGCTAAAACGTGACCTATATTGGCGCAGTGATTTACAAGAGTTTGCTTTCACAACAGACTCACAGCAGCAATTAACGACGGATGATTGGGTTGAACTCATTGGATTTAGTGAGTTTAAACGGCCCATTTCTGCGAGTGAAAGTGCTATTCTGCGCTTATTGAAGGAAGAAAAAAACGGGCTTTCGCTTCTCAGACGGCATTTGGTGTCATGTGAGCCCATCGCACAGATTTGCGCAGATGTTGGTATAACAGGGCAAAAGCAATGGCTACAACGAGTAAGAGAAGAGGTTGGTATACAGGTAAAACAATACCAACCCACGCTGTTAGCGGAGATAAAGCAAAAGGTTATTTCTTCTTGTCTTTAGGCCAATCGTCTTCATCATCCCAAAGGTGGTTATTATCTTGATGTGGGGGAATTTCTGGCTTGTCATCTAAAAACTTTTTGGGGTCCAATTTCATCATTTCTTTGACTGAATTCCAGATAATACCTACCAATAAGAGTAAAATTATCCACCAGTAGTCGGCTAACCATTGCATACATTACCTTCCATTCGTCATTCTTTGAGCTGTCTGTGCGTTGATATCGCTCAGTTACCCTAGTCACATACTTTTGTATGCTCCTAGGGATGCCTTCACTCATCGCCTTCATACAACTCAAATAATTTAGAATGGGTTGAGAGAGCCATTCTTTGAGCTGTCTGTGCGTTGATATCGCTTAGTTACCCTAGTCACTGCTAGTAATAATCATTCCAACAGGCAAAAGCGACTTTTCATTAAGCTTGTTTACCATTAGAGTATACCATTGATATTATTATGAGTTACCACAAAATTTATGCGGTTTTTACCATTTAATTTATTTATTAGAGAGGAGGAGTAATTTTGAAAAAATTGTTCCTCATTGTTATTGGATGGTTAGCTGTTGCGCTGGCTTTTGCTGGCGTCGTTCTTCCTGTTTTGCCGACTACGCCTTTCTTATTGCTGGCGGCATGGTGCTTTTCTCGTTCATCTCCACGCTTTCATCATTGGTTATTATATCGCTCTTGGTTTGGGGGGTATATCCGTCATTGGCAAAAGCACAGAGGGCTACCTAAAGGGGCGAAACCCAAAGCAATTATATTGATAATACTTACTTTTTCATTATCAATCTGGGTTGTTAGTTATGTATGGTTGAAAATTGGCTTATTGGCACTGTTGTGTTGGCTGCTTATTTTTATGTATCGACTTCCAGTTGTTGATGAACAAATTTCCACGAAAAATAAAAAAGCCTCATAAATTATGTAATGTGATTTATGAGGCGTGATAGAAGTTGCTTTGCTAACTTAGGGGTTATTCAGGAGCTCTAATATAGCGTTCGAATACATAATCTAAGTTACTGTTTAACCAGTTTTTCCCGCAAATATCCTCTTGTTCTAGAACTTGCTTAATCACTTCTGGCATCAATAGCTGTTCAGCTTCATGGGATAACGGCCAGTAGCTAATATGCCAAGGTTCATAGGCAACCCCTGCATTTTTGGCAGTAAAAGGGCGATAAAAATCAAATGTCGCCATATTATCCGTGAGCCAGTGATTTAGTTCAGCAAGGTAGCCGCCAGTTTCATACTCCCAAGGTTCTAACTGCAATGTTTGCCCAGCTGGGATACGTAATGGGTCATACACGTCTATTTCGGTTCCCCAATGATGACGGCTTGCACCGGGTAATGCAGACCAATGCAAAATCGCCTCACAAAGCTCACCTTCAGAAAGGGCTGTAATATCTAGAGGTTGGCTCTGTGCATCAAGAACAGGGCGAAGGCCGGTGAATTTTTCATTCCAAATTAACTGTTGACGTGAAAAATCACGAAATGCACTTGCTGACTGTAACTTGAAGCCTGCTTTTACCGCTGCTTGTTGCATGGCTAAAAATGCTTTGGTGGCATTAAACTGTAGGCGATGAGAGCCGCCAAGTGTCACTAAATGGTCCGTGGAACGGCCTGTTAGCATTGCGATGGTGATCATAATAACAATAGCTCCATGACTCGCTCATAAATTAAGGCCAGTTGTTGCAAGTCTTTGACACTAACGCATTCATCAACTTTATGTATGGTGGCATTCAATGGGCCGAGCTCAATCACTTGAGTTCCCATTTGGGCGATAAAACGACCATCCGATGTTCCACCACTTGTCGATAACTCTGCGTTAAGACCTGTCAGTTCATGAATTGCTTGCAGAGTTGCAGTGACAAGCTCTTGTTTTTCAGTCAAAAATGGCTGCCCAGATAATGACCATTCAATTTTGTATGTAAGGCCATGGCGGTCTAACATGTTAGTGACCCTGTCACGTATCTGTATGTCAGTCAATTCTGTGCTGAAACGAAAATTAAATTGAACAAATAACTCTCCGGGGATCACATTACTTGCCCCAGTACCTGCATGGATATTGGCAATTTGCATGGTAGTGGCAGGGAAGAACTCATTGCCGTTATCCCAGATAGTTGAGGTGAGCTCTTGCAAAAAAGCGGTTGAGCGGTGCACCGGGTTGTCCGCTAAATGGGGATAGGCAACGTGTCCCTGTGTACCCAAAATAGTTAAGTTCGCTGTAATAGAGCCTCTACGTCCATTCTTTATGATGTCGCCTAATTGTGATTGGCTTGACGGCTCACCGACTAAACAGTAATCAACGCGCTCATTACGTGCTATTAATGTTTCAACAACTTTAACCGTGCCATCCAACGCAGCAGCTTCTTCATCAGATGTGATTAAAAAGGCCAAGCGTCCCGGATGATGAGGGTGTTTTTTGACAAAACGCTCTGCGGCGATAACCATTGCTGCGACTGAACCTTTCATATCAGCAGCACCACGGCCATATAGATGCTGATTTATAATTGTTGGGTTAAACGGCGGAGTCTGCCAATTTTCGCTATTGCCTGCCGGTACAACATCGGTATGACCTGCGAATGCAAGGGTTGGCCCCTGAGTACCTCGATGTGCCCAAAAATTCAATGTGTCACCAAAATGCATGGGTTCAACAGTAAAACCAAGTTGGTTTAAGCGCTCGGTAAGTATTGCTTGGCAGCCTTGGTCATCGGGGCTGATAGAAGGGCGAGTAATTAATTCTTTGGCAAGCTGAATAACGGGGCAATCCATTATATCCACCTGATTATCGAATGAAGTTTTGGTAGTCATTAGCGTTAAACCCAACTAAGTATTGGTTATCTGGAGAAACAAGTACGGGCCTTTTGATCATGGCAGGCTCTGCAAGTAGTACTTTTTTTGCACTGTCTGCGTCAACAACTGCATTCTTTTCATCGTCAGTCAGTTTACGCCACGTTGTTCCCCGTTTATTGACTAACACTTCCCAATCAATATGTTCCATAAAGGTAGAAAGTAATTCATCGCTAATACCATCAACACGATAATCATGAAACTGATAGTTAACGCCATTATCTTCTAAGTAACGGCGTGCTTTTTTAATGGTGTCACAGTTTTTAATTCCGTACATGATATAAGGAGAGTTAGATGTATTTGGCATATGATTTTCCTCAAAAAAACTAGCGATAATCCTTACATAATGAGGCAAAAATCACTTGGGATCTAGCCCAAACTTGAGAAATATATAATAACCTTATAATTAAAAACTATGTGACTTAGCCTCGACAATTAATATATTAAAAAAAATTATCTTGAGCGCATATAAATTAAACTAGCTTCTAGACGAGAGCGAACGCGTAACTTTTTAAGAATATTTCGAATGTGAACTTTAACGGTTTCCTCAGAAATAAAAAGCAAATTAGATATTTCACGATTTTTCAAGCCGACAGCCAGTTCATGTAAAATTTCAGATTCTCGTTTCGTCAGTGCTGATAGCGGATCATTATAATTATGACGTGAAATAAGATGTTGATATATTTTTTCACTAAAAACCAATTGCCCTCTAGAGGCCTTCTTCATGCTATAAAATAGCATGTCAAGTTCACTGCTTTTCAATAAATAACCTTGTGCACCTGCATCAATAGCACCATATATATCTGTTTTAATTGTTGATGCAGATAACACTAGTAAGTAACTGTCATTGCAGTGTTTACGAAGTAATCGCATGGTTTCAAATGTTTTAATACCTTGAATATTGGTATCGATGATAATGAGATTAGGCTGTAGGTGCCTTGCGATACTTAAGGCTTCGTAACAACAAGAGCACTCTGCTGTGACACTAAAGTGTGTATCTGTATTTATGAGCTGACGCAATCCCAAGCGTATAATAGGGTGCTCATCAATAATCATTACTGTATATTTAGACATAGAGGGTTCCTTTTTTATGTCTCAAACGTCAAAGTCTAGTTAAGTATTCCCCATAAAATAGACAATCTAATTTCAATATGTTTATTATATTTAATAAGTATATTAATAATTATAAAACCAGTTTGGTATATTATTAATGTTACTTCTTTAATTAATTTGAATAGCTATGCTAATAAAATAAGGTGTTTATCGATAATACATTAAAATCAGAAAATTCATATCTAATATTTAAATTAAAATTAAAAATAAGTGGTTTTGAAACGGAATTACACAGTGTTGTTAGGTAATTAATTATTTATATATATTACCATCATGAAATTAACTATAAATTATTTTAGTTTTATTTTTAATAATTAAAACGGTATTGCGATATAATCAAAGCGATTACGTTTTACTCTAATAGTGGCCTAACTCTATTGTCACTGAAAGGCTGTAACTGAAAGATTTTTCTGGAAATTGCAGGTATGATCATGATTTGCTAGTGAGATGTGTTTATACTGTTATCGCTCTTACCTTACTTATTTTGAAAGGACTTGACGATGGATGATAAATTAAAACAAAGTGCTCTTGATTTTCATGAGTTTCCACATCCTGGGAAAATTACGGTTACCCCAACTAAACCCCTAACAACCCAGAGAGATCTCGCATTAGCATACTCACCAGGTGTTGCAGTGCCATGTCTTGAAATTGCAGATGACCCACTTAAAGCTTATCGTTACACGGCTAAAGGTAACCTTGTCGGGGTGGTGTCTAATGGTACTGCTGTTCTTGGGTTAGGTAATATCGGTGCTTTGGCTGGTAAGCCCGTCATGGAAGGGAAAGGTGTACTATTTAAAAAGTTTTCTGGTGTTGATGTCTTTGATATTGAAGTTGATGAAACCGATCCAGACAAGCTCGTGGATATCATAGCATCCCTTGAGCCGACTTTTGGCGGTATTAACTTAGAAGATATCAAAGCACCAGAATGCTTTTATATTGAACAAAAACTCCGTGAGCGGATGAAAATCCCTGTATTCCATGATGACCAACACGGAACGGCGATCATCTGTACTGCCGCTGTCATTAATGGCCTACGGATTGTCAAAAAAGAGATTGGTGATGTTCGCCTAGTCGTTTCTGGCGCAGGGGCAGCATCAATCGCTTGTATGAATCTATTAGTCGCGTTAGGGTTGAAACGCGAACATATCACCGTCTGTGATTCCAAAGGGGTGATTTATAAAGGCCGTGACGAGCGCATGGATGTGACTAAAGCCGCGTATGCAATTGAAGATAACGGTCAACGTACTTTAGCGGATGCTATTCCTAATGCAGATATTTTCTTAGGTTGTTCAGGTCCTCGCCTTTTAACGCCAGAAATGGTGAAAACCATGGCAAAAGATCCACTGATCTTAGCATTGGCTAACCCTGAACCTGAAATATTGCCACCGTTAGCGAAAGAAGTTCGTCCTGATGCCATCATTTGTACCGGTCGCTCTGATTACCCAAATCAGGTTAATAACGTGTTATGTTTCCCATTCATTTTCCGTGGTGCGTTAGATGTCGGTGCAACAACGATAAATGAAGAGATGAAACTGGCTTGTGTGTACGCCATTGCAGATTTGGCATTGGCAGAACAAAGCGAAGAAGTGGCTTCAGCGTATGGCAATCAAGATCTATTCTTTGGCCCTGAGTATATTATTCCGAAACCATTTGACCCACGTTTGATTGTTAAAATTGCACCGGCTGTGGCAAAAGCGGCAATGGACTCAGGGGTAGCAACACGTCCAATTGAAGATTTCGATGCTTATATCGAAAAATTGAACCAATTTGTTTATAAAACAAACTTATTTATGAAGCCTATTTTCTCCCAAGCGAAGACTGCGAAAAAACGCATTGTTTTAGCCGAAGGGGAAGAAGAACGTGTATTACATGCCACTCAAGAGCTGGTTTCTTTAGGTTTAGCTTTCCCAGTTTTAGTTGGGCGTCCAAGTGTGATTGAAATGCGTATTCAAAAACTTGGCCTACATATTGAGTTAGGTAAAGATTTTGAAGTGGTCAATAATGAAAATGACCCGCGTTATAAAGAGTATTGGCAAGAATATTACCAAATCATGAAACGTCGTGGTGTTTCCCAAGAAATGGCACGCCGTGCAGTGATTAATAACCCAACCTTAATTGGTGGGATCATGGTGTTACGTGGTGAAGCTGACGGGATGATTTGTGGTACTGTCGGAAGTTATGGCGAACACTACGAAGTGGTTAAAGAACTGTTTGGTTTCCGCGAAGGTGTTCACACCGCTGGTGCAATGAACGCATTATTACTGCCAACGGGGAATACATTCATTGCAGACACTTATGTCAATGAAGACCCTTCACCGGAAGAGCTAACTGAAATCACGTTAATGGCAGCGGATACGGTAAGACGCTTTGGTATTGAACCGAAAGTCGCGCTGTTATCGCGTTCTAGCTTTGGCTCTTCAGATTGCTCATCAGCACAAAAAATGCGTGATACGTTATCGATGATCAAAGCACGTGACCCACATCTTGAAATTGACGGCGAAATGCATGCGGATGCCGCATTAATTGAGTCTATCCGTAAAGATGTGATGCCAGATAGCCCATTAAAAGGTTCAGCAAATTTATTAATAATGCCAAATATGGAAGCGGCACGTATTAGTTATAACTTACTGCGTGTGACTAGCTCTGATGGTGTGACTGTCGGGCCGGTGTTGATGGGGGTTGCGAAACCTGTGCATATTTTGACACCAATTGCGTCGGTACGCCGTATCGTGAATATGGTTGCTTTAGCGGTTGTTGAGGCTCAAACAAATCCTCTCTAACGGTTAATATTAGTTAATCCCTTTTAAAGGCTTCTATGGTTTCATAGTGGCCTTTTTTATTGAAAATGATTCTCATTATCTGTATCTTGTGGGTTTGACTACACAAGACGGAAAGCATAATGATTTCAATTAGATTGACCTCTCGAATAGCCACTTTGATGGTTGGGTTATTCTTTCTTATTGGTTGTACACAAAAAGTTGAACCGACAACCGTACAATTAGATAACCAACTAACAGTTAGTAACCAAATTATTGACTTAGCAACAGGTAAGACTTTAACTCCTCAACAATTAATTGAGCAGCTTGCTCAATCTCCACGTGTGATCGTGGGAGAAAAGCATGATAACCACTATCACCACCAAATTGAGCAGTGGCTTGCACAAGAAATGCCAAAAATACGTCCTCAAGGCGCGGTTTTACTCGAAATGCTGACACCTTCACAGCAAAAGGGCGTGAGCCGTGTACAGGCACAGATGCAAAGTAACCCCTATATTCGTGACGAAAAGTTACAGTCTGCCTTAAATTGGAATAGCGGCTGGCCTTGGGAACAATATGGGTCTTTAATCCGCCATTTGCTGAGCTCACCTTATCCACTATTGTCTGCAAATTTAGACAAAGAAGAGGTGCTTGCCGCCTATGCTAACCCGTCATCGATAGCGGGGCAGTATTCTACTCAGCCTATTGTTCAAGAACTTATCAGCAAAACGATTGAAAGTTCTCATGGTGGGGAGCTTACAGCGGAACAAGTTATAAAAATGACGTTCGTACAGCAGTTGCGTGATCGTCGTATGGCAGAGTCGTTATTAAATGCGCCTACACCAGCGCTTCTGTTCGCAGGTGGCTACCATGCAACAAGAGCTATTGGTGTCCCCTTGCATGTGCAAGATCTCGCCCCTGATGAACCAATGAAAGTGTTAATTATTTCGGAAAGAGGGGAAGAAATAGACCACTTACATGCGGATTTTGTGTGGTATACACCTAAATGATGACTAAATAATAGCAACCTAATGATTTCAAAAAAGTTAATTTTGTGAAGTAATCTTTATTTTCATTAAGAAATGATTTCCATTTTCATTTGTTATTAATTATCATTTGCGTTTATGTGAGAATACGTAAGTATGAAAGATAAAAATGAGTATAACAACATTTGAAAATGAGTATTTAAAGCGAACGACAAAGATGAGTGGTTGGCTCGCATTGGCAATCGCTCTTCATGTTGTGGTTGTTGGCGTGTATTTATGGGTAACTCACAATCAACAATGGGAAGAGTTATTGCCACCGCCATCCGTGGTCATGGAAATTTCGATTGAGTCGCAAGCGGTGCAATTGACAGAAGCTAACATTGGTCAGTTACAAGAGTTGTCTGTGGCGAGTCAAGTTCATGAGGTACCGTCTGAAGATAAAATTATCCCACCCCTAGCAGTCAATGAGCAGGCAGAAGTGCAAGTGGCTAAGGCGGTGAGTAAACAGCGAACAGTTGAAGTCAAAAAACAAAAACATGAAAAGCAGGTGGTTGAACAAAAACAAGCGACTGATTCAAAAGCCAATGATGCTCCTGTCACCAGTGATGCAGCAGCACCATTACAGACGCAGAAAATTGCGGCAGAATTTAATAGCCAGTCACAATCGATAGAGAACGCGAAAAGGCTGTGGGAAGCTCAAGTATTGGGAAAACTAAATAAATACAAGCGGTTCCCTGAAGATGCCGTAAGGCGAGGGCGAGTTGGTCAATCAACCGTGACATTCACGGTTGACCCACAAGGTTTTTTACTTGGTAGCGACTTGGTGAGTTCATCTGGAACGCGATCTTTGGACAGAGAAGCGTTGCAGGTGCTCTCAAGGGCAGCACCGTTACCTGAACCACCGGCCGAAATTTTAATTAATGGGCGGGTAACGGTCAGGATCCCTATTGATTTTACTCTTAATGAAAAATAGATTGGATTAATTATGCGTAATAAACTCACTGAGTTTTGTCTTATTACATTACTTGGTTTATATGCAGCCACTAGTGCTGCGGAGGAAAGAATGTCAGCACCAATAGCACAAAAGCAACCTCATACCATTACCACTCACGGAGATGTCCGTGTTGACAACTATTACTGGTTAAGAGATGACCAGCGTGAGTCTCCCGAAGTTATCGAATATTTAACGCAAGAAAATAATTATACGCAGCAACAACTTGAAAAAGGTGAGCCGTTAAAAAAAGAAATTTACGATGAACTATTTTCGCGTATGAAGCAGGATGATGAATCAGTTCCTTATAATTATAATGGTTATACTTACCGCTCACGAGTGGTTGCAGGTAAAAACTACTCTATATATGAAAGACGCCCGGTAAATAGCCAGGGTGAATGGGCTGTATTAGTTGATGGTAATGAACGTGCAGAAGGCACTGAATATTATCGTATGGGCGCATTAGCGATTTCGCCAGATAATACCACGCTTGCCATCGCTGAAGATCGCCAAGGGCGTAATGAATTTGTCGTGTCATTTCGCAAAATTGATGAGAGCGAGTGGCAAGAAAATGTGTTAACCAATACATCAGGTAATATTGTTTGGGCCAATGACAACCAAACGCTATTCTATGTGAATAAGGACAAGCAAACATTGCTTCCTTATCAAGTCGTTAGGCACCAATATGGCACACAGCAAACTCAAGACAAACTGGTGTACGAAGAAAAGGATGATACTTTTTACGTTAGTTTATCGAAATCAACTTCAAAAGATTTTATTTTAATTGGTATCACGAGTACTGAAACCTCTGAATACCGGTTAATTGATGCAAATCAGCCACAAAATGACGCTAAAATCTTAAAACCTCGTCAAACAGGTGTTGAGTACTATCCTGATCATTTCAACGGTAAATTCTATATTCGTTCTAATCACCAGCACCCATTATTTGGTTTATATATTGCAGACAATATTTCAGCTCCGTGGGCAAGTTTTATAGCACCACGTGATGGGGTTGACCTTGAAGGTTTTGCTTTATTTAATAATTGGCTAGTGATAGAAGAGCGCCAAAATGGCTTAGTAAATATTCGCCAAATCAGCTGGTTAACGCATAAAGAAAATCAAGTAAGCTTTGATGACCCAACGTATATGGCATGGATTAGTAATAACCCTGAGCCTGATACAGATATATTACGCTACGGCTATTCATCAATGACCACACCGTCTTCAGTATATGAAATTAATATGCTGACTCAAGAAAAACAGCTTTTAAAACAAGAAGAAGTTAAAGATTTTAATAAGCAAAACTACCAAAGTGAGCGTATTTGGGTTACTGCACAAGATGGAGTAAAAGTTCCGGTTTCCTTGGTTTATCGTAAAGATCTTTTCAAACATGGCCAAAACCCATTGTTAGTCTATGGTTATGGCGCTTATGGATATGGTATTGACCCTTCATTTAGCTCATCTCGTTTGTCTTTACTGGATCGTGGCTTTGTTTACGCGATTGCTCATATTCGTGGTGGTGGTGACTTAGGTAAAAATTGGTACATACAAGGCAAAACAATCCACAAGATGAATACTTTTACTGACTTTATTGATGCAACCAAAGGGTTATTATCAGAAGGTTATGGTAAAGCAGGCCATGTGTATGCCATGGGCGGAAGTGCTGGTGGGCTATTAATGGGCGCTGTAGTGAACATGGCACCTGATTTATACGAGGGTGTTGTTTCCGCTGTTCCATTTGTTGATGTGGTGACCACAATGTTAGACCCGTCAATCCCATTGACCACTGGGGAGTATGATGAGTGGGGTAACCCTGAGAATGAAGAGGACTACTGGCGAATTAAAGCGTATAGCCCTTATGACAATATCAAAGCACAGCATTATCCACATATATTAGTGACGACAGGGCTACATGACTCACAAGTTCAATATTGGGAACCTGCAAAATGGGTGGCTAAATTGCGAGATATTAAACAAGGCAATTCATTATTATTATTAGAAAC
The DNA here is from genome assembly GCF_028479505.1 of Providencia sp. PROV205. Taxonomy (NCBI): domain Bacteria; kingdom Pseudomonadati; phylum Pseudomonadota; class Gammaproteobacteria; order Enterobacterales; family Morganellaceae; genus Providencia; species Providencia sp. PROV205. Next base: position 114,818 of record NZ_JAMPNU010000005.1, on the reverse strand, counting down.
GAATATGAATGCAGGGCATGGTGGTAAATCGGGCCGCTTTAATGCGTTAGATGATATTGCTCAAGAATATAGTTTTATTCTTATGCTTGAAAATAAAGATAAATATTTTCCTTATTTAAAATAATAATTAGCCTATAAAATTGAGGTTATTTCAGGCCAGCAACAATATTAATGACATTGTTGCTGAGCCTTTTCACAGGCTTTATTTACCCTGTGTTAGCAGTGTGAGCGTATGACACACAGTACGTTTACAGGAATGGTTTAATGAATAATAAAACAATAATTATGGTAGCTGGCTTTATTGCCACTGGCTATCAAGGGATTGCTTTGGCTGAAAATACACAGCAGCAAAATAAGCAGAAAGAGGGTGTGGTTAATTTTAGCCAATTAAAAGTTTCAGGTGCACAAAAACAAACACCATTAGTCAAAGCATTGGAAAAACCGGGTGCTTACAGTGCGGTGGGTACAGAAAATAAATTGCAGTCGATGGATAAAATAATCCGCACCATGCCAGGGACTTATACGCAAATGGATGCTAGCCAAGGAACGGTTAACGTGAATATTCGCGGGTTAAGTGGTTTTGGTCGCGTGAATATGATGGTTGATGGTATCACTCAAAGTTATTATGGTAATTCCCCAAGTAAGTACACACACGGGATGCAGCCAAGTAATGATTTTGGCTCATTAATAGATCCTAACTTTATAGTGTCGGTAGAAGTAGAAAAAGGACAGCTAAATGGCAGTAATAGTGTCAACGCCTTAGCGGGGAGTGCAAATTTCCGCACTATCGGTATTGATGATGTCATTTTCAATAACAACTTATATGGCCTACGTAGTAAGGCCAATTGGGGAGATAATGGTCTCGGTTATAATGGCATGGTTGCAGTTGCAGGAAAGACATTATTACAAGATGATGGCTATTTTGGCGGTTTAATTGCGGTTAGCGGCCATAATATTCCTGGTAGTTATAAGAATGGTGATGGGTTTGATAGTGATGAATTTGCCACAGACCCATCATTTAAACAAAAACCACAATCCCAATTAGCCAAACTGAAATATAAACCTAATGACAGTCATGAATTAGAATTTAGTGGCCGTTTCTTACAAAATAAATTAACTAGCAGAAAGATTAATAGTGATGACTATTACCTTAAATATAAATACACCCCATTAAATGAATTAATTGATGTGGAAATATTGGCAAGTCATGGAAATAATCAGCAGAAACTCCAAGGTGATCCCGTTGGTGGTGCGTACAGAGATGCCATATCTAAAAATAAATCAGATAGTATAAATTTATCCAATACTAGCCATTTTTCTTATGGCGACGTGGATTATAAATGGCAAGTTGGTTCGAAATTAATGAAAACCAAGTACAGTAAGGAAGCTCAATCTGTTGAAGACCCAAACACCCAGAAAAATAATCCATTTGCACCAAGCGGAACACAAGATATTGCCAGTGTATATACTCAGTTTGAAGCGAAATACGATATCTACACAGCGATATTTGACCTTAATTACCTCAATTATAGTGTGAAAGGCTATAAACCTGAGTGTGATGCAACAGAGAAATGTTTTCCTCAAGAAGCCAGTAATCTGAATATTAAAGATAGCGGAATTAACCCTGGAATATTATTATCCGCACAACTCATTCCTGAATTCCAACCCTTTGTTAGCTATGCTCATTCAATGCGAGCACCAAATTCACAAGAAGCTTTTTTCTCCTCAAATGGTGGCCAGACTATGAATCCATTTCTTAAGGGGGAAAAATCGAAAACTTGGCAGGTTGGCTTTAATAGCTTAAAACCTGATTTAGTGGTGGAGGGTGACCAATTTAACCTGAAAGCATTGTGGTTTCATACTCAGGTTAAAGACTACATCACGAGTAAAGCTTTCATTCTTTGTCGTTCCAATCCACGGGATGAATTTGATTGGTGTTTAGTCAATGATGATGTATGGGATAAAGAGAATCCACCCATGTCTCAGCGAGCAGAAATGTATGTGAATGACCACCGAGATGTGAATCTACGTGGGTATGAACTGCAAGCCAACTATGATGCAGGTGTATTTTACTCAATGATTTCCTATACCAAAGAGTCAGGGAAACAACCGGTTTCTATTAATAGTACCTCTGCATTTAGTGCTGGGGACTTTACGCAATTACCTGACTATTACCTAACATTAGATTCAGGTGTGCGTTTGCTGGATGAAAAGCTGACACTGGGGTCAACGATAACGTGGACAGGGCCGTCTAAGCGAATTAGCCCAGTTCTTGATGCCGACCAAAATGGTGACGCTATGACGGAAAAATACGAAAAACAGCCAACCATTATTGATGTATATGCAGATTATGAAATTAATAAAAACGTTAAGTTGATGATGACCATTAACAATGTGACAAATAAAAACTATACCGATGCATTAAATCGCGCAAATTCGGGTGCAATTATGGAAGAACGAGGGCGAAATAACGAAACGGGTAGAGGGCGTACCTATATGATAGGTGGGCAGGTGCGTTTCTAATCAACATATAAATTTAACACCACTTATCTCGTTATTTTTATCGAGATAAGTGGATAAAATAATTATTTCGATACTCTTTTGACGTTAACCTTCTCAATGTGGGTGACTTGGCTTTCAACCCAGCCATCATTAAGGCGTGTTTTCAACGGTTGGCCGACTTTCACTTGGCTGGTTTTTTTCAACACAGTGCCTTTAGCGGTTTCACTGATACTAAACCCGCGAGCTAGGGTGGCTAATGGGCTAACCGCTTCCATTTTCGAACAAGCCACTGCGAATCGCTGGCGATAGCTATTGACCAAATGGGTAACCATATTTTGCAAATGATATTGCGTCTGTTGCAGCTGGCGTTGTTGTTTTTGCAGATGTGGGCGCAAATCATTTTGCAGTAAACGACGATTAACTTTCTCGAATTTAGCCGTTGAACTTTGTAGTTGCCGCGTCATCGACTGCGCCAGCTTTTGCTGCAATAAATTGAGCTGGTTATGTTGCCTTGCCAACCGCAATTGCGGGTGCTGCTGCTGTAGGCGGTGATGCAAGCGTGCGAATCTTTGTTGTTGACCTGCCACGTAATAATCCATCGCCATTTCAAGGTGTTGCTGTGCTGATTTTAGCTGGCGGAGCATTTCCAATTGATTACGGCTAACAAGCTCAGCAGCCGCCGATGGGGTTGGTGTTCTTACGTCCGCCACATAGTCGGCAATTGTCACATCGGTTTCATGGCCAACAGCGCTGATTATAGGTAGTTGGCTCGTAAAAATAGCTCTAGCAACGATTTCTTCATTAAATGCCCATAAATCTTCAAGTGAACCGCCTCCGCGACCGACGATCAACACATCGCATTCTTGACGTAAGTTTGCTAGCTCAATCATTCGAGCAATTTGTGCTGGCGCCATCTCACCTTGAACGGCCGTTGGGTAGATGATGATAGGCAGGGAAGGGTCACGACGACGTAAAATATTTAAAATATCATGTAGGGCTGCACCCGTTGCCGAGGTAATGATACCGACAGACTTAGCAGGGCTAGGGAGCGGTTTTTTATGAATAATATCAAATAAGCCTTGTGCGCTTAGCGTTTGCTTTAATAGCTCAAAACGCTGTTGCAGTAACCCTTCACCGGCGGGCTGCATGCTTTCAAGGATTAATTGATAGTCGCCTCGTGGCTCATACAAGGTGACTGTCGCTCTGACTAACACCTGTTGACCATTCTGGGGGCGGAAAGTGACACGCGCATTTTGCCCACGGAACATTGCCGCACGAACCTGAGCCCGATCATCTTTTAAGGTTAGATACCAATGACCGGAGCTGGGCTGCGAAAAATTAGAAATTTCTGCGGTTAACCAAATACGACCCATTTGGTTATCAAGAAGTTCTCGAACCGTCTGGTTAAGCTTGCTAACAGAGTAAATTGCGCTATTTTGTGATGTCGACATGTGAGCCAGATCAAATTTTAAAACAATGACTTAATCGTTAGATACTAACCTAGCCATAAGAGTTATCAAGTTTTTTTTCAAAAAAACGCTGGAAGCAACCGTTTTCGGTGTGTATAATGCCGCGGCAATATTTTATACCTTTCCATAACGCTGCCTGGTGGGATATTGCCTATGTTACGCATTAAAAAAGAAGCACTAACTTTCGACGACGTTTTACTCGTTCCTGCACACTCAACGGTATTACCAAATACTGCAGATTTATCAACTCAACTGACTGCAAACATCCGCCTGAACATTCCTATGCTTTCTGCAGCCATGGATACTGTCACTGAATCTGACCTTGCTATCGCATTAGCACAAGAAGGTGGCATTGGCTTCATCCATAAAAACATGACTATTGAGCGCCAAGCGGAAGAAGTTCGCCGCGTGAAAAAGCATGAAAGTGGTGTGGTTACTGATCCTGTCACCGTAACGCCAGATACGACCATTCGTGAAGTGCAAGAAATGGCTGAGCGTAATGGGTTCGCGGGTTATCCTGTTGTTGCTAAAGACAATTCACTAGTCGGTATCATTACAGGCCGTGACGTCCGTTTCGTGACAGATTTAGACCAACCTGTTACCGCAGTGATGACGCCAAAAGAGCGTTTAGTGACCGTAAAAGAAGGCGAAGCACGCGAAGTCGTTTTGCAAAAAATGCATGAAAAACGTGTAGAAAAAGCCTTAGTGATCGATGATAACTTTCATTTGTTAGGGATGATCACCGTTAAAGATTTCCAAAAAGCAGAACGTAAACCAAACGCGTGTAAAGACGAGCAAGGCCGTTTACGTGTTGGCGCTGCAGTTGGTGCTGGCGCAGGAAATGAAGAGCGTGTTGATGCGCTGGTGGCCGCTGGCGTTGATGTTTTATTAATTGACTCATCACATGGTCATTCCGAAGGTGTACTACAACGTATCCGTGAAACTCGCCAAAAATACCCTGATTTGCAAATTATTGGTGGTAACGTTGCAACAGCTGAAGGGGCTAAAGCCTTAGCAGATGCCGGTGTTAGCGCAGTTAAAGTGGGTATTGGTCCGGGTTCTATTTGTACCACACGTATCGTGACAGGCGTTGGTGTACCACAAATCACAGCGATTGCAGAAGCGGCAGAAGCGCTTGAAGGTACTGGTATTCCTGTTATTGCGGATGGTGGTATTCGTTTCTCAGGCGACATTTCTAAAGCTATCGCGGCAGGCGCAGCCTGTGTGATGGTCGGCTCAATGTTCGCAGGAACTGAAGAGTCTCCGGGAGAAACCATTTTATTCCAAGGCCGTACTTACAAAGCATACCGTGGTATGGGCTCACTTGGTGCGATGTCTAAAGGTTCGTCAGACCGCTACTTCCAATCGGATAATGCAGCAGACAAATTAGTGCCAGAAGGGATTGAAGGCCGTGTCGCGTATAAAGGCCGTTTAAAAGAAATTATTCATCAACAAATGGGTGGTTTACGCTCCTGTATGGGGCTGACCGGCTGTGGTACTATTGATGCATTAAGAACAAAAGCAGAATTTGTTCGCATTAGTGGTGCGGGTATCCAAGAAAGCCACGTCCATGATGTTACTATCACGAAAGAGTCTCCAAACTACCGTTTGGGGCAATAATCGATAAAGTTTCTCAGGGTGGCGCATGCGTTTGTTTGCGTCACCGATTCTTATTTTTGACTTGAATTTTTGGAATTCTCCTCAAATGACAACAAATATCCATAAACATCGCATTCTTATTCTTGATTTCGGCTCGCAATATACACAGCTGATCGCTCGTCGCATCCGTGAAATTGGCGTTTACTGTGAACTCTGGGCGTGGGACGTTACAGAAGAACAAATTCGAGGATTTAATCCAAACGGTATTATTCTTTCTGGTGGACCAGAAAGTACGACTGAATCAGATAGCCCACGTGCCCCTGATTACGTATTTAATGCAGGCGTTCCTGTATTAGGTATTTGTTATGGCATGCAAACCATGTCAATGCAGTTGGGTGGTGCAGTTGAAGTCTCTGGTGAACGTGAATTCGGCTATGCTAATGTTGAAATCACTGAGCAATGTGAATTATTCCGTGATATTCATGACTCTCTGAACGAAGCGGGCAAACCAGTACTTGATGTCTGGATGAGCCATGGTGATAAAGTGACTGCAATTCCAGCAGACTTTAAAACCATTGCCAGCACACCAAGCTGCCCATATGCCATCATGGCAAATGAAGAGAAAAAATTCTACGGTGTTCAATTCCACCCAGAAGTGACTCACACTCACCAAGGCCTAAATATTTTAACGCGTTTTGTGAAAGATATTTGCCAATGTGAAGCCCTGTGGACACCAGCTGCAATTATCGAAGACACAGTAGCGCGTTTAAAAGAGCAAATTGGTGATGACCACGTACTGCTTGCATTATCGGGTGGTGTTGATTCATCGGTTACGGCATTGCTATTAAACCGCGCAATTGGTAAACGTTTAACCTGTGTGTTCGTTGATAACGGTTTATTGCGTTTAAACGAAGCAGACCAAGTAATGGAAATGTTCGCAGGTAAATTTGACCTAAACATCATCCATGCAAAAGCCGAAGATCGCTTCTTAAATGCATTAGCGGGGATCAGCGATCCAGAAGCTAAACGTAAGAAAATTGGCCATGTGTTTATCGAAGTATTTGATGAAGAGTCATCTAAGCTACCTAATATCAAATGGTTGGCTCAAGGGACGATTTACCCAGATGTTATCGAATCAGCAGCATCAGCAACTGGCAAAGCGCACGTTATCAAGTCTCACCATAACGTAGGTGGCCTACCGGATGACATGAAGCTTGGTTTAGTTGAGCCATTAAAAGAGCTGTTTAAAGATGAAGTGCGTAAGATTGGTTTAGAGTTAGGTCTGCCGTACGACATGTTATATCGCCACCCATTCCCAGGCCCAGGCTTAGGGGTTCGCGTGCTAGGTGAAGTGAAGAAAGAGTACTGTGACTTACTACGCCGCGCAGACGCTATCTTTATCGAAGAACTGCACAAAGCGGATTTATATCATAAAGTTAGCCAAGCATTTACTGTATTTTTACCTGTCCGCTCTGTCGGTGTTATGGGTGATGGCCGTAAATACGACTGGGTTGTTTCATTACGTGCAGTTGAAACCATCGACTTTATGACCGCGCATTGGGCACATTTACCTTATGACTTCCTAGGCCGCGTTTCAAACCGCATCATTAATGAGGTCGAAGGCATTTCAAGGGTTGTATATGATATCAGCGGCAAACCGCCTGCGACAATTGAGTGGGAATAATCCCCCAATAAGAACCAGCTGGCACTGACTGGCAAAATAACGACTTAAGCCCATGTAAAATTGGGCTTTTTTGTTTTTATAGTTTGCCGTGTCTGGCACTGATTAGCAGCGTCAAGCACAAGTTGAATGGGGTATTAAAGTTGGTATTATCGCAAGCAGATGCCATGAACACCGACTGATACCATGCGATAGTTTTTGATCTCCTTATGGTATTAAAAACAAGTAATCAACTGTTTTTAAAGGAATTAAATCATAGTTTCCTACGGTTGTTTTTGCATGGTATCAAAACGTTAAAAAAGGATAAAAATGAATGCTGACTGATACCAAACTGAGAAATTTAAAACCGAAAGAAAAGCTCTATAAAGTGAATGACAGAGATGGGCTATATGTCGCTGTAACGACTGCAGGCTCTGTCTCTTTTCGCTATAACTATGCCATTAATGGCAGACAGGAAACGGTGACTTTTGGTCGTTATGGTATTGGCGGGATCACTTTAGCTGAAGCCAGAGAGCGGCTAGGGGAAGCCAAAAGAATGGTGGCAGATGGTAAGTCCCCGGCTAAAGAAAAAGCCAGAGATAAAGCGAGAATTAAAGGTGCTGAAACATTTGGTGCATGGGCTGAAAAGTGGCTTCGTGGCTATCAAATGGCAGATTCTACACGGGATATGCGGCGATCAGTTTATACCAGGGAACTCAAGGACAAATTTGGCAACCAAAAGTTAAATGAAATCACACACGAAGACTTACGGGCGATCACTGACACTATTGTTGAACGTGGTGCACCAGCGACTGCGGTTCATGCACGAGAAATCGTACTTCAGGTTTATCGCTGGGCGATTGAACGGGGCCAGAAGGTAGAAAATCCAGCAGATTTAGTGAGGCCTGCAAGTATTGCTAAATTTGAACCCAGAGATCGCTCGTTAACGCCAGGTGAAATTGGTTTGATGTATCGCTATCTTGAGAAGGTTGGGACAACGCCCTCAATTAGGGTAGCTGTAAAACTGCTATTGTTAACAATGGTACGTAAAAGTGAGTTAACGAATGCCACCTGGAGTGAAATTAATTTCAGTGAAGCAATTTGGACAATCCCAAAAGAGCGAATGAAACGTCGCAATCCGCATTTGGTTTTCTTATCGCGTCAGGTAATGGATATTTTAGTTGCCTTAAAAACCTTTGCAGGCGGTTCTGATTTTATTCTACCATCGCGCTATGATTCAAGATGCACCAATGAGTAGTGCAACAATGAATCGGGTACTGGATCTCACCTATAAAGCAGCACAAAAAGACGGGCACGACCTTGCTAAATTTGGACCTCACGATTTACGCAGAACAGCGAGTACATTATTGCATGAAGCTGGCTATAACACAGATTGGATAGAGAAGTGTCTGGCGCATGAACAGAAAGGGGTTAGGGCAGTGTACAATAAAGCTGAGTACCGCGAGCAGCGCACCGCTATGTTGCAGGATTGGGCTGATATGATAGATGAGTGGATAGTTAGCTTATAAATTATGTTAATTAGTGGTGAAGCCTCAAATTTCATATTTAAATTTTTGTTTTTAAGGTGCTTAGCGATAGAATTATATCCATAAATTAAATTTATAAAAATAGAGCATTTGCTTAGCTTATAACCTTTTTTATCTAATTTAGCCCTTTTTGTATACTAAGAGAGCGGATTCATGAATATAAGCCCTTCAAAAATTTGGACTCCTAAAGAATGGGAATCTTATGCTAATAGTTTGTTACGTATACGATATCGTTCTTCAACAGACGACTATATTCCTATTCCAGACCAAGATAGAGGTGATGGTGGAATAGAAGGTTTTTCACTTGATGGGTATGCTTATCAGATGTACTGTCCCCAAGATGCAACAACCATCTCATCTTTGTATGAAAAACAAAGAACTAAAATGACAGACGATATTAACAAATTTATCTTGAATAAAGGCAAGATGAAAGGTTTTTTTGGTGATTTAAAAATAAAAAGATGGGTATTAGTTGTTCCTGAGCATAAGACAAAGGAGCTAGTTACTCATGCAACAAAGAAAAGCAAAGAAGTAAAAACTGCAAATCTCGATTATGTAGATAGCAGTTCCTTTAGGGTTCTTGTGTGGGATCTGAACGAATTCAAAGCTGAAGAAGCTGAATTGCTTGCAGCTGGAATGGCTGTCCTAAAGTTAGAGCCTATCAGTGTTCAATCAAGTCAGATTGAAGACTATCAATCAAAGGCCCCTGAGTTTTCCAACAATATGACCCGTAAGCTTAATAAATTAAATAATAATATAGAAATTGTTAGAAAAGGTCAGGAAACACTCACAAAGACAGCAATTATTAGTCAAAATATGATGAGTGAGTTAAAGCAAGAATATGGAGAATATTACGAGCAGATCAACAGTGCAGTAGTCAAAAGAGCAGAGCAACTCGATATAGAAGCTCTGGATGGTGAAGCTGAGACTAAAAGTATTAATTATCAAATCGGCACTTTGAAAGAGCAGCTTCAACAACGCTGTAAATTACATACTGACAATTTAGATACCATTTCCAAAGGTACTATTGCTGATTGGTTAATGAATTGTACTTTGGATTTTGAATGATGGATATTTTAGACATAACTCCCCAGAAAGGTATAGCTTTTAATTATCGAGGTGCTCCTCTTGATCCGGAGCTTAGACCTCTTTGGCGAATTTCATTGCTGGTTCTTATAATTATGAAACTCTGTTCTGGTAATAAGGCTAACGTAAAAAAATTGCAAGCTCTGTATTCACTTGTTGCATCCAAAAAAAAGAGAGAGATATTTTTGTCACCTATGGATAACCATTATTTATTAAATATTCGGTTTGACCCAATTGTTGATAGGGCTATTGATATGGGGCTTGGATATTCGTTATTTGAATTGGATGATGCTAAAAGTGTAATATTAAGTGATAAAGGGTTGGCTTTTGGTAAGCGTATTGAAGAAGATAATTGCATATTTATATTAGAAAAAGAATTCATGAACAAATTTAAAAAAAGTTATTTTACTGATAAAAGAATAAATGACTTAATTACAGGAGAAAGATAATGAAAAGGCTTAGGATTGAGCAATTATCAGTAAGAACTAATACTAATGATGGAGTATATGGTGTAGATATTCCTTTTGAAGCAGGATTGAATATCATTCATGCTGAAAATACGCAAGGTAAATCAACATGTATTCAGGCGATAGTTTTTGCACTTGGTCTTGAAGGGACTTTGGGACCATCTAGGAAAGTACCATTAAAAACAGCATTAACAAGCCAACTTAGAAAAGCTGATGGCTCACCAGCGTTGATATTTGAATCTAATATCTACCTCCAGATAAATAATGGTGAAAAAACCATCACAATAAAACGTAGTAGCAACCCGGATAAAAAAGATCTTGTTTCTGTTTATGAGGATATTGTAGCCAATCAAGCTGTAATAGGGAATGTAATATCTCGTGATTATTTTCTTCGATTAGAAGGCTCAGCAACTAGAGAAAGAGGATTTCACGCTTATTTAGCTGACTTTCTAGGACTGCATTTGCCAACAGTATTCAAATATGACGGAAGTGAATGTTTGCTTTATTTGGAAGCAATATTTTCAATGAACTATGTGGAGCAAACTAGAGGTTGGGGAGGTATTCTTAATATTCTTCCTACCTACCTATCAATAAGGGATTTATCAGCAAGGATTGTTGAATACACACTAGATTTAGATGTTCAAAATATTATTAAAAAACGACAAAAATTCAATATGAAGAAAAAGGATGCTGAGATTATTTGGAGTACGGAGGTTGATCATCTGATTTCTGTAGCTAAAAATTCGGCAGGTTATGTTTCGACAGATTTACAGAATAATATCCATAAAGATACTGTTATTTCTGAGCAATCTTATTTATATCAACAAATGTCAGATGAAATAATTTCATACAAAGAGAGAATTGAATTACTATCTTCAGAACTTAGCGCTTTAAAATCTAGAAATTCAAATGAAAATATTGATGAAAATAAAATAATGCGGCTGGAGTTAGAGCTTAAAGAACAATCTCGTGTGCTAAATGAGCAAGAAAATGCAATTTCGTTGTTAATAATGGATATAGATATATCTCAACAATATACTAAATCCATAGAAGTTCGCATACATGATGTGAATGATAGCCTGAGAAAATATAAGGACTTAATTCGACTTGAATCAATAGGCTCAGAAGAAGAATTTAATCTATCCACAACAGAGTGTCCGACTTGTAAAACAGAGATAGAAGATTCACTTCTCCCTAATTTCCAGCATGGCAATATTAAAGTTCTAGGTTTAGATGATAATATAAAGTATCTTGAAAAACAAAAGGATAGTTTTGAGTCCCTGCTGAAATTAGAAAGAAAAAACACCCAAAATAAAGAAATTAATTTAGGGCAGGCAAATCATCAAATAACTCAGTCGAGAGCTATTATTAGAGAAATTAAATCTAGTCTTATTGATGAAAAGTCACTTCCTTCTAGAAGTGATATAAAAAAAGAACTTATTATAGAGAATGAAATTGAGCTATTAGATGGTGCTTTAAGAAATGAATTAGATATAAAAGGTAGGCTGCAAAGCGCATTGAATGATTGGAAACTGGCAGAATCTACATTACAAGCTTTGCCAAAAACGGGTTTTAGCCAAAAAGACAGGCGTAAGCTTCAAGCATTGAGGAATAGCTTTATTAAGTATTTAGGTGATTTTGGATATAGTAGTAACGAACTAGAAGACTTTAAGATTTCAGAACAAAGTTATAAGCCAACTCTAAATGATATTGATATAAATTCTGAAGCTTCAGCTAGTGATAACATTAGAGTTATTTGGTCATATTTGTATTCTATGTTGACTTTGGATGAAATACCAAGCGTTGAAAGTACAAATCATTTGGGCTTATTAATTCTTGATGAACCTAGACAACAAGAAGCAAAGAACGAAAGTTTTAAAGAATTTATAAATAAGGTCGCTGAAATAAAAAAATCAGGTAAGCAAGTGATTATTGGGACAAGTGAAGAATACAGTGATTTACAGATGACGATAAAAAATCTTGAAGTAAACCTATGTCATTTTGATTCAGATATTATTAAAAAACTTGATGTTAAATAATATGGTCAGGGCTGAATTTTAATTTATTAGCTGTTAACCTAAATATTAAGTGTTGGTGCGAATTAATAAGAGTGAGCACCAACACATAAATATAGTGAAATTTTTTAAAGTAAGCCTTAAAATTAATCTCTGATATCATAAAGTAAAAACTCTTCACGTACAGACAGTATTGCTTTAGAAACAGCTTGGTGTGATAATTTTTTACCAGTCAGGGAGCTGATTATTTCTGCTATCTCTCGTTGATTAAAACCTTTCTTGCGTAAAACTAACATGCGCTTTTTATTATCTGATAAACGTGAATTGACCATTTCCCTGGCAATATTGCGTATCTTATCTATGTCATCAGGCCCTAAAGTTAGTAAAAAAATAAATAATTTATGTGGTGCTGCATGCTGCATAGCTGCTAACATAATAGCAATTAAATTCTCATTAGTACATTTGCTAAATAAATGGTCTCTTATGTAAAAAATTATTTTATAAGGTATCAAGTCTGCATTATATTTATCAGCTTCCAGCTGTGTTTTTTCACATAATACTTTCTCCATTAGATGAGCACATCCCTCTTGAAATTCATATATGCCAAATTTTACTATAATTTTATTTTCACCTTGCATACACGTGATGCTGGCTGGCTGTAAAATATTTTCTGGCGGAGGGGCGCTATTTAAAAAAAATCCGAATGTCGCAGAGAGGTCATTAAATAAATGAATGAAAAATTCTTTTTTTCTATTGAGAATTGATTTATTATTATCATTATATTCAAATGATTTTATAAATGCGGATTTACTACGTTCATAACTTCCAATGTCATTTTCTTTATCAATATAATTTCTAGTGTTTTGCCACATCGAAACCAATAAATCTAGATGCTGGATACCAGTAATAGTTGATGTATTTTGCAAATGATGTATGTATTCATGGAATAATGTTGTACAATCAAAATTACTGAGCAAGCTAAATTTTTGATGGTTAATAGGTTTGCTATCTGCTGTTTTTGTTATTTTTATACGCATTGCAGCAGCATTATATGTACCAAAACTGTCACTAAGCATCTCATCACTAAAGAAATAATTATCCATTGTATGTTACCTTCACAGTATATCTAATTGGTTATTTAGAGTAATGTAAATAATAAATAAACTCGGTTAAGTTATGTGATTTTACAATTTACATATTTTTCTTCTCTCTTCTTGAATGGAAACAATGCGCAAAAGTTTGTGAGATGGAGTGATTTTAATGTAAAGCTCCTCGTCAATTTCAACATTTGTATACATGCCTCCACACTTTAATATTCCTGAGGTTGAAGTTTCAACTAATTCAGCAATTTTTTTGTGCACAGTTTTACCTGAATGTAATCCATCTTTATTAAATAAAGGTATTTCATCAATTTCCATGTAAAATCCAAAATCCAGATCATTTTCTAGGTCATGAAATTTATTTATTGATTCTTGGTCTTTAAATAGATATTGAAACCTCATTTCAGGTTTACTATGAGTTTTTTCTATTACTTCCAATGCATTTAATTTAACGAATGATTTCCCTATAATATCATTAATACCAACTATGAAATTTTCGCCAAGATAGCTTTTTTCTGAAAGAGTAACTCCAACAGTAAATAAATTATACAATTTTATAAAGCATAACAGTTTATTATTGGATTCAATGAGGATTAAATAATGTTTTTCACTATCAAAATCCAGAAGGTCTTTAAATGGCTGCATTATTAAATGTTGAAATCCATTTCCAATGTTTACAAAGTCAGTTGACCTTTCATTATTTGCACTATGTAATACATTAGAAATATCTATTGCCATTGGGTCATTATAATATTCAGGGATTGAATCTACAGCAAATTCATATGCTATCTTAAGTAATCCAATTTTGAAGTCATGGAGATCTATTGAAAGCTGTATGTGTACCTCTGGGCAAGGAGCTGATTGAAATGATTTTTCTTTAATAGAAATTCGCTCATGAGGCATACCAATTCTTTTTGCTGTTTTCTTTATGATTTCATCAAGTTTATTTTCGTCAATAGCATCTACAACAACATTTACATATTCGACTAATTCGTCATCTTTACTATGATTTATACTAGGAATAATGTATGGAGTTATTTTTCTAGCATCATCTACTCGTATTTGGACCTTTTTATTGGGTTCATTAGTAAATGTATGAGTTCCTGAGAATGGGTTTGGTATCTTCCCTGATTTACCCTTTATGCCTAGTAAATAACGCTGGAAGTCAGAAAATTTATGATTTACTAAGTTGCTATCTACTTTTAAACCTAAGTTAGAGTTGCAATTCTTACATACACAATATATATGATAGTAGCCACCTAATGAATCTGGAATAACATGCTCATCCGAAAAATCATTAGTTTTTTTTCTACAAATAATGCAATGTTCCACATTAACTCCCATATTCAATGATCATAGTCATATGTAAATAATACTTATCGAAAAATGTTCATCTAAAATACCTAGCTCAAAGCTTCTTCAAGCCCCCTTAACAAACCTAAAGTTTGCATTATTAACCTAACACATCACAGTTAACAGTACATACTCAGCTATTAGTCATAATAGGTTTTCAGTGAAAAAGGTAGCATGTGTCATACTGTTCCCTAATATTGATTGTTCAGCAAGAGTGACAACTATGCTGACCCTGAGAAAGGGATATATCTAGCTATACATATTTTTGAGGGAAACAAGAGCTTCATTGTTATGTGGTTTAATCTTTCATTTAGGCTAAAGTTGAACTAAAACGTCGACAAGTAGCAAAAAATCAAAAAATTCTGTATATGGTATAAATGATGGTATCGATAACGACTACCATTCTAACTAGCTGTTATATAAATTTATTTTCTTATCATTGATATTAGAGTGGGAATAATCCCCCAATAAGAACCAGCTGGCACTGACTGGCAAAATAACGACTTAAGCCCATGTAAAATTGGGCTTTTTTGTTTTTTTAGTCTTTAATAGCATTCGATTTAATTAAGCAAATTAGTGAACACTTAAATTTGAAGTGCCGAAAGGATTATTGCTTCCATTTTTTCAGGGGTAGTGAATGGTGCGAAGCGTTTGAGCGGTTTACCATCACGCCCGATCAAGAATTTAGTAAAGTTCCACTTGATTCGCTCACCCATTAGACCTGGTAGCTCGTTTTTCAGGTAACGGAATATTGGGTGAGCTGAGCTTCCATTAACGTCGACTTTTTCGAACATTGGAAAGCTCACTTCGTAGTTAATAAAGCAGGTCTGCGCGATTTCCTCAGCCCCACCGGGTTCTTGTTTGCCAAACTGATTACAGGGGAAACCCAGCACCACAAAGCCCTGAGGAGCATATTTCTTGTAGAGTGATTCTAAGCCGTTGTATTGTGGTGTAAAACCACAATGACTGGCGGTATTAACGACGAGAACAACCTTACCAGCGTAGTCTTTCATAGAGATAAGTTGCCCGCCGAGACTCGTCGCTGCTAATTGATGAAAGGGGGCCATAGTAGGATCCTTAGAGTAGAGCCAATCGACATAAGCCAATATAGCCGCTGATTGTGTGGTAGGCCTGAAATCTTGAGCTGGTTATATTGGCAAATTCTAAAGGTAAAAACAACATACTGGCTGTCCTCCCATTGATTGAAATATTAGCTCTTTATTTTAATCCCGCTATAAACATTCGCTGGCTAAATAATGATATCAGCCCGTGTCAAAGTGGAGGGAGCTTATGGCATCAACAGCCTCTCATGTTCCTTTGCAACCAACTCAGTCCCATCTTTTGGGCAGTGAAATGCGGCAAAATAGCCATGCCAATACCCGCTTGGACTGCGCTAAATTGTGCTGACATCGTACTATTAGTGAGCCGGCAAGCCCTTCAGTTTCTTACTGGTGCCTTTTTTATTAGTACCAAAGACGTTAGAAAAAATAGGTATACCATTATAGGAATTTATTTAGGAAAAGGGGGCCTCTATGTATGGGATTAGATACTTTTGTATCTTGCAACTGTTTTATCGAGGGTAAAGCAACAAAACTTCCCGTTCTGAGGGAATAAGCCATGAAGATGATGAGAGATATTTTTATTGTCAAAGCTCACCCGTAAAAAAGCGCCTGTAATTTACAGACGCTTTTGCTTTTCACTCAATTCTAAAATTAGAACTGATACACTAACCCTAAGCCAAGGACATTATCGGTATTGACTTTGTAATGGTCGGTAAAATCATTATCATTTAATAAATTGATTTTATAGTCGATGACAGCACTTAGATTTTTATTGAAATCATATGCAGATCCGACAGCGATATAATTTACTAGTTCTTTATCACCAAAGCTGCCCAAGTTTTTACCTTTGGAATAGTTATAGCCAATTGATGGGGTTAAACCGAAGTCAAAAGAATACAAAGCAACCACTTCAAGGTTCTGAGTTTTATTTGCTACTGACTCCATATTATCATTACCAAAACGGCTCATATTAAGCGTTTGGCCATACATGACTGCGAGATACAGGTCTTCGTATTCAAATTTTCCCCCGACGTTCCAAGCTTCAGCGCGTTTACCAGTCGCACTGCTAGTTGTAGTATCTTTTTGTTTTGGTGTACGGGATGATGAGGAATAACCACCGCCAAGGGAAATACCATAACCTAATTCATAAGCTGTAGATAAACCAAAACCATCTCCGTTATCGGTTAATTCATCGCCGGATGATAGGTTTTGTTCGCCATTTTTACCCTGATATTGTAGTGCAAAGCTTAAACCATCAATGTAACCAAAGGCATTATTATTGCGATAAGTGAGTAAATTGCGGTTACGGCTTAGCATGTAGTTATCTTCTTGATCCATCGTATCCGCTCCCCAGAGAGGTAATACGTCTGTCCAAGCATTGGTATCATAGATAACTCCATAATTGCGGCCATAATCAAGGGAGCCGTAATCTGCAAATTTTAAGCCTGCATAAGCTAAACGATTGCTATTTTCTTCAGTTGATTCTGATTTGTTAGTTTTAGTTTCCCATTCAAAACGCCCAAAGCCAATGAGTTGGTCGGTGATTTGTGTGTCACCTTTTAACCCCAATCTGACACGTGAGTCATCACCATCTTCGCCACTACGGCTTTTAGCAATATGATGGCGAACATCGATTTGCCCATACACATCAAGCTTATTACCATCTTTATTGTACATTTCAGCGGAGTTAGCAACATTAGTAGTAAGTAGTGTTGGAATAATGAGTGCGAGTAATTTGTACTTCATAATATAGCCTTATGGATTGAGTGATATTTAGCAACCGGTCCTAATTGATAGTTATTATCATTTAAGCATTTTAATTCGCCAAATAAAAAATGTAACAAAATTAAATATTAGTGAAATATTATGGCTAACTTATTAAATAATAAAAATAATTTAATTTATGGTGATTTCAACCAAATGTTTTATTTTTAGAAAATTAAAATCAATATGATGTAAGAGCTATGTTTATACTTAAGTGGTTTTTTATGCATAAAATATGAATTATTACTTGTTTGAAGTGCTAAGGTTGGTATTATTTGAATACCGATATATATTTTTTTTTATATAACTCAGAAACATCAAAATGATTTTGGTAAAAATCATTAGAAATAAGGAATGACACGTGGCTTTTCGTTTGAAGTATCTGGCATTACTCCCTTTATTCGTTGCTGCGACAGCTTGCCAGCAACCAAATAATATAAAAACACCAGTAGAAACCTATGCATCACAAAGCCAACCTGCGGTGGTTAATAACGCATGGATTGAAATATCTCGCGGTGCATTGGATTTTAATATCAAAAAAGTACAAAACCTATTAGGGGATAACTCTTCTCTGTGCGCAGTTTTGAAAGGGGATGCATATGGGCATGACCTTTCTTTAGTTACACCAATAATGATTGAAAATAACGTGCAATGTATTGGGGTAACAAATAATCAAGAGCTTAAAACTGTGAGAGACTTAGGCTTTAAAGGTCGCTTAATGCGAGTGAGAAGTGCGACAGAGCAAGAAATGGCTCAAGCAACACAATATGAGACGGAAGAGTTAATCGGTAATTTAGAAATGGCGCAGCGCTTGAATGCGATTGCGAAAAAGCAAAATAAAGTGATCCCTATCCATCTAGCACTGAACTCGGCAGGTATGTCCCGTAATGGGCTAGACGTCAGTAATGTCTCTGGCTTAGATGAAGCAAAACAGATTGCGGCGTTATCACAATTAAAAATTGTGGGCATTATGTCTCATTATCCAGAAGAGGATGAAGCTCAGATCCGTAAAGACCTTGCGAAATTCAAAAAAGAGTCTCAACAAGTATTGGATGTTACAGGGTTAAAACGTGAAGACATTACATTACATGTGGCGAATACTTATGCAACCATTACTGTACCAGAATCATGGTTGGATATGGTACGTGTAGGCGGCATTTTCTATGGTGATACCGTTGCGACTAATGATTATAAACGTGTAATGACGCTGAAATCGAGTATTGCTTCTGTCAATCATTACCCGAAAGGTAATACGGTAGGTTATGACAGAACCTATACCTTAAAGCGTGACTCAGTATTGGCAAATATTCCTGTCGGTTATGCAGATGGCTACCGCCGTGTATTTAGCAATGCAGGACATGCATTGATTAATGGTCAGACAGTTCCTGTTCTAGGAAAAACATCAATGAATACGGTTATGGTTGACGTTACTGATTTAAAAAACGTTAGCCCAGGAGATGAGGTTGTATTTTTTGGTAAACAAGGCAATGCTGAAATTACTGCCGAAGAGGTTGAAGATATCAGTGGTGCATTATTTACTGAAATGTCGATCTTATGGGGAGCGACCAATAAACGTATCTTAGTTGACTAAACTGATTTTTAACTCAGTATGTTTTAACCCGCAATGAACGCGGGTTTTTTTATCCTAAAAGCCTCTTCGGATTTTATCCAATATATCGCAATATGTTGATAAAATGCTGTTTAGCTCAATGACTATCGAAACTTTTAGGCTGATATGTTAGGTTGATAGAGTCTTTTTTGAGCGGATTGACTCAGAAGGGAAATAAAAGAATTAGAAGGATATCATTTATGTATCAAGTTGATTTACATGCTCATACCATTGCCAGCACCCATGCATATAGCACTGTTAATGAATATTTTGCTGAAGCAGCTAGTCGTGGTGTCAAACTCTTTGCAATTACCGATCACGGGCCTGAAATGCAAGATGCTCCACATGAGTGGCATTTTGGTAATATGCCTATCTTACCCAGAATTGTGGATGGTGTCGGTTTATTGTACGGTATTGAGGCGAATATAAAGAACAAGTTGGGTGAGACAGACTGCAATGAAAAGATCTCTCGCCATTTAGATATTATTTTAGCGGGTTTCCATGAACCAGTTCTTGAGCCTCAAAGTTTAGCTGATAATACAGAGGCCATGATTGCCACGATCCGCAGCGGCAAAGTACAAATAATTACTCACCCAGGTAACCCTAAATACCCTATTGATATCAAAGCAGTAGCACAAGCCGCTAAAGAGTGTAATGTTGCTTTGGAAATGAATAATTCCTCATTTTTGCATTCAAGAGCGGGTAGCCAAAAGAATTGCTTAGAAATTGCTAAGGCAGTTAAAGAGACAGGCGGGTGGGTAGCATTAGGTTCAGACTCCCATTTTGCGGGGTATCTCGGCCGTTTTGATCGCGTGGTTGAAATGTTGGAATCAATTGATTTTCCGCAATCGCAAATTTTAAATGTTTCCCCTCGCCGTGTATTGGACTTTTTAGAGTCCCATGGACGTAAGCCTATCCCTGAATTTGCTGATTTTTAACTGTTATATAAAATTGTAATCACAGGTACCGCTGATCACAAATATAGACAGTCTTGAATAGAATAAAGCCACTAAATAGGTTAGTGGCTTTTAACTCGAGCTATATTGAAAGTTATAATTCAATTTCCATTCGAACACAATTTAACTCGGCTTGTGCAAGAGAAGAGTAGTAGCTACCATTTTTAATCGAAATAAATCCATGTTTCTGATAAAAGCGTTCCGCATTCGGTGATGAATCTAATACTAATTTTTTAATGTTTCTCTTTTTGGCTTCAGCTTTAATGGCATCTAATATTAAGCCAGCAGCTCCGCAGCCAGTGTATTGTGGTAGAGTAAATATTGCTTCAACACTGTCAGCCTCTAAATTAAGATAGCCAGTTGCAATGGGGTCATCATTCTTATTTACCGCGACAAAGAATGGGTTATTCTTCACAATACATATATAACTTACTGGCATTTCATCAGGTGTCCAGGCACTGATCGTTTTTGCATCAAAACTCGTTGTGCATCCATGTCGAATGGCTTGGTTACGTATAGACCAAAGATGTTCTGCTTCATCGGCTGTTGCTAACCTAATTTTCATCATGAGACACATCGCTAATGTTTTTTTGATTACTTTTATAGAACAAAAAATACAGTTAAAAAGCAAGATATATAACAGAAAGAAAACTAATTTGAATATGGTATACTCACCCTTATTTTTAAATCAGTGACTTTTATGAATTATCAATGCCCCCTTTGCTTTACACCGCTAAACTTGATGCATAACAGCTATCGCTGCGCAGAAAACCACCAATTCGATTGTGCGAAAGAAGGTTACGTTAATTTGTTGCCGGTGCAACATAAACGATCTAAAGACCCCGGTGATAATGCTGAAATGATGCAAGCGCGTAGGCAATTTCTCGATGCAGGGCATTACCACCCGATGCGTGAAAAGGTGGCAGAAAAAATTATTCAGTTTATTCCATCATCTAATACTAGTTTGTTAGACATAGGGTGTGGGGAAGGGTATTACACAGACTATTTCTCTCGAGAACTAGAAAAATATTTTGAAAAATATACAGTTTTAGGCCTAGATGTTTCGAAAGCAGCGATTCGTTATGCGGCGAAGCGGTATAAATCCGTTCGTTTTTGCGTCGGTACAAGTCATCGCTTGCCATTCTCAAATAACAGCTTAGGTGGAGTTGTCCGAATTTACGCGCCCTGCAAAGCACAAGAATTAAGTCGTGTATTAGTTTCTAAAGGTATGTTAATTACCGTTACGCCTGCGGCAGAGCATCTGCAAGAATTAAAAGCGTTAATTTACGATGAGGTTAAGTTTCATCCAACCAAAGACGAAGATTTACCCAATCTTTCGCTAATAGATAGCTGCCAATTAAATTATAAAATGGCACTGACAGGGCAAGAAGCTTATGAATTATTGATGATGACACCATTTGCTTGGCGTGCATCAGAACAGGTCAAAGAGAATTTGCAACAAGCTGAAGTGAAAGAGTATACGGCTGATTTTTTAATTCGTGTTTATCAATCTGATGCAGAGTAAGGTTATTGCCCCCATATAAGGGGGCACAAAAACTAATGGGCGTACATAAATAACTCAAGATGCTCAAATAAAATATTAAAACCAATACCTATTAGTACCAACCCACCAATAATTTCTGCTTTTTTTCCGAGTAATGGGCCAATATAGCGGCCAATCATCATACCGATAGTTGCCATAATCATCGTCATTAAGCCGATAGTCATTGCAGTATGAACAATGTCCACTTGTAAGAAAGCTAAACCGAGACCAATAGCCATTGCATCAAGGCTGGTGGCTATCGCAGAAAAAATAAGGTTTGTTGAGCTATGACTAGTGGGTTTAGAACAGCATTCTTCATCTTTTGTTTTAATGCTCTGCCAGATCATTCTAGCACCTAAAACAAACAATAAACCAAATGCAATCCAGTGATCCCAGCGGATAACATATTGACTAGCTAAGATCCCGATCCCCCAACCAATAATGGGGGTTATGGCTTCAATAAAACCAAAAATAAAACCGGTACGGAGGATTTCTCTAAAGCGGGGTTTATGAAGTACTGCACCTTTACAAATAGCGACAGCGAAGGCATCCATTGACAGGGCAAGGGCTAAGATAAGGGTAGCATAGAAACTCATAATAGAACCTCGGTTGGGTGATTCCATATACACATAAATTACCCCCAACCAAAAGGCTTATTTATGTGTCTATGGTCTTGCCAACCGAACTTTGGTGTCCGCACCACGCTTGAAACCAAACGAGTATGTTGATACGGACTTTCTGGTATTATATATAAAACCAGAACAGGCTACTCCCCAATGACGTGGAAAGAAAGATACCATATTTTATATTAAAGGCAACACTTAATTAATTGTGGATATTAAATGTTAGTGAGAATTATTATCAACAAGGTTATTGGTAAAAATAGGGTTAATTAAATTGATAATTAACCCTATTTTTAATGCCAATATAAAAAGCGCTTACTTATGATTAATGAGGAATTCATAAATTCGTTGTAAATCATCAAGATGTGATACTTGAATGTTAATTTTCTTTTTTTCCAAACCTATTATTAATACACCGTCTTCGGATAAATTCATTGTTTTTATTCTGTCATACAAAATAAATGCATTAGCAAAATAAAAACCAGTTTGTTTGAAGAATAGCTTAGGTGTTCTTATAAATGCCAAATAGATTGACATAAAAATAGTAATCAATAATAAGTAAGTGGTTAATAAATTACCATGACGTACAATATTTGTATAAATAACGATACAAATTAGAACAATAAAAATAATAGCATCAGCCCGATGTTTTCTTTTTAGATTAATTTTTAATAAGGTTTTACCCTTTAGCAAATGCTGAATGAATTCATCATAAATTGCATAAACAAGCATGATCAAAATGATTATAGCAAGAATGGCATCATTGAAGGTCATTTGTGAGCCCTTGGATAAGTAGACATAATGCAGAGCTTAAAATTAAAAAAGGGAGGCTGCAACCTCCCAATTCAAATAATGATGGAAAATTATGGCGCTAAGAAGTTCAGCCAAGCACCTAGGATACCCAAGCCAAAGAAGCCGATAATAATCCACAACGCGTTAACTTTACGACGTAACAACCACATACAGGCGAAAGTCAGCAATAGAGGCACTAAGCCTGGCATGAGTTGATCAAGGATCATTTGAACGGTGGTAATATCTTCAGTACCCGTTGTAGGGTTTTTGATCCGTGACACTTCAAGTGGAATATTGACATGTGTCCATTTGTTTACCAAAGCCCCCATAACAAATAAACCAAGGATTGATGCTCCTTCGGTTAGTTTTTGTAGGAAACCACCACCAATGTCTTGAACAATATCAATCCCTTTTTTGTAGCCGTATGACACACCATAGTAAAGGGTTAATAAACGTACAAGGTTAAACAAAACAAAGAACAGGAGAGGGCCAAGTAAGCTACCTGTCATTGCGATACCTGCACCGAGAGCCGCAAATACAGGGCGAACAGTTCCCCAGAAAATTGGGTCACCCACACCGGCTAATGGCCCCATTAGACCAACTTTGATACCATTTATTGCACCGTCATCAATGTCAGCACCATTGGCACGCTGCTCTTCCATTGCCATTGTGACACCCAGAACAGGCGCTGCAACATACGGGTGAGTATTGAAGAATTCAAGATGGCGCTTAATGGCTTGTTTTCTATCATCATTATTTTCTGGGTAAAGACGACGAATAACTGGAACCATTGAGTAGCAGAAGCCTAGGGCTTGCATACGTTCAAAGTTCCAAGAACCTTGCAACAGGTTAGACCGTAAGAATACGCCGCGAATATCGCTTTGTGTAAGCTTTTTAGCTGTCGGTTTTGTGATATCTACCATTATACGTTCCTCCTAGTCTAACTCATTATCAAGGTTGTTATTACTACTATTCCCTTGGGTAACAACAGTTTGTGATTTATTGTATTTTGGACTGAGTTGGATATACAAAATAGCCATAACAGTACCGATCACCCCAAGTGCAACTAGGTTGAAGTCAGTAAATGCTGCGGTAACAAAGCCTAAGTAGAAGAATGGCATTAAGTAGCCTGCACGCATCATATTGATGACCATCGCATAACCGACAACGACAATCATACCACCCGCAATATTAAGGCCGTCGGTAACAACTTGTGGGATAGAATCCAACATTTGTTGTACTTCTGATGTACCAACAGAAATGGCGACAATTAACGCAGGTATTGCGATACGCATCGCTTGCAGTAATAAAGCTGAAATATGGATAAAGCCAATAGCAGTTAGATTACCATTGAGGGCGGCTTTATCAGCAGCATGTTGGAATGCAACCGTTACAGTACGAACAATAATGGTTAATACCTGTCCTGCTGCTGCGAGTGGGATGGCGATGGCAATACCTGCACCAATGCTTTGCCCACCAGCAATAACGAGGATCGTTGAAATGATGGATGCTAAAGCGGCATCTGGTGCAACGGCAGCACCGATATTCATCCACCCAAGTGCGATCATTTCTAATGTACCACCGATGATGATACCTGTTTTCATATCTCCCAGAACGATACCTATAAGCGTACAGGCAATGAGAGGACGGTGAAATTGGAATTCATCAAGGATTGATCCCATCCCCGCGATACACGCGACGATGAAGACCATTACTATTTGAACAACGGTAAGTTCCATTGTTTAATCTCCTGTAACCAAAAGTTTTAAAATCTGTTTTGAGTAATGGATTAAAATTAATATAAAAATTATTTTTTGAGCTTATTGATCAAGTCCATCATATAAACTTTGCTATCTGATGAGACTTTCCTAACTTCAAGTTCAATATTTTTGTCGTTCAAATAATTAAATGCATCAATGTCTTCTTGGTTGATAGATACGGCATTTGTGACCATGGTTTTGCCATCATGGTATGCCATACCACCAATATTAACGGACTTAATATCAACACCTTCTTCGACGATACGTTTAACATCAGTTGGATTAGTGAAAAGCAACATAACGCGCTCACCAGCGTATTTCGGGTTATTGTAGACGCGAATACATTTAGCCACATCGACAACATGCGCGGTGACACCGGGTGGTGCGACTTGCTTCAGCAATGTTGAACGAACTTGGTCTTTAGCTACGTCATCACTGACTACGATAATGCGCTTAACTTGGGTTTCTTTCGTCCAGCGTGTTGCGACTTGTCCGTGAATTAAGCGGTCATCAACACGAGCAAGTGCGATCACCATATGTCCACCGGGGCCGGCTTTCACTGGTGCTGGGGCGGGGGTGCTTGATGCGACAGGAGTCGGTTCTACTTCTGTTTCAGCTTCTTTGAATTTAAATGAACGAACACCACCGCGACCCGTTTCGAGTGCAACAGAGATAAGTTCATTCAATGATGGGTCATCATCACGGCACATGAAGGTTTCAACTAACATTGGAACATTCACACCAGTGATAATGTCATAATTATCATGCTCATTAACAATGCGACTAGCCGCGTTAAATGGACTGCCTCCCCATGTATCAACAAGGAATAAGACACCCTTTGATGTATCTAAATCAGTTAGCTTTTGGGTGTACTTATCAAATAGGGTGTCTGCGTTTTCCCCAGGGATAAAGTCAATAAACGACACATTATCTTGTTCGCCTATTAACATTTCGGTTGTTCGAAGAAGCTGCTCTGCAGCGACTCCGTGTGTACCAATCATAATAGCTATACTCACTATTTTTCCCTCATAGATAGATAAAACAAAACATTATCTGTCGATAAAATGGACACTTAAGTTAGGCGCCTTTTTATCAGTTTCCCCTGTATAATAATTTTAGCTGAATAATTACAAACATCTCATAATATTCATTAACTAGCTCATGGTGTTGTTAGTATCAATTACATTATTAGCATATCATCTTGCATTATCCTAAAAACTTGTTTCGCGTCAGAAAAATAAGAATATACCTAAAAATTGATATTGAATTGCATTTTGCTGCTGTTTATTTCAATTCAATGAAATTAATAATCTGAGTATTTTGTTTTTGTTAGTTTCTTGCTGTGTTATCGGTAACAAAAAAAGCAAATAAAATAGTGCGATATTGATTTTTAGAGTAAAAAACAACCAAATTTCAGTGGTGATTAGCTATCTCTTGTTCAGCTCAAAACAATCTTTAGCACAAAATAGTATTAATTTCGTTTTGATGTAACTTGTTGAATATAAGAAAACTGAGTTAATTCAATGGAAAAATTATGGGTAATTGATTAGGTGAATTGGATCATTTAGGAAGATAAAGGTGACTAAAGAATAACAAAAACTTTTTAATGCATATTAAAAAAGCACCCTCAAAATACTGTTTAAAGCGATAACAGAATAGAAAAGGGTGCTTAAGGCTTAAATTAATTGAGAATAAAATTAGTCACATTGTACTTTGATGGCTAACCCGCCTCGGGATGTCTCACGATATTTCGCATTCATGTCTTTCCCTGTTTCGTACATAGTTTCAATGACTTTATCGAGTGAAACCCGCGGCTCACTTGTTCTGCGTAGGGCCATACGTGTGGCATTCACCGCTTTAACGGATGCGATGGCATTACGCTCAATACACGGAACTTGCACTTGGCCTGCGACAGGGTCACAAGTTAAACCTAAATTGTGCTCCATACCGATTTCTGCAGCAATACACACTTGCTCAGGGCTGCCACCAAATAATTCGGCCAGACCAGCTGCGGCCATAGAACATGCCACACCGACTTCACCTTGGCAGCCTACTTCAGCACCTGAAATGGACGCATTCATTTTGTATAAAATACCAATAGCGCCTGAAGCTAAGAAATAGCGCATATATAACTCTGGCGTTACAGGTTCAATGCAATGATTATAATAAGCTAATACCGCTGGTACGATGCCGCAGGCACCGTTAGTTGGGGCAGTTACGACACGGCCGCCAGCTGCATTTTCCTCATTCACGGCTAAGGCATACATATTGATCAGATCAACCACATTCATCGGGTCATTAGATAGCTTACTTGATGAAGTGACCATTCGGTTAAGTGCTGGTGCACGACGGGGCACACGCAAAGGGCCCGGTAAAACACCTTCGGTGTTTAAACCACGCTCAATACAGGCTTGCATCGTCTGCCATACATCAGCGAAATAGGCTTCAATCTCTTCTTTGGTATGAAGGTCTAACTCATTTTTCATCATTAAGCTAGAAATTGAAAGACCTGATTTTTTACAATTTAGTAGCAGCTCTTCCGCAGAGTTAAATGGATAAGAGACTGGTTTACTATCAAGCGCTGACTCGCCAAAATGCTCTGCATCTACAATGAAACCACCACCAATGGAATAATAGGTTTTGGTGTAAATTTCATCATTACCTGCAAAAGCATGGATTGTCATGCCATTTTCATGCAATGGCAGGTTGTCTTGACGAAAATTCATGCCACCTTCATTAGGGAAGTCTACGACCTGAAGACCATTCGCTAATGATAACTTTTCTGTTTCTTCTACATTTTTGATAAAAGTTGGGATGGATTCAATGTCGACAGTGGCAGGTAAATTACCTGCTAGCCCCATAATAATGGCAATATCAGTATGGTGCCCTTTTCCAGTAAGCGATAATGACCCATAAACATCCACTGAAATACGAGTGACATTAGGTAATAGATTTTTGCTTACTAAATCATCGACAAATTCTTTCCCAGCCTTCATTGGACCAACGGTATGAGAGCTTGAAGGGCCTATGCCCACTTTAAACATGTCGAAAACGCTTATCACGCAGGACTCCTTAAAAAAAAGATGAAAATGTAGTGCATTATTTTAAAAGGCGCTACTTTACTGTTATTTAGTAGTGTTAACCAGTAAGTTTAAAGTATTTTTTGAAATAAGGTAGTTGCTGAAGGGTAATTGATTGTAAATAGCACAAAATGTCTGTGATGTGCTCAAAAAAGCAACAGGTGGTAGAGGTATATTTTGTCATATATGACGTCATATCTTGTTATCTTAAATAGATTTTACTGCAATACTGGCATCGTATGGTGAAAAGTTGTGTTAAGCGTTAATCCAATTGCAAAGCAAGTTGGTGAATAATAGAGGCGGTTAGTCCCCACACTAAATGGCCATTATACCAATAAAAAAAGATGCGATTATGTCGCCCTGAACGCTTAATATCGACATACTTATGACGTTGTAATGAAAGCGCATCAAATAAGGGAACTTCAAAGATAGCGGCGACTTCACTCGGGTTGGCTTGGTATTGAATGTTATTTGGCACTAAGCCAACGATTGGCGTGACTTCATAGCCACCGTAACTTTGTAAGGGGCTTAACTGACCCAGTACTGTGACTTTTTCAGGGGGGATGGCCACTTCTTCATAAGCTTCACGCAAGGCGGTATTGACGAGCGTGCCATCTTCTGGGTCACTAGCGCCTCCCGGAAAGGCGACTTGGCCTGCATGGGAGCGTAAAAAAGGAGAGCGTTGCGTGAGAAGTAGCGTCGGATTTGGTTTATTGATAATAGGTAAAAGAACAGCCGCCGATTTACCCGCCTTGCGTTCAGACTGGCGGGTAGCCGGTAAAGTAAACTGAAAACGACTGATAAAGTTATTCAGTTCAGTCATCGGTATTGAGCGCTCCTAATAACGGTAAGATCAGGCTTAATTTATCAAAAGTTTCTTGATACTCTTTGTCTGCTTGGCTATCTGCAACGATACCGCCGCCAGCCCAGCAATAAACCTGCTTTTTATACGTCAGTAAAGTACGGATAGTGATATTGCTATCCATATTACCACTGAAACTAATATAGCCGATTGCGCCACAATAGCCATGTCGACGATGGGGTTCTAACTCTTCGATAATTTCCATTGCGCGCACTTTAGGTGCTCCGGTTATTGAACCGCCAGGAAAGCATGCACGTAACAAATCAGTTGCACGGTATGGGCTCTCGAGTTTTGCCGTGACGGTACTGACTAAGTGATGCACTGCAGGAAAAGCTTCAACAGCGAATAATTCAGGAACACTGACCGTGCCTGGTTTTGCAACGCGGCCAATATCATTACGTAGTAGGTCGACAATCATCAAGTTTTCTGCGCGGTCTTTTACTGAGTTCGCCAGTTTTTCTGCTTGTGCAAGGTCATCTTGTTCATTATCTAGGCGAGGTAGCGTACCTTTTATTGGGCGGGTTTGAATATACCCATCTTGTAAACTGATAAAACGCTCAGGCGAAATACTGATAATTGCATTTTCTGGGAGGCGTATAAATGAAGAAAAAGGAGCTCCATTACGCTCAAGTAGCGCTAAAAATGCATTCCATTCATCGCCCTTATATTTGGCCTTGAATCTTTGCGCTAAGTTGATTTGATAGCAATCACCATTATGTAAATAGTCATGGATACGGGCAATATTATGATGATATGCCTCTTCTGACATATTTGATTGCCATGAGGTCGTTAATTGGAATTTGTTTTTACGGGGCTTCTTTTGGGCTTGTAGCCAAGCAAGCCGAGCTTCAACATCATCATAACTAATGAGTGTGGTGGTTTTATTATGATGGTCAACAATGAGTGCCCACAAGTAGATGCCAACTGCCATATCTGGAAATTGCAATTCTGTTGTTGCAATTTCAGGTAATTTTTCAATGCGTCGACCTAAATCGTAACTCCAAAGACCGAGGGCTCCGCCGTTGAAGGGACATTCAGTCTCTTCCTGATGTTTCGGTTGGTATTTATTAAGCAATCCTTGAAGAAGTTCAAAAGGATCTGATTCAGAAACGATAGGGGGCTGATTTGGCTCTGAGATGGTTGTTTCAAGCCGATAAGTCGTCAGTGTTGTAATGGGGTCAGCAACAATAATGTCATACCGATTATGGGCGTGTTTTGCATTACCTGAATGCAGTAACATCGCCCATGGTTGGTGTGCCAGAGGGGTAAAATAATCAATGGCTGTGTTTGGGCTATAAGGTAATTGGATTTTTTTGATAACCATAATGATGAGTCTAAATTTCCGCAAGTGAATCAATACAGATTAACATATATTCTTATCTTAATAGTCGAAGAGATGTTAAAATCTTAATCATTGATTTTAGTCTTTTATACATGAGGTTTAAACCATGTTTTCTGGTATGCCAGCACTTAATCACCAAGAACAGCAAGAAGCAGTTGAAAAAATTCATCAATTGATGGCGGAAGGGATGAGTAGTGGTGAGGCAATTGCATTAGTCGCTCAAGAAATTAGAGAAAAGCACCAAGGTAAAGAGCAGATCCATGTTCGTTTTGATGATGAAAATTAATAATCCGTAAACATACTATTAACATCCATACATAAACCTGATAGATTAATATTAGTTAAGTCATTCTATTTATCAATGAAGACTAGGTAATAACCAGAAGATAACTGGTATCTAATAGGCTGAAATAAGCCGCTAAACTAATCAAAAGTCTTTACCTATTAATAGGTATCGGAGGATGGTATGGAAGCGAATCAAAAAATTGCTGTAGTTTTAGGTGCTTGTGCGCTGGTTTTTAGCTCTTTTGCGTTAAGCGCAAATAGTGAAGAAGGTAAAGCTGCACCTTTCGTCAGTTGTGGTACGTTAACTGAGCCACAAATTGCAGCACAAGTGAAAAGCGATTTTATGCATAATCGTTTACCTCGCTGGACGGATGAAAAAGCGGCTTTAGGCAAGAAAGCGGTTGCATGGGTCAATGATAGTGAAGTCACTAAAACCGAAACAGGTTACAGGGTACCGCTAGTTGTTCGTGGTGCAAAATCTGACTTACATTATTCAGTTGCGGTAGACTGCCAGAATAACACCGTGACATATAATACGACGAAATAAATTTTTTAATCTTGAGAATCAAGGGGTAACCATTCAGGTTATCCCTTTTTTGCATCATTTTTTGTGTGTTCTTGGGGCTAGCGATTTCGCGGCTCATAAGGCATACGTGCAAAATTCTGTGATAGCTGGCGGTAGTATACTAGTCGCTCCCTGAAGTATTCTCTTAAATGTTCAGGTTGTTCTCGCTCAACAGCTTCAGCGATGATGGCAATATTATAGCGCTCTTTAAATGCAACACCGGAAGCCAAAAGGTCGACATTGACCTTATCCATTTCATCTTTAGGCAATAAAGCAAGATTGTGACTCATATTTGATCTCTACGGTTAAATTTATCCCTTATTATTGTAACTGGATAATGAGAAAAAATCTCAATACATTAATTGGAATAATGAAAAATAAGGGTTAAATTTATCCATTTATATATTTAGTTATTAAGAAAAAACAGGAAAAGATAATGAGATTGATTATTATTGTTTTTAATAAAAGTTATTAATTATCAGTAAATTGGATTTTTTTGTTTTAAGATTGTTTTAGGGTTTTAATTATTGTAATACTGTGCATAATATACTCATCAATGATTAACCGATAAGGCATAAATATGTTAACTACAGATATGGTCAAAAAATTAAACGAGCAATTAAACCTTGAATTTTACTCTGCAAACCTTTATTTGCAAATGAGTGCTTGGTGTAGTGACAAAGGCTATGAAGGCGCTGCTGCGTTCTTAAAAGCACACTCTCAAGAAGAAATGGAACATATGCAGCGTTTATTTGATTATCTTAGTGACACAGGTGCATTGCCACTGTTAGGGCAAATTGCAGCGCCACCAGTTGATTTCAAATCAATTAGCGATGTATTCAACCAAACGTACGAACATGAGCAATTAATCACCCGTGAAATTAATAAATTGGCTCATTTAGCAATGACAACACAAGATTATTCTACATTTAACTTCTTACAATGGTATGTTGCAGAGCAACATGAAGAAGAGAAATTATTTAAATCAGTTCTGGATAAACTGGATATGGTGGGGGAGTCTGGTAAAGCACTCTTCTTGCTAGATAAAGACTTAAAAAACCTGTCAGCAGCAACACATGTTTAATCGAAACACCAGTAAATAGAAACATCGTTTTTATTTCAACTTGATATAAAGCTCCCTAGACTTATGGACATGAATACGGTAATTCAATGTTCATAAGTCTTTTTCTTTTCATTTTGTGTGAAAACTCACAGGATAGGGCGATAAAACCCATTTTTAAGCGGTAAAATGGTTTGTTTTCCGTATAATGATTGGCAATTATTCTAAATTCACCTGCAAATTAAGAGGTTACTATGCCAATTAACCCTATTAAATCTTCATGGCGCAAACTCAGCGCAGTTGCCGTTCTTTTTTTAGGAATGTCTTTCCAGCAAGCATTTGCACATGCGCATTTAAAAGACCAGCTTCCTGCTGAAGGTACAGCAGTAGAACAAGCGCCAGAGTCTATCTCATTAAGCTTTTCTGAAGGTATCGAAGTTAATTTCACTAAAGTCAGTATTATTGGGCCTGAAAATAAAATTGTGAAAACGGGTAAAGCAATATTAGACCCAAGTAACGATACAAAAGTGATCGTTCCTGTTGAAGACAAGCTCATTGCTGGGAAATATGATGTTAATTGGAGCGTTGTTTCTGTCGATGGACACAAAACAAAAGGAACGTATAGCTTTACAGTGAAATAATATGTCACTAGAAGCTTTTTACACACTTATTCGCTTTGTTCATTTTATCGCTGCAATATTGATGTGCGGAATGTCAATATTTGCAGTGGTGCTTAGTCGCGGGTCATTTAATTATTTACTAAGCCGCTATCTGAATAAAGGCATTTTCTTCTGCGCCATCGTTACAGTGTTAACGGCCTTTAGCTGGATGCTTGCGCAAGCAGGTTTGATGGGTGATGGTTGGGAAGATAGTATCGACTGGGAGATATGGCAAGGGGTATTAGGGACGTCATTTGGTCAAATATGGCGTTGGGAACTTTTGTCATCCGTTTCATTACTTTTGGTTTTATTTGTAAAACCTATCAAATTACGATTAAAGTTAATATTGCTCTTTTCGCTAATCCTACTCGGTCTGCATGCTTTTATTGGGCACGCGGCGATGCATGATGGCGCAATCGGAATGCTTCATCGTATTAATCAGTTTGTTCATCTTATTAGTTCTGCCTATTGGTTTGGTGGTTTGTGGCCTTTTTTAATTTGCATTCAATTTTTACGCAATAAAAAAGAGATGGCTGAAGGGATGGATAAACAAATTGTGAATACCATGATGCGTTTTTCGCGTTTTGGCCATATCGCCGTTGCACTGGTTATCATAACGGGGATCATCAGTGCGGTAACTCTCTTGCCAGGTTGGCCATTAAACTACTCTGGGTCAGAATACCAATCACTACTTTGGTTTAAGATCATTTTAGTGGGGGGAATGCTTTTGTTAGCTATTATCAATCGCTACTACATTGTTCCGATCATTAGGCAAAAAGGGCGGGTAAATTACCTAATCATTAACAGTTGGGTTGAGTTACTGTTAGGCACTATGGCGATCCTTTCTGTGGCGATTTTTGCAAGCTACCAACCAATCTAGCTAAACTTTTATATTTAATTGATAATATGCAACGATATCTTCAATGTTTAATAAGGTCACTACCATGAAACTTAAACTCATTATTTGCTCTCTATTATTGGGTGGAACTGTGAGTACAGCTTTTTCTGCACCGTTAACATCCGTGAGTAAAAAACAATTTGGTGCTGATTGGCCATTTACTCGTGAGGAGGTCATGTTAGAGTGCCGCCATAATGGGGCTTTGGTCGTCATTAACCCGGCCACATTAATGCAATATCCACTCAATGAAATAGCGACTGAACTGATGAATAAGAAAGAGATAAAAGCGCAGCCTATTGATGTACTACTTAAGCCTATTGATAGCGCCAAGTCAGTAGAGGAAAGAATCTTGCCTATAAAAGAAGCCGCTGAAAAATTGTGTGTGGTCAATTAAGTGTATTGCCAATTAAAATTATCAGCCTATAGGAAAGTGGGGAATTAGAAAATTATCAATATTATTCAATATGTTGATTGATTGAAAGGTTTGAGTTATTGCATGCATAGGTTCAACCTATTAAACAAATAGTTCAACTTTAGAAAATTAAGAAATAAATTGTGTTAATAATATGTGAAATTATTGATAATAAACATGGTAAGAACGTGCATTGAAAGCTAGTATTAGAGTGTACTTTGTTACGTCTCAATGGCAATTTTAGCGCACGGCTCTGCCAGAGCCATTTCCCAAGGCCCGGTAATCGGAATCTACCAGGCCTCTTTTTTTGCCTATTATTTTGTTCGTTCTCATTTCATATCAGCTTATTAGTTCCTGCTCATTTATATGCTTAGCCACTCGCCTAAGTTTTAGTCACTCACCTAAGCATAGTAACAAAACGATTAAGCCAGTTTCATCACCCAATGATGATTTTCTTTGTCATAGCGATCACGGTAGAGTAAGACTGGTTTCTCATCTAAAGTTGCCGGAATACTTGTATGTTCGTCCCACCCATCAAGTTGCATGCAGAAGTCAGTATCAGAATCACATGGAATACTGACGGTATCGCTTTTGTGGGAAGCCATAATCGCATCATTAATTTCATAGGAAGATATTTTCAATTTCACAATACACATAACTGCACCTCACTTTATCCATTTTAACCATATATAATCAGCCCAACGAAGTTAAGCATAGTATAAATGGAATTAATTTCCAAAATAATTTTTATGGTGTGTGTTAGGAAAGGGTGCAATATGTGGTTAATATGCACCCTAATAGTGGTTATTTTTTAGGGATAGACGTTCCCCACGCCATGTAATCTTTAGGGGGTTCTAATTTTAGGATGAAATGCTGTTCAGGTTTAGCTTGTGGGGCTAAAGGCACTGATGGCGGTGTTGCAAGGGAGATACCACCACGCACAAACTGTTTGAACGTTCCGCTTTTGGCAACGCCACCCGTTAAGCCAAAGGAAAAATTAAAACCGGAGGATTGCCAAAACTCGGTATTGCTGCGAATAAGATATTGGTATTCCTTCCCAATACGTGTTGCAACATATACGCGATCGGAAAGCTCTCCCAAATATAGACCTGTAACGACACCGACTTCTAATCCTCTAAACAAAATAGGCGTGCCAACCTGAATGGCCCCGACATCACTAGCATCAAGGTAAATAGTTAAACCGTCGAGATAGCGCGAGTCTGTAATATTGGCGGTTTGTAATTCAAACTGATAACGGGTTTTATTATTCCGTCCCGGTTCTGCGCTAATATATGGTTGCAATATACTATCTAAATTATTTAAACCAGCGGGAGATAGTTCAGGGGTTACAACAGCGAAGCGACTTCCTAGTTTAGTAAAAGTACTGACATATTCAGGGTATAGGATCGCCTTTGCTTGCACTTCACGTTTATCAGATGACAATTTTAATGATTCAATTTGGCCAATATTTATACCTAAGTAACGGATTGGCATACCTTCGGAGAGTTTTGATGCATCAAATGTTGTCAGAGTAATGATGCTTCCTATTGCTTTCGCAGAGGTCTCATTTGGATAAAGTGTATGCTGTCGAGCAGTATTGGCGACGCTACCATCAAGGTTATCAAAGCTAATTGCACCGCTAATGGCTCGGCTCAGAGGGGCCGCTTGAACGGTTAAACCGTTACTATTAAGTTGAACTTTTGCGCCACCTTCAGCCCAAAACACACTGTTCTCAGTGAGTAAATGAAGATATTCATTTGAGATATTTACATTGATCGCAAACCCGACTTTGGTCGGTTTAATTGCAATGATTTTGCCGACGGCAAATTGGCGATAAAGAACAACAGAGCCAGCTTGAATGTCTGGTAATGTAGTCGTGTTGAGGGTGATAGTGGTGGGAGGTAAAGCCCCTAAAATACCCGCTTTTGCATTATCATCACTACGATATAAAGGAAACGTTTCGGGGAGTTTCTCTTTACTTTGTCCTGCAATTAGATGGATGCCGCCATCTAGCCATTCTTGAGGAGTAGCACCTTGGAATTGCACCCCATTAAGACCTAATTGGATATCCACCCGGCTATTAGCAACAAATTTACTATCTTCACGCACAAGGTGTTTGAACTCATCATATATCAAGATACTAAAATTGACTTTCTCAGTAGCCAAGTGACGCTGTAACACCTCGCCAATTTGAATACCTTTATAAACAATAGGTTGACCTTTATCGACACCGTAAGTGTCATGCGCCCAAAGTGCTACCGTAAGGGGGGATTTACCGTCTTCCTCTTCGGTTTTGATTATCTTTTTGCTACTTTGTAGGACAAATTGTTGTCCTTCTTCTGCTTGTGGGCTGTTTTGCGGTGAGTCAAAGGCAATCGCGCCATTGATAACTGCAGAAAGGCTTTCCATTTTTAGACTGGCACCAGACTTAAGGTCAAAATTGCCTTGAAGCCCTGATACATTCCAAAATTGGCTCTCTTTGCGGACTAAGTTAACATAAGGCTTTTTTACTACCGCAGAAATGGAAACACCCTTGTTATCAGGCAAAATAGTGTAGTCCGAAATATAACCAACAGGCACTTTCCGGTAATAAATAGGGGAGTTTTCATTCAATGAGCCTAGATCTGGAGCTGTAAGGTGAATAAGTAACTCACCTTTATCAATATTGAGTTGTGGGGGCGTATCTTGTGCAACAAAAGAGAACTGCTCTGTTCCTGTGCTGGGTAACATGCCAATGTAATTTCCACCAACCAGAGCATCAAGGCCAGAAACGCCAGCCAATGATGCTTTGGGGGTGACTAACCAAAATTTAGTGCCTGAATTCAAAGCCGGTCGCATGTCTTTATTCACACTAGCGGTCACAATAATGGTTTTCATATTTTTACTGATAGCAACAGATTGCACTAAACCAACTTCAACACCTTGGTATCGGATAGGCGTTCGATTGGCGACAACACCAGGTGCAGATGTAAATTCAATCG
The DNA here is from genome assembly GCF_028479505.1 of Providencia sp. PROV205. Classification (NCBI taxonomy): domain Bacteria; kingdom Pseudomonadati; phylum Pseudomonadota; class Gammaproteobacteria; order Enterobacterales; family Morganellaceae; genus Providencia; species Providencia sp. PROV205. The sequence continues at coordinate 77,768 of NZ_JAMPNU010000005.1, read as the reverse complement.
TGATATCCGTTCCTCGTTCAACCCAATGCTGAAACAAAAGCCAGCCCGCAATGAAAATAGCGACTAAAGGCAGCAGCCAGAAAGGCGAAATTTGCTTGCGTTTACGTAATATGGCTTCTGATATTTCCTCAGAGGGTTCATTTTGCGGGTTTTGATTTTCCATAAGAATCCCAAATTAAACGGCTATCTAACCACTCAACAGCCAAAATAGTTAAAATAACGGCTGAACCAAAATACAGAGCAGCAGGCCCCATAGTAAAAGACATCAGCTGATCTCGATTAACGAGTGTCATCATTAAAGCAATGACAAATAAATCTAGCATGGACCAACGACCAATCCATGAAACAAACTTAAGTAATTTCATACGTAGAATAGGGTCAGTATTGCTTTTGAAATGGACAGAAAACAGTAGCAATATCATGATAATAATCTTAATAAATGGAACGAGTATACTGGCGATGAATACAATAATTGCGATTGGCCAGTTGCCTGTATCAATTAAAGAAACGACTCCAGAATAAATGGTGTCCTCTAAGCGCTGTCCATTGAGATAAAAAATAGAAATTGGCATTAAATTAGCAGGAAATAATAATACCATGGCTGCAATTAGTGCGGCCCAGGTTTTTTGTAAGCTATGAGGCTCCCGAAAATGTAGAGGACGATGGCATCGTCTGCATTTCCCATTCCAATTCGCAGGCCCAGTGTAATGACAGGCAGTGCAGGCTAGTGTGCTATCTTGCGCTTCTTTATTATTAGTGGGATAAAATTTGTGCCATAACTCATCTAGGTTCATATGGATGAGAATTAATAAGCTGAGAATAGACATGGTAATAAAAGCGACTAAGCCATGGCCAATAAATACACTCGCGTAATCTTGCATTTTAATGGCGGCAATACCCAATGCTATCAGGTAAACATCTAACATAACCCACTCTTTGATATGTCCAAGCACTAAAAGGATCGGCCGGAGATTCAAATTGATGCGCTGACCAATAGGTAACAATAAAATTAAAATTGGTAATAATAAGGGGGCGGCAATAGCACAAAAAGCCACTATACTGGCGGTAAATGGGTCCCCTTGTTGATTAATTAAGCGAATACCTTCAATGACATTTGCGTTGATTTGGCTTCCTAATAAATGAATAGAAATGAGAGGTTGCCAAAATGCAATGGGGGCAAGCATCAATAATGTGATAGCCAGTATTGATAAACGATTAAGTGACCAAGATCGCCCATCATTAAGTTGGCTAAAACAGCGAGGGCAAACAACGACTTGCCGTATGCTGAATTGAGGCGTTAGTAGCTTCTGATTGCAATGATTACAGCGTTGAAAAAGCAAATCAGTGTGATTAATGTGGCTCATATTGACTCATTTTAGGTGGTTACCTAGATGTAATCTAGTGTAAAAGAATTTACCTCAAAGTGACAAATTGGTAATCTTAGGGCTACGCTTACAAATATTTGATTAATTGCTTGATTATTACAAGAAATAATTATGGATAAAAAGAAGTATTATCTTGAACTTTCAGACAATCTCTCTGCTCTACTTGCAGGTGAGTATGATTTAATTGCAACCTTAGCAAATACCAGCGCATTATTATATGAATGTTTAGAAGGTGTTAACTGGGCTGGTTTTTATCTCAGTAATGGGCAAGAATTAGTGTTGGGTCCTTTCCAAGGTAAAGTTGCATGTGTTCGGATCCCTTTTGGTAAAGGCGTTTGTGGAACAGCCTTTACCAATAACCAAGTTCAGCGTATAGAAGATGTACATGCATTCCCAGGTCATATTGCCTGTGATGCAGCAAGTAACGCAGAAATTGTCTTTCCTTTGGTAGTTAATGGGCAAACTATCGGGGTTTTAGATATCGATAGCCCAAATATTAGCCAGTTCGACCAGGAAGACGAAAAAGGGTTACAACACCTTGTAAGTCAGTTGTGTCAACACTTGGCAATGTGTTCTATGCCTAAATATCATTAAATAATGGTCAGTTAAATTAATAGTAACGTGGCAATTGTCAGCAACACGATTATAATGTCGGCTTGTTCATGCCCGTGAGGTTGGCAAAATCGTTGTTATCAGGAAATTTCATGGAAAATCAACCTAAGTTGAATAGTAGTAAAGAAGTTATCGCATTTCTAGCAGAGCGTTTTCCTCGCTGTTTTATCGCTGAAGGCGAAGCACGTCCGTTAAAAGTCGGAATTTTTCAAGACATCGTAGGGTGCTTAAAAGAAGAAGATGGTATTAGCAAAACGCAACTGCGTTCTGCATTACGCATGTATACTTCTAGCTGGCGTTATCTTTACGGTGTTAAAGAGGGCGCTAAACGCGTTGACCTAAACGGTGAAGATTGTGGCGAATTAGACGCAGAACATATTGCTCATGCGCGCCAACAATTATCTGAGGCTAAAGCTCGCGTTCAAGCACAACGTGCTGAACAGAAAGCACAGAAACGCCCAGTTGCACAAAAAACGGGTGAAAAAACACCGCGTACTCAAGATGCAACTAAAGAAAGAGCACCTCGCCGCCGTCCAACAGAGAATAAAGAACGTCCGCAAAATACATCATCTAAGAACTCTCGTCGTAATACACCAGCTCCAGAGCAAAAACTGAAATCAGTGACTGATATCAACGCACTACAGATTGGCCAAACTTTGAAAGTGAAAGTGGGCACTAGTGTGATGGACGCCTCTGTGCTGGAAATTGCAAAAGACGGTGTTAGGGTTCAATTGCCAACAGGGCTGGCAATGATTGTACGCGCGGAACATTTAAAGTTCTGATACGGAGGTCAATCAGGTCATGAACAAACTTCTTAAAATTGCACTGGTGGTTAGTCTAGCGACTTTCGGCAGTGCAGTCGCTAATACTCAAGCAGTGGCTCCGGTCACTGCGGCTCAGTTACCTGTCTTAAAACAGAATGTACAACACGGTACAGTGAGTGAAAGAGTCACATCTCGGTTTACTCGCTCACATTATCGTCAATTTGATTTAGACAATGCGTTTTCTGGGAAGATATTTGACCGTTATCTTAATATGTTAGATTTCGGTCATAATGTTTTACTTCAATCCGATATTGACCAATACGCCAAAGATAAAGGCAAAGTCGGTCAGTGGCTTGAGGATGGCAAATTAGATCCGTTTTATGACCTGTATAACCTGTCTCAGGAAAGACGTTTCGAGCGTTTTAAATATGCACTAGCTCGTTTAGAGCAACCCATCGATTTAAATGCGACTGATTCAATTGAAGTTGACCGCTCTAAATCACCATGGCCCAAAGACAAGCAAGAGCTTGATCATCTTTGGGACCAAAAAGTGCGTTATGACTGGTTGAATTTAAAACTATCAGGGAAAGATGACAAAGAAATCAAAGAGAAACTGACAAAGCGTTATAACTTTGCGTTGAGGCGTTTAACGCAAGCGCAAAGTGAAGATGTGTTTCAATTGATCGTTAACTCTTTCGCTCGTGAAATCGATCCGCACACAAGTTATTTATCGCCTCGTAATACAGAACAATTCAATTCAGAAATGAGTTTATCATTAGAAGGAATTGGTGCGGTATTACAGCAAGATGACGAAAATACAGTTATCAACTCGTTAGTTGCTGGAGGCCCTGCGGCTAAAAGTAAAGAGCTAAAAGTTGGTGATAAAATTATCGGTGTAGGCCAAACGGGTAAACCGATTGTTGATGTGGTTGGCTGGCGTCTTGATGATGTGGTTGCTTTAATCAAAGGCCCGAAAGGAAGCAAAGTTCGGTTAGAAGTCGTTTCTGATACTAAAGGGGCGAAGCCACATATTGTCACCATAGTTCGGGAGCAGATCCGGCTAGAAGACCGAGCAGTCAAGCTGACAATCAAACAGCAAGGTAAAGATAAAGTTGCTGTTTTAGATATTCCTGGTTTTTATGTCGGCTTAACAAATGATGTTAAAACCCAATTACAAAACTTGGCAAAAGATAATGTTTCCGCATTGGTTATCGATTTACGCGGTAATGGTGGTGGCGCATTAACCGAAGCGGTTTCTTTATCTGGCTTGTTCATTCCGAAAGGGCCAATTGTGCAAGTTCGTGATAATAACGGCCAAGTTCGCCAAGATATCGATGATGATGACGTTGTTTACTATAAAGGTCCTCTTGTTGTTTTAGTCGACCGTTTTAGTGCATCCGCATCAGAGATCTTTGCTGCGGCAATGCAAGATTACGGTAGGGCGATGATTGTCGGTGAACCGACTTTTGGTAAGGGAACCGTTCAGCAACACCGTGGTTTAAGTCGTGTTTACGATCAAATGCTAAAACCAGAATGGCCTTCATTAGGTTCCGTTCAGTATACTATTCAGAAATTTTACCGAGTTAATGGTGGAAGTACACAGCGTGAAGGGGTGACTCCTGATGTGGTCATGCCTACAGGCCAGGATCCAGCTGAAACAGGTGAAAGTTTTGAGGACAACGCATTGCCATGGGATAGCATTCCACCGGCAAAATATACGCCTGTTGGTGATGTTTCTTCTGATTTATCGCCAATAAAAACGCAGCATTTGGCGCGTATTAGCAAAGATCCTGAGTTCAACTATATTGATGAAGATATTGCGCGCTATAAAGTTAACAAAGAGAGTAAGAATCGTATTTCACTCAACTATGCTGAGCGACAAAAAGAAGATTCAGAAATTGAAGCGACAAAATTGAAACGTATAAATGAACGTAATACTCGAGAAGGTAAACCATTATTGAAATCAATTGATGATTTACCTAAAGATTACGAAGGGCCAGATCCATACCTCGATGAAACGGTTAAAATGGCGGTCGATTTAGCGAATCAACATACTAAGTTATTATCAAATAATAAATAATTTCCTCTTATTATTTGTCAAATTAAGCCAGCGCCTAAGCTGGCTTAATTTTTTAAGTTTTCCTGTACCATCTTAATAGCTATCGCAAAATATAAGCTAAACATTAATGTATTGTTAATATGATATTTTTAGTAAATAGTCCCCAAATTAATGCAGTTTTATGCTTTGTTTACTTTATTTTTTAAAATGACTAACTGAAATTAATAATTAACTATAGGTTTCTTTACCTTTACTTAATTTATCCTAAACTTTTGGTATAGTTTCCTTATCAATGAGGCATTACCATGCGTAAATTATTTATAGGATTAATGGCTGTTAGTGTGATGATGGTTGCATCTATTAATACAGCGAATGCAAGAAATTACCCTTGTTCTGGAAGTAAAGGAGGAATTGACCGTTGTGACGGGGAGAAGTTTATCTGTAATGACGGGTCAACAAGCCGTTCAGAGCAAGTGTGTACGATAGAATTAAAAAACGATATTAACAGTAAAGCGAAAGCGGCTGGAGCGGTGATTGGCACAGGCGTTGTCAAGCAATCAAGTAAATCATCGGTTTCTGACTCAATAAAAAACAGTAGTGACAAAGCCAGTAAAACCGTTTCTGATAAAGCAGACAAGGCAAGTGATAAAGCATCTGGCACAGCTAAGACAGTAAAAGAGAAGGCCAGCAAAGCTGCGGATAAAGAAGTTAAAGACGTAAAAGATAAAGTTAGTAAAGGGACAGACAAAGAATCGGCAAAAGCCGTAAAAGAGAAAGCAACAAAATCGACTAAAGAGAAAACTAATTAGTTCGAAAATAAAACTGCAAATTACAATAAAACATAATAGTGCCACTTAATGTGGCATTATTTTTTAATAAAATAAAAGTAAAATTGAATATTCATTCATTTGACAAGCAAAGTGGATGATAAGATAGATAAATACACTAAATTGTTTTTGGTGATTGACAAACTAGCTTTATCGTTTCAATGAAAAATAACTTTAAATTTAGATGGTTATAAAATGAACCTAAAAAAACAAATGGTTAAAAATTTCACCATCAAAAGTTATCATTTAATTAGCAGATACCAATGAGTTTTGCATGTAGCTATGTAAAGTTATGTTATTTTTTAGGGTTTTCGCGTTAATGCACTTGAAAAAGTGTGAAAAAACCTTATTTATAAAGTAAATTCTACGTATATTTGTTTTTACCAAGGAATACATAAAAAATGATGAGAATTGCTTTATTCTTACTCACAAACTTAGCAGTTATGTTTGTGTTTGGGATAATCCTAAGTTTAACTGGGATCAGAGGGAGTAGTGTCCAAGGTCTTATGATCATGGCTGGTCTGTTTGGTTTTGGTGGTGCTTTCATATCACTATTAATGTCCAAATGGATGGCTCTGAAATCAGTGGGCGGTGAGGTTATCGAAACGCCACGTAACCAAATGGAACAGTGGTTAGTATCAACCGTTGAGCGCCAAGCACAACAAGTTGGTATTAAGATGCCACAAGTGGCTATTTATCATGCACCAGATATCAATGCGTTTGCTACGGGCGCGCGACGTGATGCTTCGCTTGTCGCGGTGAGTACCGGGTTATTAGAAAATATGAGCCGTGATGAAGCTGAAGCTGTAATTGCTCATGAAATTAGCCATATCGCAAATGGCGACATGGTAACGATGACCTTATTGCAAGGTGTGGTGAACACGTTCGTTATCTTTATTTCACGTATTATTGCACAGGTTGCGGCAGGTTTTATGTCCAACAGTGATAACGAAAGTGAAAGTAGCAATGGTAACCCAATGGTCTATTTTGCGGTTTCCATGGTGCTTGAAATCGTCTTTGGTATTTTGGCGAGCATCATTACTATGTGGTTCTCTCGTTACCGTGAGTTCCACGCGGATGCTGGCTCGGCAAAATTAGTGGGGCGTGAAAAGATGATAGCGGCATTGCAACGGTTAAAAACGAGCTATGAACCACAAGAAGAAGGTCGTTTGATGGCATTTTGTATCAATGGTCGTGGTAAAGCATTCAGTGAATTATTTTTATCGCACCCACCATTAGACAAACGTATCGAAGCATTACGTTCAGGTGAATATTTAAAGTAGCCTAAATAATCGTCTAAAGTTAGCTTTAAGTAGACAATGATTTTAGTATCTGCCCAGTAATTGTTTAATTACTGGGCTTTTTTATTGAAACAGTATGTGACACATATCCCCTCAAAAATATCAACCCATATTCAATTAACTCAATTTTAATGACGACTCGCAATTAATTGTATTTATAACTGCAATTGATAAATCACAAGTGAGCTTACTCACAATCTTTTATTTTAAATGATGAATTTTAGAAATTTTGTTCGCTTTTATTCTACTTTTAATCTTTATTAGATTGATAAGGAAATGTTATGAATTTTATTGATATGTTAATTGATATGAATTAATTGGGGGTAGGATGGATTTGATAACGACGTGGTTAAGTGAACTAAATGGTGTGGTGTGGGGAGTACCAATGCTTGTTGGGATCTTAGGCGTTGGCATTTATATGCAAATTCGGCTTGCATTCCTACCGATAAGAAAAATTGGAACAGGCTTTAAGCTATTGTTTCAAAAGAATGAGTCACGAGGTGAGGGGCAAATATCACCTTTTAACGCATTAATGACAGCGTTATCGGCCACTATTGGCACGGGGAATATAGCTGGGGTCGCAACTGCGGTCGTCATGGGAGGGCCTGGCGCGTTATTTTGGATGTGGATGACGGCTTTGGTCGGAATGGCAACTAAGTACTCCGAAGCCGTGTTAGCAGTTCGTTTTCGTGAAGTGGATAAATATGGCCAGTATATTGGTGGCCCAATGTACTACATTAAAAATGGGTTAGGCCCTAAATGGATTTGGTTAGGAACGCTGTTTGCCTTTTTCGGTGCATGTGCTAGCTTTGGTATCGGAAATACGGTACAAGCTAACTCTGTTGCAGATGTACTAGAAAGTAACTTTGGTGTGCATAAATGGTTGACGGCGGGGGTATTAGTTTTATTAGTCGGTGCGGTATTGATTGGTGGATTACGACGTATCTCTGATGTTGCAGGAAAACTTGTCCCATTTATGACTGTGGCTTATTTTGGCGCAGGTGTCATTGTGCTTGGTATCTATTTTAAGGAGATCCCAGGTGCGCTCTCTTTGGTCGTGACCTCAGCTTTTAACCCTGTCGCTGCTCAAGGTGGGTTTGCAGGTGCGGCGGTATGGGCTGCAATACGTTTTGGGGTTGCACGAGGCGTGTTTTCCAATGAAGCGGGTTTGGGAAGTGCACCTATCGCCCACGCTGCTGCAAAAACACAAAATCCTATTCGCCAAGGGCTTATTGCGATGTTAGGGACATTCATTGACACTATCATTGTGTGTTCTGTTACAGGATTAACCATCATTATTACTGGTGGCTGGCTGACCAGTGAAACCGGAGCGACACTAACCGCATCATCATTCCAAACAGCCATTCCAGGTGGAAATTACATTGTTGCTATTGCATTAGCCATATTTGCATTCACCACCATTTTGGGTTGGAGTTTCTATGGCGAAAAATGTGTGCAATATTTATTCGGGTTGCGAGCAATAAAACCGTACCGAGTTTTATGGTTAATAGCTTTACCAATTGGTGCAACGCAATCACTTGATTTTGTTTGGTTATTAGCGGATACACTAAATGCTATGATGGCGATCCCTAATTTAATTGCTCTGTTACTTTTAAGCCCTGTTGTTTATCGGTTAACACGAGACCATATAAAAGATGTGAACGCAGATAGCATTGATATGGCAAAACAGTTGTACGACAATAAATCATAATCGATTGATAATAAGCTTCATTTTAATGATGAAGCTTATTATTTCTTCAATATCCCCCTCTTATTCATAAAGCTTATCGATGGGTAATATATAAATCATCTATTTTTATCGGTAAAATTACGGAATGGCGTTAAATGCGCTATGCTTAGAAAAGAAGTTGTAAACCATGCGTATTTTATAAATTAAACAAGGGGATAGAATGGATATTCTGGAGAAAACGTTATTGTTTGGTAATGAATTTTTGACAACGACAAACCCCGCTAGGTTAGTTCCATTTAAATTTGAGATCTATCATTCTGAGCAAGGTTTTTACCATCGAGTCTATAAGCAAGTTGGCATGTCAGGGGCTAACTTAGGGCAAACATTTCAAGTGTGGGCTTTTGAAGAGCAGAAAAGCTGGGATAAACAAACCGCTGATACGACAGTTGATGAATATATTCAGCATTGCCAAGATATTTATAAGCGGAATAATGCATAAGTTGTAGAAAAAAAAGCCCCCTTCATAGGGTTCTGAAGGGGGAGCTAAATGAATAAAGAATGGTTTAATTCATGAATAAAGATAGATGATTTTCATGATTAAAACTTAGTTATTTGTGCAGTTTAAACCACTCAATAGTATATATATCCTTAAAATAGCATTTATCGCTAAATAATCTATTGGCGATACCCTGTTTTTATTTGTTCTAACGTGTTTTTATAGGTTTCTGCCTGTTTTTCGTCTTCCATTTGTGCAATTTCACGTTGCATCTTGATTAAAATTTTACCTGCATCAGCTTGGCCGATAGCTTTCAACATATGCGTCAATAAATTTTTTAGACAAGTAACTTCATCCGCTAAAGTATTAACGTTAGGTTCAGTAGGAAAATGGTTTTTCATTAAAAAGGTCCTTTAAGCATAAAAAATAATAGCAAGATTGTAGCATAGAAAGTAATACTATGTGTTTTCAGATAACTGAATGTTATAAATATTCAGATTAATGCGTTAAATTTGAACGAACGATTAAATAGGATGTAGGAGGCGCTAATAATTACTAGGCCCGCGGTTTTTCTTGCCAGTAGGTAGGAAGGAGTCTTTATGAACAATAAAAAATTGTGATACAATTCACAAAAAGAGTTATTGGCAACAGAGGTTGCTCAGTAACGACTCAATCCTGTACTAAATACCAATGTCTTTTTGCAGCAATTTTTACATCCAATTAAGCTGTTGGTATCTGTTATTTGTGGGAAAGTGAAGGCTAAAAGAAATATGACGCAAGTTTCTAGAAAAACAGCTTGGATCCGTGTAATAGCATTAGCGGTTGCTGCATTTGTTTTTAATACAACAGAGTTTGTACCTGTTGCATTACTCAGTGATATTGCAAAAAGCTTTGATATGACGGTCGCACATACTGGTTTGATGATAACAATCTATGCGTGGGTTGTGGCTTTGATGTCGCTACCTTTAATGTTATTAACCAGTAAAATAGAGCGCCGTAAATTATTAGGCTTCTTATTTGTTATCTTTATTCTTAGCCATATTATTTCTGGTTTTGCATGGAGTTTTGATATTTTAATTGCAGGACGTATTGGTGTGGCTTTATCTCATGCTGTATTTTGGTCAATTACGGCATCGTTGGCTATTCGGGTTGCCCCCGCAGGTAAAAAAGCTCAAGCACTTGGATTATTAGCGACGGGGACTGCATTAGCGACAGTATTAGGTCTTCCCCTTGGCAGAGTGGTTGGGCAATTCTTAGGTTGGCGAGCGACATTCTTAGGTATCGGTGTTATTGCATTGTTTACTATGGTTGTCTTGATCCGTTTTTTACCTCGGTTACCAAGTGAACATTCCGGTTCGTTAAAAAGTGTGCCTATGCTATTTCAACGGCCGGCACTCGTTGGAATGTTTGCATTAACGGTGTTAGCAGTAACCGCACATTTTACGGCTTACAGTTATATTGAGCCTTTTGTTCGAGAAGTTGCATTACAAAGCCAAAATTTTGCAACTTTACTCCTGCTGATTTTTGGTGGAGCTGGTATTGTTGGCAGCGTCATATTCAGTCGCTACAGCAGCAAGTTTTCATTATCATTCTTACCCGCAGCAATCGCATTTATGACGATTTGTTTATTATTGCTGATGCCATTAGGCAGAGATGTTTGGTCTTTGGTGATGTTATCGGTGTTCTGGGGAATGGCAATGATGTGCATTGGTTTAGGGATGCAAGTTAAGGTGATTGATTTATCTCCAGATGCCACCGATTTGGCAATGTCAATTTTCTCTGGAATTTTCAACATCGGTATTGGTGCAGGGGCGCTGCTAGGTAATCAAGTTATTGTCCATATGGGGATGACTCAGATTGGTTACATTGGTGGTGTGATTGGTCTTATAGCTTTCGCATTATGTGTCTATTTATTCAGGCGCTATAGTGACACCCTTAGCGATAGAATAGGCGCTGCTGCAAATCACTAACTCGCATTTCATTATGACGTAAAGATGAAAGCTCTGTGTTATTTTAATGATAAACAGAGCTTTTTTGTTGTTACCTGAGTAACTCATTCTAATAATAAGGAAAGACAATGAAGGGTCTAGGTTTTTTATTGATGTCTATTATTGCTGAAGTCATTGCAACGACAACATTAAAAGCATCTGATGGTTTTAGTCGTTTTTGGCCGTCTTTGATTGTTATTATCGGTTATGCAGTCTCTTTTTGGGGGCTTTCACAGGTGGTGAAAACCATGCCATTAGGTATTGCTTATGCAATTTGGTCAGGTTTGGGAATTGTGTTGGTTTCCATCGCTGCAATTTATATTTACAACCAAAAACTCGATTTACCTGCAATTATTGGTATGCTATTAATTATTATTGGTGTCTTAGTCATTAATTTATTTTCAAAAAGTGGTGGGCACTAAACCGTTGGTGCAGGATATTCAGGCAGCATGATTGGGGAAACAAAAATGAGGCATCGGGTTAGTCAATTTTTAAAACCAGTAATAGCAATGTCACTTGCTGGGGTGATATCTGTCATGCTATCTGCGTGTGGTAGCTCAAACGTAGATAAGTCTGTGGAACATTCCGCGAGTCAGTATGCCCAGCAAGTGGTCAATTTAGGGCCTGGTGCGCAAGAAGCTTGTGTGTCAGCGGGGGGCTTACCTGCATTGACATTAGAATTAAATGGTTCACAAACTGCCGTATGTCAATTTGCGAATGGTAAACGTTGTGCTGTTGACATTATACAATCGGGCTCTTGCATATAACTCTTCTTTTTATGAAGTTAATTAACCTCCTATTAATTATTAATAAGAGGTTAATTAACGCTATATTCCCATTCTAATCTATTCTATTTAATATTCCTATATTTCATTTTATTAATTATGTTTTTTATTAATCATATATAGGTCATCTAATTATGAGCATCTATTTAGGTGTTTATTTTAATTATTGATATTTAACGACGAAATTACTAATATTAAATAATAAAGAATATTTTAGATAATTATAAAAGCACATATAAAGACGTTTACATTTATTAAAGAGTAATGCCTAATGAAAAAGAAAATTGAAGAGTATGATGGCCCCGCTGCAGGTTGGGGGGCTGTAAAAGCAGTTGCAGAAGCGCTACGCGGCCAAATGAAAGTCGGGCACGATATCATTGCGATGTTTGAAATGAATAAGGTGGACGGTTTTGACTGCCCTGGCTGCGCGTGGCCTGATCCTGTACACACAGCGTCATTTGATATTTGTGAGAATGGGGCAAAAGCAATTGCTTGGGAAGCGACATCTAAAAAAACAACTCCGGAATTTTTTTCTAAATACACCGTTACAGAATTACTTGAGTGGGATGACTTCCATTTAGAGGATGAAGGTCGTTTAACTCACCCGATGAAATATAATTCACAAACCGATAAATATGAACCTATCGAATGGGAAGAGGCCTTTCAGCAAATAGGTACGCGTTTACAAAGTTATTCAGACCCAAATACTGTTGAATTTTATACCTCCGGTCGGACTTCAAATGAAGCCGCATTCTTATATCAATTGCTGGCTCGTGAATATGGAACAAATAATTTCCCTGATTGTTCAAATATGTGCCATGAGCCAACGAGTGTTGGTCTTGCTGATTCCATTGGTGTCGGTAAAGCGACAGTATTGTTAGACGATTTTGATAAAGCGGACTTAGTTATTTGTATAGGCCATAACCCAGGGACTAACCATCCAAGGATGTTGAGTTCATTGCGCGAAGTTTCTAAACGCGGCGCAAAAATCATTGCAATAAATCCTTTGAGAGAACGCGGTCTTGAGCGTTTTGCCTACCCGCAAGACGTGGTAGAAATGCTAACGCTAGAGTCTACACCTTTAGCAGGGCACTATTATAAGGTTCGTATCGGTGGAGACACAGCTTTACTTAAAGGTGTCATGAAGTTGTTGATTGAAAAGCACCAAGCCGCTGTGGACGCAGGAAAAGAACCTATTCTCGATACTGAGTTCATATCAACTCATACACAGGGTTATGAAGCTTTAAAAAATGACTTAGAGACAACAAGCTGGAAAGATATCTTGAGGGTTTCTGGTTTACCTCGTGAGTCTATTGAAGAGATTGCCGACCTTTATATTGAGGCAAAAAGCACCATTATTTGTTATGGCATGGGGATCACTCAGCACGAACATGGTACGCAAAATGTGCAGCAACTCGTTAATTTACTGCTACTAAAAGGTAATATTGGCCGCGAAGGTGCGGGTATTTGCCCATTGCGCGGCCATTCGAATGTTCAGGGTGACAGAACGGTTGGCATTACAGAGAAACCGTCAAAAAGCTTTTTAGACAAAATTGAACAACGATTTGGTTTTAAACCACCAAGTGAATTTGGCCATGCAGCAGTGGCTAGTATGCAAGCAATTTCTGAAGGAAAAGCCAATGCGTTAATTTGTATGGGTGGAAACTTAGCAGTTGCAATGCCAGATAGAGACGCTTGTTTTTCAGGTATGAAAAAGCTTGATTTAGCCGTCCATACAGCAACGAAACTAAATCGTTCTCATTTATTAACCGCTAAGCAGACATTCATATTACCTGTATTAGGGCGTAGTGAGATAGACAGACAAAGCAGTGGTGTGCAATGCGTTACGGTAGAAGACTCCATGTCGATGGTTCACGCATCAAAAGGTTTACTTAAACCTTGTAGCCCTTATCTTAAATCCGAGTGTGCGATTGTTGCAGGGATAGCGAAAGCGGCAATACCGCAGAGTAAAGTTGAATGGGATGATTTTATCGGTAATTACGACTTGATCCGCGATGCGATGGAAGCGGTACTGCCTGGTTTTGATGATTATAACGCACGTATTAAAATACCTGGAGGGTTCCATCTGACTAACGCTGCTTCTGAGCGTCGTTGGTTAACGCAATCAGGTAAAGCTAACTTTGTACCGACAGAGGGCGTTATTGAAGACCCGAATTCAGCGGTAAATAGCGAATTGATTTTGGCGACATTGCGTAGCCATGATCAGTACAATACAACAATTTATGGGTTAAATGACCGATACCGTGGTGTGTTTGGGCAGCGAGATGTTGTTTTCATCAGTGGTGCAGAAGCCCAAAAACAGAAGTTAGAGGCGGGGGATAAAGTTAATCTCATTGCATTAGATCGTGAGCAGAAACCGACAAAACGCCGTTTAGATAACCTCACTGTCGTGATTTATGATATGGCAGACCGCAGCGTTGCTACTTATTTTCCTGAAGCTAATAATCTAATTTCGTTAGATAATTTCGACCCGCAATGTGGTATTCCTGCGTATAAAAATATTCCCGTGAAATTAGAACGAGTTATTCAATAAACAGATTTAAGTTTTAGAAACCCCAAATGTTGAACGTAACATTTGGGGTCTTAAAGATTATTTTTTGGCTGGGAAGAACTGGCTGATGATAACAATGATGGCAACTAAGAGATAAGCCGCGAAGATGCCAATTAACCATTGTGGCATATCCAGCCCTAAGAATGCCCACTGCCTAACAGCACAGTCACCTGTCGCTTCAAACACTGCAGGTACCCATTCTTGTAATGGTAACCAATCAGGGAAATTAACGAAAAAATCACAAGAGGCAAATGGGGAAGGATAAAGCTGTAGCATGGTATGTTCCCATGCAAGATCTAAACCGCGCCAAGCAGAGTAAACCCAAATAAGCATGGCAACCCAGCGTATCACCATGTTTCGCGGTGCCACTGCGCCAATTATGCCAGCAACCATAATCCCAAGTAATGCAACGCGTTCATAGATACACATAACGCATGGTTGTAGCTTCATAACATGCTGAAAATATAAAGCAGCACACTCAAGTATAAAGGCAATAAAGGCCATAAGTAGCCAAGCGCCTCTTCCTTGTGAGCAGTAGTTAAAAAATCTGAACATACTTAGTATCCTAATTGAGTGATGCGCCCATTTTGCCTCTATCAGACCGATAAAAAAAGTAATTAAAGTGAAATAATGCAATTTTAGATAGGGCTTTACCTAATATTACAATTAGCCGTATTGGTGTACGGCTAATTGTTTTAAAGTATAGTTACTGAGCGAATGTTATCAACCCAATACTTTCCATCCAATGCGTGATTGGTACTAGCCAGAACTCTACCCCTAATAGCCCAACAATTGTCATTACGATGGTATATGGCAGCGCCATCCAAACCATACGGCCATAAGATAAGCGGATCAGCGGTGATAACGCGGATGTTAATAAAAACAAGAAGGCAGCTTGGCCATTAGGTGTTGCAACTGAAGGCAAGTTAGTCCCTGTATTAATTGCCACGGCTAAAAACTGGTATTGTTCCGTTGACACCAAACCGTCATTTGCCGCTTTTAAAGCCTCAGTAATATAAACTGTCCCTACGAAAACGTTATCTGATACAGCAGAAAGCAGGCCATTAAAGAGATAAAATAAGGAGAGTTGCGATGATTCAGAGGATTGCAATACAAACTGAATAAATGGGGTGAATAATTGCTGGTCAATAATAACAGCAACAATACTAAAGAAGACAGTTAATAAAGCGGTAAAAGGTAACGCTTCCTCGAAGGCTTTACCCAATGCATGCTCTTCTGTGATGCCACAAAATGCGGTAGCAAGTACGATAACGGATAGACCAATCAGACCAACTTCAGCTAAATGGAAAGCAAGGGCGACTATCAACCAAATACCAATTAATCCTTGAACAACTAACTGTGCAAGATCTCTTTTGGTACGTTTAGCCGTCTGTTTTTTATCGTGCTCAGTTAAAATTTGGCGTACAGAGTCTGGAAGCTCAGCACCGTAGCCAAATAGTTTAAATTTTTCAACGACAAAACAGACGACTAAGCCACAAACAAAAACGGGTATGGTTACAGGAGCCATACGGATATAGAAGGTAATGAAGTCCCAATTGACATGTTTTGCAATGATAAGGTTCTGTGGTTCACCCACCATGGTCATGACACCACCAAGTGCCGTACCAATACCTGCATGCATCATCAAGCTTCGTAAAAAAGCCCTAAACTGCTCGAGGGTTTGTTTTTGCTCTGCATTGTTAATGAAACCATCGTTTTGTAGGTCAGTGTTGCTGGACTGGTTAGAGGCATACTGGTGATAGATAGAATAAAAACCAATTGAAACGCTAATGACCACAGCAATAACGGTTAATGCATCTAAAAATGCAGATAAAAATGCACTCGCTATACAAAAAGCAAGGGAAAGAATTCGTTTAGAACGCACATTTATCAACAGCTTGGTAAAAACAAACAAAAGCAATTGCTTCATGAAATAGATACCCGCTACCATAAAAATCAGTAACAAGATAACTTCAAGGTTATTGCTAATTTCATGTGAAATTTGAGCCGGGGTCGTCATGCCAATGAGAACGGCCTCTATGGCTAAAAGACCGCCGGGCTGCAATGGGTAACATTTAAGTGCCATTGCTAATGTGAATATAAATTCAGCAACTAATAACCAGCCTGCAACGAAGGGGCTGATAAAGAAAAAGACAATAGGGTTAATTATTAGGAATATAATAATTGCTAATTTGTACCAATCAGGCGAATTTCCCAGAAAATTTTTCAAAAAAGCTGTTTTTAAACTAAAATCCATTATGGTTCGTTATCCTCTTTTATGCGGATGTCGTGTACTGTGTTATACATACTACTCTTATCTCTTACAGATTTTAAGCATATTTGCTAATTGAGAGCGTATGAATTATATGGAAATTATATGATTTGCTTCACCCTTTATTTTTAGTCTAACTATATCAGGTGATGACAATCTGGTATGATTTGCTCAATATCCGTCTAAATGTTTGGAATAATAAAAATATGGTTATTAAAGCTCAAAGTCCGGCCGGTTTCGCGGAAGAGTATATTATTGAGAGCATATGGAACAACCGCTTTCCACCAGGTTCAATTTTACCCGCTGAGCGTGAGCTTTCGGAATTAATTGGTGTGACCAGAACAACCTTACGAGAAGTGTTACAGCGTTTGGCTCGTGACGGTTGGTTAACCATTCAGCATGGTAAACCAACGAAAGTGAATAACTATTGGGAAACGTCAGGTCTAAATATTTTGGAGACACTGGCTAGGCTTGATCACGATAGAGTGCCGCAACTCATTGATAATTTATTGGCAGTACGTACCAATATTGCGGCAATCTTTATTCGCACAGCCTTTCGAAATAACCCAGAGAAATCAATAGAAGTGTTAGCTGGGCGGGAAAAAGTGGAAGATAATTCAGATGCATTCAGTGATTTGGATTATAACATTTTCCGTGGGCTTGCATTTGCATCTGGTAACCCAATTTATGGTCTGATTATTAACGGGTTAAGAGGGCTGTATACCCGTGTTGGCCGCTATTATTTTTCGAACCCTGAAGCGAGGCGCTTAGCGTTGAACTTCTACCAACAATTAAGCCATCTTTGTCGTGAGCAAGCCTATGACCGTATTATGGATTGTGTGCGTACTTATGGAAAAGAAAGCGGAATGATTTGGCATAGTATGCAAAGTAATATGCCTTCAGATTTAGCACAAAGCCGCTAGTTAACTGACATTAATCCCATAAGGCCAGCATGTTGTGTTGTATCAGTATGCTGGTTTTTTTATCATTAATCATTGACAGATTTTAGCCAAATAGCCATTGTTCACTTGAATGAAGTGAAAAACCAATCTTTGTTTGTTTATTGGTATTTAATACCATCAAACGTCCTCTTCTTAGTTTAATAAAATAAATTGATTTTATTGGGCGCCTCACGTGAATCGATAGAAAATTCTAAATTAAAAAATAACTAAGAATTCATTTTTTTTATCCTATTGAATTTAAGTTAATTTATTTTTTGTTTGAATTTTAAGCTGGAATTTAATATCGACATGTAAAGAAAATGTGACCAAATTTAAATTTTTTAACTGTATTGTTAAAAGTGTTAATTCACCACATTGGCAAATATTTCCTAGAATATTATCCTAAAAGAAATGGTGCAGACTTTTATTTTGTGGGGAAGCGATGAAAATTCTAGTGTTAGGCGCAGGCGTTATCGGTGTGACAACCGCGTGGTATTTAGCACAAGAAGGGCACGAAGTGCTGGTGGTGGATAGGCAACATGATGTGGCAGAAGAAACAAGTGCCGCCAATGCAGGGCAAGTATCCCCTGGATATGCGACCCCATGGGGTGCACCTGGGATCCCTCTTAAAGCGGTGAAATGGATGTTTGAAAAACACGCCCCCTTGGCGATACGTCCAGATGGCACGTTATTTCAGCTGCGCTGGATGTGGCAGATGTTAAAGAATTGCGACATTCAACATTATGCAATGAATAAAAGCCGTATGGTGCGCATTGCAGAATACAGCCGTGATTGTATTCGTCAATTAAGAGCGGATACAGGTATTGAATATGAAGCCCGCCAAGGTGGTACTTTACAGATTTTCCGTACTGCTGAGCAGTTTGATAATGCAGCCAATGACATTGCGGTCTTACAGCAAGAAGGTGTTCCATACGAATTACTGACATCAAATGAACTAGTTAAAGCCGAACCTGCGTTAGAATTTGTTAAGCATAAGCTTACCGGCGGGTTGCGGTTACCGAATGATGAAACGGGGGATTGCCAGCAATTTACTAAAAAATTAGCCAAAATGGCACAAAACTCAGGCGTTAAATTCAAATTTGGTGGCCATGTTGAGCAAATCTTAACTGAAGGTAATAAGGTGAGTGGCGTCAAAATTGATGGTGAAATTTTGCAAGCGGACCGCTATGTTGTTGCAATGGGCTCTTACTCTACTTCAATACTACAAAGTTTGGTTCAAATCCCAGTCTATCCACTCAAAGGCTATTCATTAACCATGCCGATTATTGATGAGCAGCGTTCGCCAACCTCCACCATTTTGGATGAGACATACAAAATTGCAGTAACGCGGTTTGATGAGCGTATTCGCGTCGGTGGAATGGCTGAAGTTGTTGGGTTTAATTTGAATATACTGAAAAAACGCTGCGAAACATTGAAAATGGTGGTACAAGATTTGTATCAAGGCGGTGGTGACATCGAACAAGCACAATTTTGGACAGGGTTGCGTCCAATGACACCGGATGGTACTCCGATAGTTGGGCCGACTGCATACAGTAATTTATATTTAAATACAGGGCATGGGACATTGGGTTGGACAATGGCTTGTGGTGCAGGGAAACTACTGGCAGATATAATTTCAGGGAATACACCAGAGATAGCGTCTGATGATTTATCGGTATTTAGATATCTTGATGGTTTTAATACCAAGTTGGTTACGCATGGTGATTTAACGCCGGCACGCTAAGTATTTGATGTTTTGGCATCATTGTAATTTTAGAATTAATTAAATGTATTAAGGAATTTAAATGCCGCGCCCAATAAGTGCTGTTATTCATCTACAAAATTTACAACACAATTTGTCTATCGTACGGCAACATGTTGGAAAATCGAAAATTTGGTCAGTTATGAAAGCAGACGGCTATGGTCACGGTATCAAACAGATTTGGTCAGCGCTGAAAGAAACTGATGGTTTTGGGGTGTTGGATTTTGACGAAGCAATTTTGTTACGAAAAGAAGGGTGGAAGGGGCCAATTCTATTGCTAGAAGGCTTTTTTCAGCCTCAAGACTTGCAATTGATTGATCAATATAATTTAACGACAAGCGTGCATAGTGAGTGGCAATTATTTGCCATTGAGAATGCTCAATTATCATCACCGATTTCAGTCTATATCAAACTAAATAGCGGAATGAATCGCTTAGGTTTTTCACCGAGCGAATACGAAAGTGTAGTACAACGGTTATTTAAAATGCCGAATATACGCCATTTAACGTTAATGAGTCATTTTGCGAATTCAGATACCAAAACAGGTGTTGTAGAACCGTTCCAACAAATTCAACAATTCGAACACTTATCGTTAGAAACCTGTATTGCAAATTCAGGAGCGACATTGTGGCATAAACAAACCCAATATGATTGGGTTCGTACTGGCATTTTGTTGTATGGCGCTTCCCCAAGTGGAAAATCTGCAGATATATTTGGGTTGGGTTTGAAAGCAGCGATGACATTGCAATCAGAAGTGATTGCTATCCATGAAATCCCAGCAGGGCAATCAATTGGTTATGGTAGCCGGTTTACATCAACTAAACCTATGCGTATTGCAACAGTCGCTTGTGGTTATGCAGATGGATACCCTCGGCATGCTGCAAATGGAACGCCGGTATGGTGCAAAGGAAAGCGCTGTGCACTACTGGGGGCTGTTTCGATGGATATGCTGACTATTGATCTTAGTGATTGTGACGATGTTAAACTTGGTGAGCGAGTGGAGTTATGGGGGCAAAATTTACCGGTTGATGAGGTTGCACAAGCAGCGGGGACAATTGGTTATGAGCTACTTTGTGCGCTTGCGAAAAGAGTTCCTATTTCTTATGAAAATAAAGTAGAATAAATATTAACCAATCATACTGAAAATAGTAAAAATTTAGCTTTACGTGTGATTTTGGTTAAGAATGTTTGGATTGCAACTATATTGATATAACATATAGAATGTGATCTATTTCTCATTATTTTTAGGTTAAATATAATATGTCAAAAGCAATTAAATTAACGACACTTGCGATGGCTCTGAGTGTGTTATCTGGGGCCGCATTTGCAGGAACTTGGTCTGTTGGTGGTTCGGTATTAGCGCAGTCAACACCTTATAAAGGAATTAAGAGCCGTGATTATGTCACGCCAGTGCCTATTGTTAATTATGACAGTGAGAATTTCTATTTTCATACATTAGCTGCGGGTTATTATTTATGGAATGATACACAAGACCAGTTATCATTGGATGCTTATTATTACCCACAATTTTTTAAACCTAAAGACAATGATGATAAAGCGATGCGCGAGTTAGACCGCCGCCGTGATACGGTGATGACGGGGCTGACTTATCGTCATAAAGCTGATTGGGGTACACTGAGAACGAATATTTCTGGTGATATTTTAGGTATCAGTAATGGTATTCGTGGTGAGTTTGCCTACCTGTATGGCTTTGAAGGTGACAAATGGTCAATCACTCCAGGTCTGGGTATTAAATGGGATAGTAAGAACCAAAACCGTTATGAATATGGCGTGTCTTCAAAAGAATCACGTAATAGCGGTTTAAAACGCTATAACCCAGGTTCAAGTTGGACACCATACGTTGAGGTGACAGGGAATTACCGCTTTGATGAAAATTGGACGGTATTCGCAATGGGCCGTGTTGACCGCCTGCCAAGTGAAGTGAAAGATAGCCCAATGGTAAATAAAGATGTTTCTGCCATTATGTGGACGGGCGTCACTTACACATTCTAAGTTCGTTATAGAATATTAAATTATTTAGCCCCTGATATCATGATGATTATCAGGGGCTAATTTTATCTATCTAGAAATTTGATGTGCCTAGATCTTATATGCTTAGAATGGATAATTAATCTTGCGGCTTATTATCACGGCTGACCATCACTAATGAAAGGCGAGCAGGGTGCTGCGCATCACTTTTCATTGGGACGTTGATCCTTGCTGTTTCTACACAAACCATCTGTTTGTACCCATTATTTGGCATATCGCCCATACTGCATGATAATTCTGCCCAAGGGTTCCAACAGACAACATCACTATTATGGTAATGGTGAATTTCTATTGTACGAGCCCATCCGTCATCACGTAAGAGGCTGTATTCCTCTGGTTCTGAATAAATACGGTCGGTATGTTTATTAAATTTCAGTGGTTCATTTACATAAGCTTCTTTATCTGCGACTTTATCGAAATAGTGGCCACCTAATCCATAAACAGTGGCTTTTTGAATATCGCTGATATTGAAATAACTGTGTAATGCAGCAGTCGTTTCGAAGTCCCCATAACTTTCTAGTTCAAGCTCACATGTTTCACCTAGTTTCATTCGTAGGATCAGGGTGAACTCATGGGGCCATAATTTACGGGTATATTCTGTATCTGTTAATGTGAAGGTTAAAATAACACCATCTTCATGTTCATTATGTGCAGTGAATTGCCAAGGTAGAATTCGTGCAAAACCATGACTAGGACTAGCTACAGGACCAAACCAAGGCCAACAAATAGGAATACCACCGCGGATAGCAACGCCTTCTTTAAAAGCACTCTCTGAACTTAGCCACAAGCAAGGTTTTTGCCCCGCAGGTTGCCAATCAATAAGTTGGGCGCCTTGTAAACTGACGGCCCCACGCACCTTAGGATGCGAGATAACAATGAGTGGAAGCTCACCAAGTTGGCGTTGAGTGATGTAAGCGGAGACTTGTTTGATGACCGGTAATGCAAAAAGTTTATCGTGCATGGTATTAGGCCTGTGTTAATGAAACAGAGTGAATACTCGTCATACATTAAACTGCAGCATTGTTGACGGTGTTCATTCACTTGAATTATTTAGAGTATCTGTCCGGCATACTTAAAGCCGCAGTGAATAGTATTCATTCTAAAATAAGTTGTGTTTATAGCGTATCCAATGAGAGATCAACCATAAGCGATATAGCAGAAAATATGAAGTGTTAATTTGTTATTGGATACGGTACAAAAGAGCCGCCAATTGGCGGCTCAGTTAGACAGATTACGCGACAGCTCTTATTTAGAGATGTGAGCGATCAGGTCTAATACTTTGTTAGAGTAACCTGTTTCGTTGTCATACCAAGAAACTAATTTAACAAAGTTGTCGTTCAGTGCGATACCTGCTTTAGCATCAAATACTGAAGTCAGTTTTTCACCGTTGAAGTCAGTTGATACAACGTCATCTTCAGTGTAACCCAGAACGCCTTTCAGCTCGCCTGCTGCTGCTTCTTTGATAGCATCACAGATTTGAGTATAAGTTGCTGGTTTTTCTAAACGAACAGTTAAGTCAACAACAGAAACGTTAGGCGTAGGTACACGGAAAGACATACCAGTCAGTTTGCCATTCAGTTCAGGGATAACTTTACCTACAGCTTTAGCAGCACCGGTTGATGAAGGGATGATGTTTTGAGCAGCACCACGACCACCACGCCAGTCTTTATGAGAAGGACCATCAACTGTTTTTTGAGTTGCAGTTGTTGCGTGAACAGTTGTCATTAAGCCTTCAACGATACCGAATTTGTCGTTGATAACTTTAGCCAGTGGAGCTAAGCAGTTAGTTGTACAAGATGCGTTAGAAACGATTTCTTGACCTGCGTAAGCTTTGTGGTTAACGCCCATAACGAACATAGGAGTATCATCTTTAGAAGGGCCAGTTAGAACAACTTTCTTAGCGCCTGCTTGGATGTGTTTACGTGCAGTTTCATCAGTTAAGAAGATACCTGTTGCTTCAGCAACGACGTCAACACCGACTTCGTTCCATTTCAGGTTTGCAGGATCTTTTTCTGCTGTTACACGGATTTTTTTGCCGTTTACAACTAGGTGACCATCTTTAACTTCAACAGTACCGTTGAAACGACCATGAGTTGAGTCGTATTTCAGCATGTACGCCATATATTCTGCATCGAGCAGGTCGTTGATAGCAACGATTTCGATGTCAGAACGCTCTTGTGCAGCACGGAAAACGATACGGCCAATACGACCAAAACCATTAATACCTACTTTGATAGTCATAGTATTTCCACCAGCTATTTATTCGTGAATTAAGTTGTAGTTAAAGTTACCAAAACCTTGCCAGCCGTCAAGCGGAATCGTGTCAATTATTGAAAAAAATCAATTCTGATACCACCAATTGCTTATTTGTCAGCCACTTCAGCGGCAAATACAGCCGCATGTATTATCGGGATTGTACGGCATAATGAAACCATCTATCAGTGATATATGTGATACGGTTCACAAATCAAAACGGAAAGTAAGATGCATCTTAGTTTAGAATAGTTTTACAGAAAATGTTGTTAATTTTTTGTTGATTGAAATTGATGTATGATAACCATTAAACCGTTTAGTCATTTAAATATTTAGGGATGACATGTCAAATAAAGATAACCAACCTATTGATATCTCAAAGTTAAATGAGATGCAGCGTTATGTTACACAACAAGCCGGTACAGAGCCACCCTTTAGTGGTCAATTATTGCATAACCGTAAAGACGGTGTGTACGAATGCTTATGTTGTGGTACACCTTTATTTATGTCTGAGACCAAATTTGATGCAGGTTGTGGTTGGCCAAGCTTTTATCAACCGGTTAATGAAGAGGCCATCAAATACATTGAGGATTTCTCTCATGGAATGCATCGTATTGAGGTTCGTTGTCAACACTGTAATGCGCACTTAGGGCATGTATTTCCAGACGGTCCTCAGCCTTCCGGTCAGCGTTACTGCATTAATTCAGCATCATTAAGCTTTATTGATGATGATAGCGGTGAAAAGACACGTGGATAAAGAGCTGAAGGTTGCTGAAGCTATTCTATGATAATAACAAAAACGATTCAGCTTTTAGCTGAAATCGAGAAAAATAAAATAATGTGCTAATTGTGTATTTGAAGGAGCCTTACCGTGAGCGTTGAAGTTAATCCAGAGCAGCTTGAACAATTGTTGACAGTGATGACCCCCGAAATTTATGAGCGCCTAGTGACAGCAGTTGAGCTCGGTAAATGGCCTGATGGGGTGATGTTAACACCGGAACAGAAAGAACATAGCTTACAAATGGTGCTATTGTGGCAGTCACGGAATAACCATGACCCGGAACATATGACGGTAGGGACTAACGGTGAAATTACGATGAAGAGTAAACAAGAGCTGAAAATGTTGTTTCAAGGTGAAATGTTAGCGACCTTAAAACCACAAAACAATGATGAATAACAGCTGCTTTACAAAAAGTTTGGTTATTCAATATGATGCTAAAGGGTGACAGGGTCACTAAAACAAGTTTTCTCAACTGATATGAGAAAACTTGTCAGCAAAGTATGAGCTAATGAAGGTCAGCTAAAGTGATTAACCTTGCGCCTTGCTTTTGCATTTCAGCTAAGGCTTCTTGGCTATCATTGGCCGCTAGGTTAACACCTCTACACCCATCGGCGAGAACATCCACGGAATAGCCTAGTTTTAACGCATCTAATACAGTAAATTTGACACAATAATCTGTCGCAATTCCCATAATAATTAAATGTGAGATATGCTGTTCTTGTAACCATGCGTGCAAACGAGTTTGGCTAATTTTATCGTTATCGAAAAAGGCACTATAACTATCAACTTGAGGGTTTTCCCCTTTGGTGAAAGTTTCACGAATAAGCGATTGGTTTAAATTCGAGTGTAACTGAGCGCCGTGTTCACCTTGTACGCAATGAATTGGCCACCAAACTTGTGTAATGCCGTTTAATTCACCGACTTCACCAATTTGAGTGTTTGAGTTAGCTGCGAAGCTAAGGTGTGTCGCGGGATGCCAATCTTGACTTGCAATGATATCTATCCGTTTTTGTTGGCAAATAGCCATTGCTTTATTCGCAACATCAATAACATGTTCGCTTTCATTTACTGCCAATGTCCCGCCAGTGCAAAAATCGTTTTGTAAATCGACTAACAGTAAAGCTGTTTTCATTATGTCCTCAGTATTTTATCTGTTATTCATCAGCATAGCTCAACTCACCGCGTAAATTATTCTGCATTAATTCACGGATCAACGCAGGGGTATAATTTTGGCTAAGTAAGTAGTGCAACTTACTTAAGGCGGCTTCAAAAGTCATGTCATATCCACTGATCACACCAGCTTCAGCAAGGGCGTGTCCCGTGGCATAGCCTTCCATATTAACACGACCAGAAATGCATTGTGTCAGGTTCACCACAATAATTCCTCGGCTCGTTGCTTCGCGAAGTATACGGAGTAATTCAGGTTGCTGAGGGGCATTACCGACACCGTAAGAGCGTAAGATTAGTGCCTTAACAGGTTGCTGAAGAATATTGCGAACAATCTCAATTGAGAGTCCAGGGTAAAGTGTAACCACACCGATAGGTTGAGGTGTAATTTGGTGGCTTTTAAATTCACCGATACCAATAGGAGCAGGACATGTATTAAATGTGCGAATATTGATGCCAGCTTCCATTAGTGGTGAGCAGTTAGGCGAGCTAAAAGCATCAAAGCCATCAGCATGGGCTTTAACGGTGCGGTTACCGCGATATAATTTATTATTGAAAAATAGACCGACTTCATTAACGGGGTAGTTTGCCGCTAAATATAATGCATTTAATAGATTCGTCTGCCCATCAGAACGCAATGCTTCTAAAGGTATTTGTGACCCTGTCACTATTACCGGTTTTTTCAAGTTTTCAAACATGAAAGATAACGCAGAAGCAGTAAAAGCCATGGTATCAGTGCCATGTAAGATGACAAACCCATCATAAAGTGGGTAGTTTTCACAAATGTCATCAGCGATAAGCTGCCAATCTTCAGGGGTAATATCAGATGAATCAATCAACGGCTGATGCTCTCGGATCGTAAACTCAGGCATTTCAGGACGGTGAAACTCAGGCATTTGAGCTAATTGAGCTTGTAAGTGACCGGAAACAGGCACATACCCCTGTGGTGAATGGCGCATGCCGATTGTTCCGCCCGTGTAGACAACATAAATTGATTTCTTCTGCATCTGATTACCTAATTTATCCAACTTATCGAAGGAGAGTGATTATCAGGATTTTGACGTATTTGTTAGCGTATTACTATCGTTAACTTACGAATAATTAGATTGATATGAGGTTATTGATGGGGTTGTGAGAGAAATCCCCTTCACCGGTTCTGAAGGGGATTTAGCAATCAGTTAATTTCTGCGCAATTTAAGCAAAATGCATAACGGTTTTGCGGGTCATTCATTTTTAAGAAAAATTGAGCTTGCTGGCGGATGTCCGTCGCGACAGCTGGGGGTAAAAATACGTGTAGTACATCTGGCATTACGGCTTGGACGCTAGTTGTTAATTCAAGTAGCAATTGATCCATAAAGGTCAACTCAGGCTTCATCCAATCTAACTTAACATCAGTGAGTTTAGCGAGCTCAGCGGCTTTATCTACCGCATTATCAAAATCACCTAGCTGGTCGACAAGGCCATTTTTAAGTGCATCTTGCCCGATCCACACACGACCTTGCGCAATTTTATCTATCTCTGCTGGCGTTTTATGGCGAGCTTTAGCGACTAAGCCAATAAATGTTTCATAGCCATTTTCAATAGTGATTTGCATCATGTCAGCAAATTGTGGGCTGATCCCTTTTGTCAAAGAAATATCAGCTAATGGTGATGTTGATACACCATCAGTATATACCCCAATAGAATCTAAGGATTTTTCAAAGGTATTGATCACACCAAATATACCAATTGAGCCAGTCAGTGTGTTTGGACTCGCAATAATATAGTCCGCGGGAGTTGATACCCAATAACCCCCCGATGCTGCCATGCCTCCCATAGAAACCACAACAGGTTTGCCCGCTGCATGGGCAGAAGCCAGTTCACTGCGGATCAAATCAGAAGCACTGACACTTCCCCCCGGGCTGTTAACCCGTAAGACAATCGCTTTAATATTATCATCAAGGCGAGCATCGCGGATTTGTGCTGCAATAGTATCGCCCCCGGCAATTCCTGCTGTTTGCGGGCCATCCATGATGGCACCTTGAACAACAATCACAGCGATATTGCCGCCTTGATCCGTGTTGATATCTGCTATTTTGGCAGAATAATCATAGATACTAATATTATTAAACTGTTTATCTTCTTTATTCCAACCAAAGTGTTTACTGAGTAAATCTTCAACTTGTTCGTTTGTATAAAGTTTATCAACCAACTTTTGTTTTAAAGCATACTGTGCGCTATCGCCTTTGACTGATCGTAATTGTTCTAAAATAGTATCAGCCCCAGGGAAAATTTGTGTACTGGTCGTATTACGGTTTTTGGCGATTTCTGCGAGGTAATTGTTCCAAAGGGCATCTAACCACTGTTTATTGGCTAAACGTGCCTCTGGGGACATATCATCACGCATTAACGGCTCAACTGCAGATTTATAAGTACCGACACGGAAAATATGGCTACTGACTTTGAGTTTTTCTAATAGTGTCTTGTAATACAGACCATTAGTTGCAAAACCATACACCCCAACAGCCCCTTGAGGAGTGAGGTAGATATCATCAGCGTAACTAGCAAGATAGTATTGTGACTGGTTATAACTGTTACCGATGGCGTAAACCTGTTTCCCTGAGCTTTTAAATTCGTTGATTGCTTTACCGATATAAGCTAAAGAGGGTTGATCAGCGCCAACTAAATCATCTAGGCGTAATACCATTCCTGTAATGCGGTCATCATTTGCGGCGGTGCGAATGGTGTCAACGATGTCGAATAGTGAATTCTCTTGCATACGGCTATTTGAAGTACCGAGTAGTTCACGGCTCATACGACCAAATGGGTCTGGAGCAGAAACTTGGTCTACAATAACGCCCTGCAAATCAACATATAAAGCACCAAAATAATTTTTTTCAGGTTGAGTATCTGTTTGGTAAAGGGCAATCGACCCAATAACGACAAAAAATAATACTAAGAAAATGGCGTTGAAAACGAATTCCCTAATAAAGTTGAGTGCTCGCCAGCTAATTCTAAAGATGGTAGCGATGATGTCCCATAGTTGACGCATGTTTTCTCCTATCCTGTATATTTTGCACCACACGGGTGTTGGCTTCTGGTACAAACTATTTTTGGATATCACATAAATATTTCTTTCTACAGCTGGGCTATTTCCGTCTGTAGCACGAATTAACAATAATATGCTCAAAAGCAAATCTGTTACCCGATCATCACTTCGAATGTTTGATATTAAAGTTATATCAATACAATTAGTTGCAATTGCGGGCTATTTTTATGCATAACAAAATTAAGATACGCAAGGTACAATGTTTCAATGATATTTTTCACGTATGACAAATGATACAATTCAATGAATTTATAACGTAATTTTACCTAGCGAATCATTGTTATTGTTGTATTAGTGTAAGCGATTTTCCTTTAAGCTTAAACAATAGATAACGTGGGTATAATTATCTAATTGAATGATTATTACATCAGTTTACTCTTAAACGGAGACAATTATGGATGCTCTAACCCTTTTGTTGAACCGCCGTTCAGCTTCTAGACTCACAACACCAGCACCGCAAGGCGAAGAACTTAATAACATACTTGCAGCAGGGATGAGAGCACCTGATCACGGTGCGTTAAAACCGTGGCATTTTGTTGTTATGCAAAATGAGGGGATTAAACGCTTCAGTCAGTTATTAGAAAAAGCGGCAATTGAAGGACAGTTAGGTGCTGAGGTAGAAGAAAAAGCACGCAATGCACCTTTTCGTGCCCCATTAATTATTACTGTGATTGCGAAATTAAAAGACCACCCGAAAGTACCACAATGGGAACAATTAGTTGCTGCGAGTTGTACTGTGCAGGCGATGCAAATGGCCGCTGTAGCTCAGGGTTTTGGCGGTATATGGCGCTCAGGGGCATGGACAGAAGATGCCGTGGTTCGTGCAGGACTAGGTTGTGGAGATAACGACCGTATTGTTGGATTTCTTTATTTAGGAACACCAGAGCTTAAAGCACCAACAAAAGTACAAGCGCCCGACATGACAGGTTTTGTATCTCACTTCTAAAGAGAATAATAATGACTGAAAAAATCAGATTAACGCAATATAGTCATGGCGCAGGCTGTGGCTGTAAAATTGCACCGAAAGTATTAGAGCAAATCTTACACACAGAACAAGCAAAATTCCATGATCCACATTTGTTAGTTGGTAATGAGACGAAAGATGATGCCGCTGTTTATGATTTAGGTAATGGAATTGGCATCATCAGCACAACCGACTTTTTCATGCCGATTGTTGACTCCCCGTTTGAATTCGGCCGTATTGCCGCGACGAATGCGATTAGCGATATTTTTGCGATGGGCGGAAAGCCCATCATGGCAATCGCAATTTTAGGCTGGCCAATCGCTAAGCTACCACCTGAAGTGGCTCGAGAAGTGATTGAAGGTGGCCGTGCAGCTTGTGCTGATGCAGGTATTTCATTGGCAGGAGGGCATTCCATTGATGCACCTGAGCCTATTTTTGGGCTGGCGGTTACTGGTGTTGTCAATACGGCATATGTGAAGAAAAATAGTGCTGCAACAGCGGGTTGCGAACTGTTCTTAACTAAACCGCTCGGTATTGGCGTTTTGACAACGGCAGAGAAAAAAGGGGTACTTGCACCTGAACATCAACATTTAGCGGCAGAAACCATGTGCCAAATGAATAAACTAGGGGCGGTTATTGCGCCTTTAGATGGTGTGACGGCGATGACTGACGTGACCGGTTTCGGTTTATTAGGTCATTTAAGTGAGATTTGTGAAGGCTCTAACGTTCGCGCTGAAATTTCCTTTAGTAAAGTTCCTAAATTAGCGGATGTCGAAAAGTATATTGAAGCAGGCTGTGTTCCCGGTGGAACAACTCGTAACTTCGACAGTTATGGTCATCTTATTGGCCCTATGAATGATATGCAGCGCCAGCTACTGTGTGACCCGCAAACCTCTGGTGGCCTACTCATTGCAGTAAAACCTTCCGAAGTCTCTAAAATTAAAGAGATTGCACAGCAGCAAGGTGTTTTGTTACAGTCTATCGGCAAATTATTACCCCATCAGGATAATGTTCCTTTAGTTGAAGTGATAGATTAATTTATGCGTTTGTTTATTGCGGAAAAACCGAGCCTTGCAAGGGCCATTGCAGATGTATTACCCAAACCTCATAAACGAGGTGATGGTTTTATTCAATGTGGTGATGGCCAAACCGTAACATGGTGTATTGGCCACCTTTTAGAGCAGGCTGAGCCGGATGCTTATGAGCCTCGGTACGCACGCTGGAATCTTCAGGATCTGCCAATTATCCCTGATAAGTGGCAGTTGAAGCCCCGTCCCGCAGTAACTAAACAATTAAAAACTATTGAAACATTGCTGAAGCAAGCCTCAATTGTCGTTCATGCAGGAGACCCTGATAGAGAAGGTCAATTGCTGGTGGACGAAGTGCTTGATTTTTTAAAGCTCGACCCTGAAAAACGCAAAGAAGTAAAGCGTTGTTTAATTAATGACCTTAACCCTCAAGCGGTTGAGCGGGCAATTGACCGTTTAAGAGAAAATCGCGAATTTATTCCTCTTTGTGTCTCTGCTTTAGCAAGAGCACGAGCAGATTGGTTGTATGGCATCAATATGACTCGTGCTTATACGTTATTAGGACAACGGGGTGGGTATCAAGGTGTTCTTTCTGTTGGGCGGGTACAAACGCCAGTTTTGGGGCTAGTCGTTAGGCGCGACGAAGAAATAGAGAACTTTGTCCCTAAAGACTATTTCGAGGTTAAAGCCCATATTGTTACGCCAAAGGATGAGCGTTTTGTGGCGATATGGCAGCCAAGTGACTCCTGTATTGATTACCAAGACGAAGAAGGGCGTTTGTTTCACCGACCGCTTGCAGAACATGTGGTATCGCGTATCGAGGGCAAACCTGCCATAGTGACGCAATATCAAGACAAACGCGAATCTGAAATTGCACCGTTGCCTTTTTCTTTATCGTCTTTGCAAATTGAAGCTGCTAAAAAGTATGCGTTGAGTGCGCAAGAAGTATTGGACATTTGCCAACGTTTATATGAAACGCACAAGTTAATTACGTACCCGCGTTCAGATAGCCGCTATTTGCCTGATGAACATTTTGCAGGGCGGCACAGTGTATTGAATGCAATTGCGGTACATCAACCAGATCTTACTGAATTTGAATTGACAGAGTTGGATAAAAAAAACCGGTGTTGGGACGACAAAAAAGTGGATGCCCACCATGCAATAATTCCAACAGCAAAAACGGCAGCAGCAAAGCTAACTGAGAATGAAAGTAAAATTTACCAACTGATTGCACGTCAATATATTATCCAGTTTATGCCTGATGCAGTTTACCGTAAGTGTACGATTGACCTCGAAATTGAAAAGGGTAAATTTATTGCAAAAGCTCGATTTCTTGCTGAAGCAGGTTGGCGAGTTGTTTTGGGTAATAAAGAGCGCGATGCTGAGAATGATGGTATGCCGCTACCCGTTGTGAGTAAAAATGATGAGTTGCTATGTGAAAAAGGGGAAGTGGTTGAACGGCAAACACAGCCCCCGCGTCCTTTTACGGATGCGACGTTGCTATCCGCAATGACAGGGATCGCGCGTTTTGTGCAGGATAAAGCATTAAAAAAAGTATTGCGAGAAACGGATGGGCTTGGCACCGAAGCGACAAGGGCAGGCATCATTGATTTACTATTTAAGCGCCAATTCCTCTATAAGAAAGGGCGTTATATTCATTCCTCGCCTGCGGGAAGGGCTCTAATTCATGTTCTACCTGACATGGCGACTTTACCGGACATGACTGCCCATTGGGAATCAGTGTTAACTCAAATTAGTGAGAAACAATCACGTTATGATGATTTTATGCATCCACTAAGTCAAACTTTGATGCAATTAATTCACCATGCGCGCCAGTTTACAAATTTGAGGGCATTTCGAGAGCTGCCGGCCCCATCAGTAAAAACGGGGAAAAAACCAACAAAAACGGGTAAAAAAACGAAAAAGAAAGAAGACTAGTTGAGTCTGGTAAAACAATAAAAGGCGCTTAGAGCGCCTTTTTGCATTAGAACCCGAGATAAAAATTATTTTGTTAGGTCAAATTCAGACCATACAGGTGCGTGGTCTGACGGTTTTTCCATTCCTCTAATATCATAATCAATACCCGTTGCTATACAGCGCTCTGCTAACTTATTTGATGCAAGCAGTAAGTCGATACGTAAGCCTCTATTATCATCAAAACCTTTAGAACGGTAGTCAAACCATGAGTAGCAATCAGCAGCATCAGGGTTTTTCGCACGGTATGTATCAACTAAGCCCCAGCCTAATAATTTGGCTAACCATTCACGCTCTTCAGGTAAAAAAGAACATTTTCCGGTTTTTAACCAACGTTTGCGATTTACCTCGCCAATACCGATATCGAGATCCGTTGGGCTGATATTCATGTCACCCATAATGAGCAATTGGGACTCAGCAGTTTGTGTTGATGTAATATAATTTTGTAAATCTTGATAAAATTTTTCTTTTGCTGGGAATTTTGTTGGGTGGTCACGGCTTTCCCCTTGAGGAAAATAACCATTCACAACAGTTAATGGGCCACGCTCCGTTTGGATGTCAGCCATGATAATACGACGCTGTGCGTCATCATCGTCAGTTGGAAAGCCTTTACGGACAGCAAGAGGCTCATTTTTAGTTAAAAGAGCGACACCATAATGCGCTTTTTGGCCATGATAAAAAACATGATAGCCGAGCTGACTAACTTCTTCATAAGGAAACATATCATCATGGACTTTTGTTTCTTGTAAGCCAATAACCTCAGGTTGATGTTTTTCGATGATTGCAGCGAGTTGGTGAGGGCGAGCTCGAAGGCCATTGATATTGAACGATATGAATTTCATGGTTTTTTATCACCTAGTTTTATGATTATTATGCTTATTCTACCAGATGGTAGCTGTACTGTAACCCCGCGTAGCATGTTTCAATGATTAGGTTGTTTTATAGTTAGTAATGGCTATGATAAAAACGGTCATGGCATAACTCACTCTTAGAACAATATCAAAATTCAGCGCTCAATATAAATATAATAATAATTTTAGTTAATCAAAAAATATTATTGTTAATTAAATTTATTATGAATGCTAGGGTATAATTTAATATTGAAATTAAATTAATAATTTCAATATTAACTAGTTTTAATTTCATTTAAAGTCAATTGGTTATTTATATTTTAATGTGATTTAATAGTGGAGACATAAAAAATAATCAATCTAAACAGTATAATATATTGCTTTGTAATGATGGAAATTATAAAAATACTTTTATGAAATATTGTTAATCATTCAATAAAAAATCAAGTTTGATTTTTCATTTTATGAGTTAATTTCTGGGGTGATCAATATAATTATTAATGAGAAAACTAAGTATGTTGATTAACATTTTAATAAACGGAATGGGGTCATAGATATGTTCTTTTCAAGAAAATTAGAGGCGTTTATGGCGGTTGTTGAGAATGGCTCGTTAAGTAAGGCTGCAAGAGTGATGAACCGTACGACACCTCCCATCGCAAAGTCAATCAAAGACTTTGAGACAAGCCTAGGTAAACGGCTTTTTAAACGAGAAAAATTTGGAATGACATTAACTAAGGATGGCCAAGAACTTTATAACGATCTAAGAGATCTTTATTTACAGGAGAAGGAAATAACAAAAAAACATTTTTCAGGTTATATAATCAATGAGGCTAATATTTATTATGACTGGGGGAAGGAAAATCATTTAATTAATTTATATCAATCAGCACATCAAAATAATGTACAAGTAAATATATTAAGGTTTAATTATGACGAAGTAGATGAAATTGTCGATTATGATGGGAATACTCTTATACTTAGTTCAGAACAGGTAGTTAGTGAGCGATTTTCATTACAAAAAATAATAGAAAACTCACCATTAGGTATTTATTGCAGAAAAGAACTGTATGAAAAATTTCATTATGACCTGGTTACATTATTACAAAAAAGTACATGGCTATGTGATCCTGCATTTTATAAAAGTTCATTGATGAGTGATTTATTGGCAAAAATTGAAACGGTTGATAATAAAACAAGTGTAAGACAAATGGATAATATCGGCTGTTGCCAAAGTTTCATTCAAGAGGGTGATTTTATTGGCATTATAGACCATTATCCAGAAGAAGAGTTGATTGATAAGTCATTGATTTATATATCACTGAACAAAATTTTGGGGAAAAGTGTGTGTTATATCTATAAATCAAAATCACACTCAAGTGTGTTAAATCGTTTTATGGGGGTTGTTGACAAACTAGGAGGTGAAATCAATTAGATGGTGGTGGGAGAAGGATTCGAACCTTCGAAGTCTGTGACGGCAGATTTACAGTCTGCTCCCTTTGGCCGCTTGGGTATCCCACCAGATTTTGAATTGCTGTAATCGTTGACAGCGGGCGGCATCATATCAAATGACGCGCCGCTGTAAAGCATTAATTTTCAATAAAATGGTTGTTTGCTGTTTTTTTATTCTTAATGCGTGTTAAATCAACAAAGTGTTGTTAAATAAGCCACTAAGTTGGCTTATAAAATAATGGTGCGATTACCATAGACAAATACACGTTGAGCTAAAACCCAATAGAGTGCATGGCTGAGGACATTTTTTTCGACATCACGCCCTGCACGCATCATATCATCCGCTGTGAATGTATGGTCTATATTAATTACATTCTGCGTAATGATTGGTCCTTCATCGAGGTTGTCATTGACAAAGTGCGCGGTCGCTCCAATAATTTTTACGCCACGCTCATAAGCTTGGTGGTAAGGGCGGGCACCAATAAACGCGGGTAAAAATGAGTGATGAATATTGATAATTTGGTTTGGATAATGCTGCACAAATGCAGGCGTTAATACGCGCATATATTTAGCTAACACAACATAGTCAGGCTGATATTGGTCAATCTGCGCTGTCATTTTTTCGTCATGTTGTTCGCGAGTTAGGCCTTCATGGCTAATATGGTGGAATGGGATATCAAATTGTTCGACTAAGTTTTTTAGGGTGTCGTGGTTTCCAATAACCGCTGCAATTTCAACATCCAAACCATCATAAGCACTTTTCATGAGTAGATCGCCCAGACAATGAGCTTCTTTTGTCACCATAACGACAATACGACGTCGACCTGCTGTATTTAATTCGCGTTGAGATCCAACCGGTAATGCATCATCAAGGTCAGCTAATAATGTCTCATCGTTGAAAATACCCTCTAGCTCAGTTCTCATGAAGAAACGGCCGGTGTGGTGATCAACAAACTCATTATTTTGTACGATATTGAGTTGGTGCTTATAGCAAATATTGGTGATTTTCGCGATTAATCCTTTCGCGTCAGGGCAAATTGTCCTGAGAATTTTCTTCTGTACAATTTTGTGTTGCATGAAACAGCCTAATCCTTAACTAACAAAGCGATATAAAAAAGAAAATGACGGATTGAGTATTGCATGTGTCTTATTAGACAGATATCAAATAAAGGGTGATTAGTTTGGATGCCCACACTTTTTATATTTTTGACCAGAGCCACAAGGGCACAAATCATTACGACCAACTTTGGGAGTAATGCCGTCTATATAAAACCAACACGAATCCATCTTAATAAAACGCGAACGTTCATGAATAAGCTGCTTATGATCAGCTTTTTCATCAATAAAGCAAGCCGAAAATTCGACATAAGCTTCATTAGGATTTTTGGCATAAGAAGAACTAATAACACGAAGGCCAAGCCACTGTGTCTTCGAGAAACTATTTACAATTTCTTGATACCACTCTTGGGCATGGCAATCAGGGTGCCAGGTTTTAATCAGATAATCGGCATTTTGCTGTACATAAGCGCTATATCTTGAGCGCATAAGCTGCTCTGGCGTCTGTGGGATCGATTTTTCTTGCAAAAAAGGGGCACAACATTGTTCAAATTGTGCTTCGTTACCACAGTAACACTTATCTTCTGCTTGAGATTTCATAACACTCCCTATAAAAATAAGTATAAGATTGAAAAATCACTATACTTAAATGATGGTGAATAAATGATTTTATCGTATGAATAATTGTATTGTTAATTAAACCAGGCTTTTGCAGTAGGTATCTTATGAAAAATAGAAAAGTACTCATAATAGAAGACGAAATCACCTTCTGTACAATTTTAAAAAACTACCTAGAAACACTGGGTATTGAGATCTATACCGCAGATAATGGTCAATTAGCAATAGAGATGTTAACAATAGACCGTATCAACCCTGATATCATTCTATGTGACTTAAGCATGCCGGTCATGAATGGTGAAGCATTCATGAGAGAGCTCGTTTCTCGCAATATCGATATTCCAGTCATTGTGATCACAGCAACAACAGATTTTACTCAGTTAGATAGAATGTTTCGTTTAGGGGCTAAGGATGCTTTATTAAAGCCAATAAAAAATTTAGATGAAGTTAAAGTGACACTCCTTTCAGCACTGTACCCTGAGCAAAGTAACCTAACAGAGTTGATTGACGAGGAAATTCATCAAATTTCTACATTAATGCAAGATCATACCCAAGATATGTTAGCGGTATTGAAACAGTTACAACCGCCAGTACACCAAATTATAAATAATTATCGAATTAACTATCGTCAACTTAATGAGGCTAGCCGATTTGGGTTATTATTAGACCTAGCGCCTATTTCAGATAGCCAAATAGGGTTCTACTGCATTGACACTGAACGTTCTCCCCAAGAAGGTATTATGGCGGCTTTTTTGATTCGAGTTGTGTTTAATGACCTTTTAAAAAGTGCGGTAAGCTACCCAGAAAAAAAACTACCGAATATTGACAGGATCATTAATCAAATAAATTATTTACTGGAGGATTCGGGGTTTAGTGGGCAATTTCCTCTATTATTAGGGTATTTTAATACACAGAATAAATCGATTATTATGGCGAGTGCGGGCTTAGAAGCGGAAATAACGACAGAAAATACACATGTTAAGTTACCTAGAAGCCTTCCTTTAGGCACGCTAAAATTTTATCAATCTAATCACTTAGAGGTAAAAGGAAATGCTTGGCAGTGTTTAATTCGTAATAATAGTCAGAAAATAAAACTTATGTTTAATCCCGAAACATAATTAATGCCTAAAATGCATACTCCTGTAATCTAAATACCCCTATTCGGACTCGTCGCTATTTATTCATGAATATTTCCTGATATACTTCTGCGCACTTAAAATGCCTCTTGGTACTTTAGTGAAACTAGAGAGGCTAAGATGATATCTGGAGTGATAAAAATGACACAGCGCAAGGTGCGTAAAGCGGTAATCCCTGTTGCAGGTTTAGGAACTCGTATGCTTCCTGCAACAAAAGCTATTCCAAAAGAAATGTTGCCAATAGTCGATAAGCCTCTGATTCAATATGTTGTTAACGAATGTATTGCGGCTGGGATCAATGAAATTGTTTTAGTGACCCATTCATCGAAAAATTCCATTGAAAACCACTTTGACACAAGCTTTGAATTAGAAGCTATTTTGGAAGCGCGTGTTAAACGCCAGCTATTGGATGAGGTTCAATCTATTTGTCCAAGCCACGTAACGATTATGCAAACACGCCAAGGAATAGCGAAAGGGTTAGGGCATGCTATTTTGTGTGCTAAGCCGTTAGTCGGTGAAGAACCTTTTGCGGTTATTTTACCCGATGTCATTTTAGACCGTTACAGTACAGACTTAACCAAATTTAATTTGCGTGAAATGCTAGAGCAATATGAGTCTACAGGAGCAAGTCAGATTTTAGTTGAGCCAGTACCAGAAGAAGATGTCTCTAGCTATGGTATTGTGGATTGTAATGGTGAAATGTTAGCGCCAGGGGATAGTAAAAGAATTATCCGTATGGTTGAAAAACCAAAACGTGAAGAGGCTCCATCTAATTTATCTATTGTTGGTCGTTATGTTTTATCTGAAAAGATTTGGGATGCATTAGCCAAAACAGCACCAGGTGCCGGAGATGAAATACAATTAACTGATGCCATTGCATTAATGATGGAAAATAATGAACCAGTAGAAGCCTACCACTTATGTGGTAAAAGTCATGACTGCGGAAATAAGCTAGGTTATATGAAAGCGTTTGTTGAATATGGAATGCAACATGATGCGCTGGGAGATGATTTTACCCAGTGGTTGAAAGAATTATCAGTATCATTGAATTCAGCAAAATAAAATTCCACAATGAATTTTTATTAAAGGCTAACTTAATTTGTTAGCCTTTTTTATGCGTGAAAAAATAATTACTAACAATAGATATCAAATATTAAGGGGTATCGCTCTGATTTCGGCTGTTTTAGCCTGTACATCCTATAAGTGTATAGGGTGTAAAAATTAACAAACAACCTCATTACATAAATAAAATCACTGAACAATATTTAAATTTATCTAATTAAGCTTACATATCTTTACTGCATATTTTTATTTATCATGATTATTTGTCGATAGCGTAATACGCCGCAAAAGCTTAAACAGGGCAGTTAATTGAAGCAGAGGGCAGTAGTTATGAGGCTTTCGTGCTGAAGGGGGGAGTTATAATAGCTAAGCACCTTTTCTTATTACAGGTTAATATAAAATAATATATAAAGCTTTAAAATAAAAACACCCTTATAAAAGGGTGTTTAGAATACATGTTGAGGCGATTAGATTAAGAAATCATCTAAAGATTTGCCTTGTTCTTCAATGGCAACTTTGATTACAGCTGGAGTACGGCCTTGGCCTGTCCAAGTTTTAGTTTCGCCATTTTCATCAACATATTTGTATTTAGCTGGACGTGCAGCACGTTTAGCACGGGTGCTAGTGCTTTTACCTGAGTCCATTGTTTGCAGAAGGTCATTTAAATCGACGCCTTGCTCAAGGATCATTTCACGAACTTTTTCCAATTTACGGTTACGTTCTTCTAATTCCGCGCGAGCTTGGCTCTCTTCATCACGACGTTCTTCAACAACGACGGTTAATTTTTCCAGCATTTCTTCTAAAGATTCTAAAGTTACTTCGCGAGCTTGAGCACGAAGAGTACGGATGTTATTTAACGCTTTTAATGATTCGCTCATTTTCCTGGTCTCAAATTATTAGTTGGCATGTGTACAGTAATAATAGAATGCTATTTTAAATTCTGCAATAGCTAAATTACTTCCTTAGTTTAAAAGTAATCTTTAGCGATTGCAATTTTTTTACAAAAGAAAAATAAACTTTTCGTAGATATATATATAGCTATTATCAATAACTGAACTAAACGAAAAATAGGAATAAGCTAAAATCGTAGTGATTAAATTATTCGAAAAAGAAGAGGAGAGTCTCATTTTACTTTTACGCAGAATGAATTGAAGGGATGGATTCCTTAAATTTTCTTTTTTTGATGATGATTTTTAGCGGAATGTGCTTTAATTGAAACTGTTTATAGTTAATATCAAATTGGTTTTTATTGCATACAAGCTAAGCAATATTTGCAATAAGGAACGAGTATAGTCGAAAAAAAAGTTAAATTTTCAATAAGTAAAGGACATACAGACCATTATTGTTAATCATAAAGTCTGTTTTATGGTAAAATTATTACGTATATTAATTTTGAGGGAACAGCCAAATGGCTCAGCTTTACTTTTATTATTCAGCTATGAATGCGGGAAAATCAACGTCATTATTGCAATCATCGTATAACTATAATGAAAGAGGGATGCGTACGGTTATTTTTACTGCAGAGATAGATAACCGTTTTGAACAAGGAAAAGTCTCATCGCGCATCGGTTTATCAGCAGAGGCGTTACTCTACTCAGCGACAACAAATATGGCCGAGCTGATTAAAAAAGAAAATAGCACACAAAAAGTGCATTGTGTTCTTATTGATGAGTGTCAGTTCCTAACAAAAAAACAAGTCGAAGAATTATGTGACATAGTCGATAACGAGGATATTCCAGTTTTATGTTATGGGTTGCGTACTGATTTTGCGGGGCAATTATTTGAAGGTAGCCAATATTTGCTTGCTTGGGCTGATAAATTAGTCGAGCTAAAAACAGTCTGCTATTGTGGCCGTAAGGCAAGTAAGGTTTTACGTATAGGAAGTGATGGGATACCTGTATATAAAGGCTTACAAGTCGATATAGGCGGCAATGAAAAGTATATTTCTGTTTGTCGTAAACACTATTCAGAAGCAATAAAACAAGCTCAGTTGATGAATGAGGGTGTTATACCTAAACAGGCACTCCACTTTAGATGAATGGAAATCGTTTGGTGTAGGAAATAAAATAGCTCTCTGATATCAACCTATTATGACCAACTGTGAGATAAACTCAGCGAGTTGAATCGTTTTATATAATATCGATTTTATGTATTCTTACAGTAACTCATTTTTAATAGCTAAACAAAAGGCACTGCAATTATTGCAGTGCCTTTATTTTAAATAATGTTTAATACATTATTTCTTAGTGCTTTTCTTTTCAGCTTCTTTTTTTACGGCTGTTTTTTTCTGAGGCGCTTTTTTTTCCTCTTTTTCAATCACGGGTGCGTCTTGATGCTCAACGAACTCGCGACCATAATAAGAATCCAGTAATAATTGTTTAATTTCAGAGATTAAAGGATAACGAGGGTTAGCACCTGTACATTGGTCATCAAATGCATCTTCAGAAAGTTTATCCACGCGAGCTAAGAAGTCAGCTTCAGTAACACCAGTCTCACGGATAGATTTAGGAATACCTAAATCGGCTTTTATTTCCTCCAACCATGCGAGTAATTTTTCAATTTTCTCAGCAGTACGATCACCGACTTTAGTGAGCCCTAAGTGATCCGCAATTTCTGCGTATTGGCGGCGTGCATGAGGGCGGTCGTATTGGCTAAATGCAGTTTGTTTTGTTGGGTTATCATTCGCATTAAAACGGATAACGTTACAAATCAGCAAAGCATTAGCAAGCCCATGAGGGATGTGGAACTCTGAGCCAAGCTTATGTGCCATAGAGTGACATACACCAAGGAATGCGTTTGCAAAAGCAATACCTGCAAGTGTCGCCCCGTTATGGACACGTTCTCTTGCTACAGGGTTTTTAGCCCCTTCATGGTAACTGGCTGGTAAATAATCTTTTAATAGACTCAGGGCCTTAAGTGCTTGGCCATCAGTAAACTCGTTAGCTAAAACAGAAACATAAGCTTCTAACGCATGGGTGACCGCATCTAAACCACCAAAAGCCGTTAAAGATTTAGGCATATTCATGACTAAGTTCGCATCAACAATTGCCATATTTGGCGTTAATGCATAGTCTGCTAATGGATATTTTTGGCCTGTTTTATCATCAGTCACTACCGCAAATGGCGTGACTTCAGAACCTGTTCCCGAAGTCGTTGTGATAGCAACTAATTTAGCCTTAACGCCCATTTTAGGGAAACGGTGGATACGTTTACGTATATCCATAAAACGTAATGCTAATTCTTCAAAATGAGTTTCCGGGTGTTCGTACATAACCCACATGATTTTAGCCGCATCCATTGGTGAACCACCACCTAATGCAATGATCACATCAGGTTGGAATGCTTGCATTTGGGCTGCACCTTTACGAACCACCGTTAATGTTGGGTCTGCCTCAACTTCAAAGAAAACGTCTGTTTCAATGTGATGTTTTTTGAGAACGCTAACCACTTCATCAACATAACCATTATTGAATAGATAACCATCAGTTACGATGAAAGCGCGTTTAGCACCGTCAGTTGCAATCTCTTCAAGGGCGATAGGGAGGCAACCACGGCGGAAGTAGATTGAGTTCGGAAGTTTATGCCACAACATATTTTCAGCTCTCTTCGCCACAGTTTTGGTATTGATTAGGTGTTTTGGACCTACGTTTTCAGAGATGGAGTTACCACCCCAAGAACCACAACCTAGAGTCAGAGAAGGGGCTAATTTAAAGTTGTACAGGTCACCGATACCACCTTGTGACGCTGGCGTATTGATTAAAATACGCGCTGTTTTCATTTTTTGGCCAAAATAGTTAACACGATCATGTTGGTTATCTTGGTCAGTATATAAGCAAGAGGTATGGCCAATCCCCCCCATTTCAACTAATTGTTCTGCTTTTGCAACTGCATCTTCAAAATTCTTACCACGATACATCGCTAATAATGGTGAAAGTTTTTCATGTGCGAACGGTTCTGACTCATCGATGGTTTTGACTTCACCGATTAAGATTTTAGTTGTTTTTGGAACGGTAATGCCGGCCATTTCTGCAATTTTATAGGCAGGCTGACCAACAATAGCAGCGTTTAGGTTGCCATTTTTTAAGATGATATCCTGAACCGCTTTAAGCTCTTTTCCTTGTAGCAGGTAGCCTCCATGGCTTGAAAAACGTTCGCGAACTTGATTGTAGATTTCATCCACAACCACAACGGATTGTTCAGAAGCACAAATAACTCCGTTGTCGAATGTTTTTGACATCAAAATGGACGCAACGGCACGTTTAATGTCCGCTGTTTCATCAATAACGACAGGGGTATTACCAGCACCAACACCAATTGCAGGTTTACCTGAGCTATAAGCTGCTTTGACCATGCCTGGCCCACCTGTCGCTAGGATCAGGTTAATATCAGGGTGGTGCATTAAAGCGTTGGATAGCTCAACAGAAGGGGAATCAATCCAGCCAATAATGTCTTTCGGTGCCCCCGCTGCAATGGCAGCATCAAGCACGATTTGTGCTGCGCGGTTAGTTGCATTTTTAGCGCGAGGGTGCGGAGAAAAGATAATAGCGTTGCGCGTTTTTAAGCTAATCAGTGATTTAAAAATCGCGGTTGAAGTTGGGTTTGTTGTTGGAACAATACCACAGATAATACCAATCGGCTCAGCGATAGTAATTGTTCCAAATGTTGGGTCTTCAGATAGCGTGCCGCAGGTTTTTTCGTCTTTATACGCATTATAGATATACTCTGAAGCAAAGTGGTTTTTGATCACTTTATCTTCAATAATACCCATTCCAGATTCTTCGACAGCGAGTTTTGCTAGGGGGATACGTGCGTCAGCAGCAGCGAGGGCGGCGGCTCTAAAGATTTCATCAACTTG
Organism: Providencia sp. PROV205; assembly: GCF_028479505.1. NCBI lineage: Bacteria > Pseudomonadati > Pseudomonadota > Gammaproteobacteria > Enterobacterales > Morganellaceae > Providencia > Providencia sp. PROV205. The sequence goes on along the minus strand of NZ_JAMPNU010000005.1, from coordinate 33,983 downwards.
CTCTTGGGAGAAAGTTGCGAATTCGCGTTGAGCTTTTTTGACACGAGCAACGAGTTCATTGAGTTCGGTAACGTTAGTTACGGACATATAGATTACTCCTGATAAATGTTAAACTTTTTAAGCCAATGAGCAAAATGCATCTATAGAACTAGGAAATGCTTAAAGATGAAAGTATAGATGTTATCTATAATAACGCTGCTCATGATCGCTTATTGGCTTAAAAACCTTATTCAGTTTTGAGTTAATATCCTCATTAGCTCTGCCTATCAGTTAAGAGTAGATTAACAAAACGGTAATTAAATAAAGTGATCTATATCACGAAAACGCCAAGCTGACTCCTTTCAGCACGTGTATATATGCACAAGTTGAATAAATGTTGTTCATCTATTGCTTAATTTAATATTATCAAAACAATTTGTGCAGATAATTTATGTATACCTAACTAAATGCTAAGCAAATTTAGCAAGTTAAAGAAAATATTGTTTTGCTCAAGGAAATTAATAACATCGGTGGTAAAATCATAAAAGATATCAATGAATCTCTAAAGAGAACTGCTTAAGGAAATGAATGGGTGAGTAGCGCATTACTTGATTTATCGGGTTATATAAAATTCTTTATTGGCTTGTTTGCACTTGTGAACCCAGTTGGCATATTGCCTGTGTTTATTAGTATGACAAACTATCAAAGTAATGCCGGGAGAAATAAAACCAATACTATTGCAAATACATCAGTTGCTATCATTTTATGTACATCATTATTAATTGGTGACTCAATTCTGCAATTATTTGGTATTTCAATTGATTCTTTCCGTATTGCTGGTGGGATCTTGATCGTCACAATAGCGATGTCAATGATTAGCGGTAAAATTGGTGAAGACAAACAGAATAAGCAAGAAAAAACAGAAACTGCGGTTAGGGATAGCATTGGTGTTGTACCTTTGGCTTTACCCTTAATGGCAGGGCCTGGGGCAATCAGTTCTTGTATCGTTTGGTCATCTCGTTGGCATGGTTGGCAAAACTTTTTAGGTTTAGCCTTGACGAGTATCGCATTTGCTTTTTGTTGTTGGTTATTATTTCGTTCAGCGTCTTTATTGGTTCGTTACTTAGGTCAAACAGGGATCAACGTGGTGACGCGTATCATGGGCCTATTACTGATGTCGCTGGGGATAGAGTTTATTGTGACCGGGGTTAAAGCCATATTCCCAGGCTTATTATAATCTAATTTCTTCTCTTTTTATGGCTGCAAACTAAACCTATTTGCAGCCATATCTATCGTTAGTTCCTATCGTATTACATACATCAATTTTGCTCTTCAGGTAGTTTTAATTGGCTTATTAAAATTTTAGTCATCAATAATCACGTATGAAAAAAATGTTCCCTGTAATTATATGTGGCATTTTTTGCTAAAACAGGGATAAAAAGTAAGGAATTGTGAGCTACGTAAATTTATTCACTATTCTAATTGGCGTTTGTTAATGATATGTTTGGATTCGAATTTGAGGTCTATCTTGTATTGTATGATTATACTTTTGTAATGCATTGTAATTTAAAGATAAACATAATGTTTAGCTGTTATTTTCAAAAGTTATCAAAAGTTTTTAACTAGCGAATGTTAATTAATTGTTTTGAATATTGGAGTCATAAAGTGGATTGCCCATAAGGAAATAACAGTCTTAGGGCTTAAATATCAGCGTAAAGTAAGGTTGCTAATGAGGTTATAGCGCCATCAATGAATCGTGAGGGATAGGATGTTCAAATCAACACTTGGTTATGGTGTGCTCTCGTTATTATTTGTTGCGTTACAAGCAAATGGCACGGAAAAAGTAAAACAGGTAATCACAATTAATAATGGCTCAGAAGTAACATCTCTTGATCCCCATAAAGTGGAAGGGGTGCCAGAAAGCAATGTGATATTAAACTTATTAGAAGGCCTCGTGTATACCGATATAGACGGTAAGGCAGTTCCTGGCGTTGCTAAAAATTGGACCAATGAAAATTACACCTCTTGGGTTTTTACTTTGCGGGAAGATGCAAAGTGGAGTGATGGCTCACCTGTAACCGCTGAAGATTTTGTGTATAGTTGGCAACGTTTATCTGACCCTAATACAGGCTCTCCTTACTCAAGTTATCTACAAAATGCGTATATTTTAAATGCAGATGCGATTTTAGCAGGGAAAATGCCTGCAACAGCGCTGGGGGTGAAGGCACTTGATCCGCAACATCTACAGGTTACGCTAAGCCATCCGGTACCTTATTTTGTCGATATGCTTTCTCATACGTCTATGAAGCCTGTGAATAAGTCTGCAATTCAACGACATGGTGATAAATGGACTCAACCCCAAAATTTTATTGGAAATGGGGCATACATATTGGATAAGTGGGTGGTAAATGAACGTATTGTTATCAAACGAAACCCATTTTACTGGGATAATCCCAATAGCCGTATTGAGCAAGCGACCTTTCTAGCGATTAGCTCCGAAGTGAGTGATATTAACCGTTACCGTAGTGGTGAAATTGATATTTCAAATTCTGCAATCCCACCTGTTTTATATAAAAAAATGCAGCAAGAAAGGCCCAATGAATTATATGTTCGGCCATATTTGTGTACGTTCTATTATGAAATAAATAATCAAAAAGCGCCGTTTAATGACCCAAGAGTACGTGAAGCAATAAAATTGGGTTTAGATAGAGAAATAATTACCAATAAAATTATCGCTCAAGGGCAAAAAGTCGCTTATGGTTTTACGCCAAGCTTTATCAATAATGGTGACTTTGCATTACCTGAATGGGCTAATTTATCGGCAGAACAACGTTATCAGCGCGCTAAAGATTTACTTTCACAAGCGGGTTATAACAAAGAAAACCCATTGAAATTTGACTTATTGTATAACACTTCAGATCAAAACAAACAGCAAGCTATTGTTGCAGCATCGATGTGGCAGAAAAATATTGGTGCGCAAGTGACGTTGCAAAACCAAGAATGGAAAACATCATTACAAAGTCGTCATGAAGGTCATTACGATGTTGCTAGGGCAACGTGGTGTGCAGATTACAATGAACCAACTGCATTTTTGAATATGATGTTGTCTCAAAATAGTAATAATACCGCTTTTTATAATAATTCGGACTTTGATGCCTTGCTTGAGCAAGCGCTGACAGCTCCAGATCCTTCATCTCGCCATGCAATTTATCAACAAGCGGAAACCTTGCTAGACAAGGATTCGGCTATTGTTCCTGTTTATTATCGCGTTAGTGCTCGAATGATAAAACCGAGTGTTCGCGGATTTAAAGGCAATGACCCCCTTGATTATACGGATATTAAACGGTTATATATAAGTGAACCTAATTAATAATATCTAAATAATTATAAAAAGTGTTCATCTACTGGGTGAACATATATCAACACACAATCATAATAATTATGTATGGGAGTAACCGATAAGATGAGTAAATTAATCAATAAATCGATTATTGCGCTTAGCGTAACGGCTGGGTTAGCAATGGGCTCTATAGCAACAAGTTTTGCAGCAACGGTTCCCGCAGGTGTTGAACTGGCTGAAAAACAGTTAATGGTTCGTAATAATGGCTCAGAACCTCAGTCATTAGATCCACATAAAATTGAAGGGGTGCCGGAATCTGCTTTAGCGAGAGACCTTTTTGAAGGGATCACAATTGTGGGGCCTGATGGTGAAATTTTACCTGGTTCAGCAACAAGCTGGGAAAATAAAGATTTTACAGAATGGACATTTAAAATTCGCGAAGGTGCTAAATGGTCTAATGGTGACCCTGTCACAGCCGAAGATTTTGTGTATAGCTGGCGACGATTGGCTGATCCTGATACTGCATCACCTTATGCGAGTTATTTACAATATGCCCACATCAGTAATATTGACGATGTTATCTCTGGAAAGAAAAAAACTGAAGAACTTGGTATTAAAGCTCTCGATGACAAAACCCTAGTTATTACACTGAGTGAAGCTGTTCCTTATATCCCTAAATTATTAGCTCACTCATCTATGTCCCCAGTAAATAAAAAAACTATTGAACAACATGGTGCTAAGTGGACGCAGCCACAGAATTTTGTGGGTAATGGGGCATATAAATTGAAGGATTGGACAGTTAATGAGCGCATTGTATTAGAGCGAAGCCCAAGCTATTGGGATAATGCGAATACCATTATTGACCAAGTGACTTTTTTACCGATTTCCTCAGAAGTTACAGATGTTAACCGCTACCGTAGTGGTGAAATTGATATGACATACAGTAACTTACCTATCGAACAGTTCAAAAGTTTGCAGAAAAATATGCCGAACGAGTTACGGGTAAGTCCATATTTGTGTACTTATTATTATGAGATTAATAATGAAAAACCCCCATTTAACGACCCTCGCGTACGTGAAGCGTTAAAGCTATCTATGGATAGAGACACAATTACGTATAAAGTTAAAGCTCAAGGGGATATTCCTGCGTATGGTTTCACTCCACCATTTACCAGCGGAATGAAAACAGAAAAACCAGATTGGTACGCGAATATGACCCAAGAGCAGCGTAATGAAAAAGCGAAACAGTTGCTAGAAGAAGCGGGATATAACAAAGGGAATCCTCTAAAATTCAATTTATTATATAACACCTCAGACTTACATAAGCGTATCGCGATTGCAGCGTCTTCTATGTGGAAGAAAAACATTGGTGCGGAAGTGAAATTAGAAAACCAAGAGTGGAAAACATTCTTAGATAGCCGACATCAAGGCAACTATGATGTTGCACGCGCGGGGTGGTGTGCGGACTATAACGAGCCTTCATCCTTCCTCAATATGTTACTTTCCTACAGCAGTAATAATACCGTTCACTATAAAAATACAGATTTTGATGCGGTGATGAAGAAAACATTGCAAGTCAAAACAGATGAAGAACGAGCAGAACTCTATCAACAAGCTGAAAAATTACTCGATAAAGACTCAGGGGTTGTTCCGCTTTACTACTATGTTAATACGCGTTTAGTGAAACCTTATGTGGGTGGCTATAGTGGCAAAGACCCATTAGATAATCTGCATACTAAAGATTTATATATTATTAAACACTAATATAGTTGCTCTGGCTCCATTTATTGGAGCCAGATATTCGCCTATTTAGGCAATAGAAGTAGGAAAGAGCGATGTTGAAATTTATTTTTCGTCGGTTGTTAGAAGCCATTCCGACTCTTTTGGTTCTGATTACCATTTCATTTTTTATGATGCGATTAGCTCCAGGGAGCCCATTCACTGGCGAGCGGAAATTGCCACCGGAAGTAATGGCAAATATTGAAGCGAAATATCATTTAAATGACCCTATGTATAAGCAGTATTTTAATTATTTAATTCAGCTTTCCAAGGGTGACTTTGGCCCATCATTTAAATACAAGGACTACAGTGTTAATGATTTAGTGGCTAAAGCATTCCCTGTCTCTGCAAAATTAGGGGCTACTGCATTTATTGTTGCTGTGTTATTTGGGGTATCCGCAGGGGTGATAGCCGCACTCAACCAAAATACCAAATGGGACTTTACAGTCATGGGGTTTGCCATGACGGGGGTTGTTATCCCAAGCTTTGTTGTAGCGCCGTTATTGGTGCTAATTTTTGCCATTCACTTGAAATGGTTCCCTGGTGGTGGCTGGGATGGCGGGAACCTAAAACATATGGTTCTGCCCATGGTTGCGCTTTCATTAGCGTATATCGCGAGTATTTCCCGTATTACACGTGGCTCGATGATTGAAATTATGCATTCAAACTTCATTCGTACTGCCCGTGCAAAAGGATTACCACTAAGAACCATCATTTTACGCCATGCCCTTAAACCTGCGTTGCTTCCGGTGCTTTCCTATATGGGGCCTGCTTTTGTAGGGATTATTACTGGGTCAATGGTCATTGAAACCATTTTTGGGTTACCGGGGATCGGTCAACTCTTTGTTAACGGTGCACTTAATCGTGATTATTCGCTGGTATTGAGCTTAACAATTTTAGTTGGGGTACTGACAATTGCATTTAATGCGATTGTCGATGTTTTGTATGCCGTTATTGACCCTAAAATTCGTTACTAAGTCGGAGAAACACGATGCTATCGAACCAAAAAAATAGTGAAGCTCTGGCGAACTTTTCAGAGCAGCTCGATATTGAAGGGCGCAGTTTATGGCAAGATGCTAGGCGCCGTTTTATGCACAACCGTGCAGCAATTTTTAGCTTATGTGTGTTGTTCTTAATTACTTTATTTGTCATTTTTGCGCCCATGTTGTCGCCTTTTTTGTACGACGACACCGATTGGGAAATGATGTCAATGCCACCTGATATGGCAACTGGACACTATTTTGGTACAGATGCTTCAGGCCGAGATCTATTAGTGCGTGTTGCGATCGGTGGGCGAATTTCCTTAATGGTGGGGGTTGCCGCTGCGTTAGTCGCAGTTGTGGTAGGCACACTGTACGGCTCATTAGCTGGTTACGTAGGTGGAAAAGTGGATTCCATCATGATGCGTATATTAGAAATTTTAAACTCCTTTCCATTTATGTTTTTTGTGATCCTGTTAGTCACCTTATTTGGTACCAATATCTTATTGATTTTTGTGGCGATAGGAATGGTGTCATGGTTGGATATGGCGCGTATTGTTCGCGGGCAAACACTTGGATTAAAACGTAAAGAATTTATTGAAGCAGCGCTTGTTTGTGGTGTGAGTACACGGCAGATTATTCTACGACATATTGTTCCTAACGTTTTAGGTGTAGTAGTCGTTTACGCCTCATTATTAGTTCCAAGTATGATTTTGTTTGAATCATTCTTAAGCTTTTTAGGTTTAGGGACACAAGAACCGTTAAGTAGTTGGGGGGCGTTATTAAGTGATGGGGCGAACTCAATGGAAGTGACGCCTTGGTTACTACTGATCCCAGCTGGTTTTTTAGTCATCACGCTATTTTGTTTTAACTTTATCGGTGACGGGCTGCGTGATGCGCTCGACCCGAAAGATCGCTAGAGGGAATAATATGTTAAATAACCCAATGAAAAGCCCTCTGTTATCCGTGAAAGATCTCAGTGTGACATTCGCGACCCAAGATGGTGATGTTACCGCTGTAAATAAATTGAACTTTGAATTAAGTGCGGGGGAAACGCTTGGAATAGTAGGCGAATCAGGTTCAGGAAAATCACAAACCGCTTTCGCACTAATGGGCTTGCTTGCCAAAAATGGCAAAATTAATGGCTCTGCCATGTTTAATGAGCGTGAGATTTTGAATTTAAGAGAAAAAGAATTAAACCGTATGCGAGCGGAAGAGATTTCCATGATTTTCCAAGACCCAATGACATCATTGAATCCTTATTTGAAAATTGGTACTCAATTGTCGGAAGTTCTCATGCTACATAAAGGTATGAGTAAAAGGGAGGCTTTCGAAGAATCAGTTCGGATGTTAGATGCCGTTAAAATGCCGGAAGCACGTAAGCGGATGAATATGTATCCACATGAATTTTCAGGAGGAATGAGACAACGAGTTATGATTGCAATGGCACTGTTATGCCAACCAAAGCTGTTAATTGCTGACGAACCCACAACCGCACTTGATGTGACAGTACAAGCGCAAATTATGACGTTGCTCAATGAGTTAAAACAAGAGTTTGATACTGCAATTATTTTGATCACCCACGACCTAGGGGTCGTCGCAGGGGTATGTGATAAAGTCCTAGTGATGTATGCAGGACGTACGATGGAGTACGGTACTGCGAAGGATATCTTTTATCATCCATCTCACCCATATTCACTTGGCTTATTAGCTGCGGTTCCACGCCTTGATGGTGATGACGAGAGTTTAGCAACCATTCCCGGCAATCCGCCTAATTTATTACGTTTACCCAAAGGCTGCCCATTTTCACCTCGTTGCCAATATGCAGTTCAGCAATGTGTTGACCAAGAACCTGCATTAACCACATTTGGTCAAACGCGGTTACGTGCCTGCTTTAAGCCACTGGAGGAATTGGTATGAGTACCCATGAAAATAGGCCAGTTTTACTCGAAGTGAATGACCTTAAAGTCCACTTTGAGATCCGAGATAAAAAACAGTGGTTTTGGCAACCAAACAAAAGTCTTAAAGCGGTAGATGGCGTAACACTGCGTTTATATGAAGGCGAAACATTAGGGGTAGTCGGGGAATCCGGGTGTGGTAAATCCACTTTTGCTCGTGCACTCATTGGGTTAGTCAAAGCGACAGATGGCACAGTAAGTTGGCTTGGGCAGAACTTGTTAGGTAAAACTGACAAAGAATGGCGTAGCATTCGCAGTGATATCCAAATGATTTTCCAAGATCCTTTGGCTTCACTTAACCCGCGAATGACCATCGGCGATATTATTGCCGAGCCATTGAAAACCTATCATCCTAAAATGTCACCATCACAAATCACAGAAAAAGTGAAAAAAATGATGATGCGGGTTGGGTTATTACCAAACTTGATTAACCGCTATCCCCACGAATTTTCGGGAGGGCAATGCCAGCGCATTGGTATCGCAAGAGCATTGATTTTAGAACCAAAACTTGTGATTTGCGATGAGCCAGTTTCTGCATTAGACGTGTCAATTCAAGCGCAAGTTGTTAATTTACTCCAAGAATTACAACGTGAAATGAAGCTATCACTGATATTTATCGCACATGATTTGGCGGTGGTTAAGCATATTTCTGACCGTGTCTTAGTGATGTATTTGGGGCATGCGGTGGAGCTTGGTACCTATGATGAGGTATACAATAATCCCTTACATCCTTATACGCGTGCATTGATGTCTGCGGTTCCAGTTCCTGATCCCGATAAAGAAAAAAATAAGGTGATAGAGCTTTTAGAAGGTGAATTGCCATCGCCAATTAACCCGCCTTCAGGTTGCGTATTTAGAACCCGTTGCCCATTAGCAGATGAAGAGTGTGCAAAAACAAGGCCATTATTAGAAGGGAGTTTCAAACATGCGGTGTCTTGTTTGAAAATTGATCCACTGTAATGGTTTTCTCATGATGGTCAAAAGAGGGCTTTTACTTTAATTAATCTAAAAGGGACAAAATGTCCCTTTTAATCGATTATTTCTTCCACAAAATATGGTGAAACGGTTTGGAAGGGTGGCGGCTAATCAATACGCGAGCAAAAATATCGTCTAATTCGGCATCCGGGCTTTGAGCTAAGCCGATAACGACTTCACTTAGTTGCTCTAATTCAATGTTATCATTAATAATATCTTGCCAGTTATGACTAAAAGGCACAATTTCTGCGGCGCCTAGCTCTTCAAACTGCAAAGCAAAAATTAATTGGTCAGCGGGCTCTAGATTCTCCATTGCCCCGTCAAGAAAAAGGTCATAAGCCATTTCAATGATGTCGTCTTCATCGATTAAAGATGTATTTTGTATTTTGGTCATGACCTTTCCTAATAAACTTAATTTATAACAATGGACTAAAGAAATAACAAATGCGCTCAACGACACGGTTCCAGAACGGGCGTTGTTCCCACTCTTCGATTTCTAAACGCGTTGAACGTGCAATATAATCATACTGAACTAGCGTGAGATCGCTACCAAAACTTTTATCATCAATGACCACGGTGATTTCAAAATTGAGCCATAAACTTCGCATGTCAAGATTGACTGAACCGACAAGGCTGAGCTCGCCATCCACTAATACGCTCTTGGTGTGCAATAAGCCATCTTCAAATTGGTAAATCTTAACGCCAGCAGCTAATAATTCACTGTAAAATGAACGACTTGCCCAGCGGACAAGGAATGAGTCATTCTGCCTTGGCATAATAATGCTGACATCTACACCCCGCATTGCTGCTGTACAAATTGCATGCAAAAGGTCATCGCTAGGCACAAAATAAGGGGTAGTCATGATCAGTTGTTTGCGTGCAGAGAACATCGCGGTCATCAGCGACTGTTGAATCAACTCATCAGGGAAACCTGGGCCTGAGGCGATAATTTGTGTTGTATGCCCATTAGCCTGTTCAAAAGGCATAATATTACTATCAGGCGGTGGTGGAAGTACGCGTTGGCCAGTTTCCATTTCCCAGTCAAAAGCATACACAATGCCTAATGTGGTACTCACAGGGCCTTCCATACGCACTAAAATATCAACCCATTCGCCAACCCCTGAATCTTGCTTAAAATAACGGGGGTCAACCATATTCATACTACCAGTATATGAAATATAGTTATCGATAACGACTATTTTACGGTGTTGACGTAAATCCATACGACGCAAGAAGAAACGCATCAAATTAACTTTTAATGACTCTACAAACTCAATACCAGCAGCACGCATTTTTTCAGGGTAATCGCTACGGAAAAAATGCCAACTTCCCGCAGAGTCCACCATAATTCGGCACTTAACACCGCGTTTAGCGGCATTTAGTAAGGCTTCGGTAACTCCATCGACTAAACCACCAGGCTGCCAAATATAGAATACCATTTCAATTGAGTGCTGAGCATTATTGATATCATTGACAATTGCTTTCAATGAATCTTCACAAGTGGTCAGAAGTTGAATCCTGTTACCTTTAACCCCCGCGATACCTTGGCGTTTTTCAATTAACTGAAATAATGGTTCAGCAACAGGGCTGTTATCAGTGGCAAAGATATGTTTTGAATTTCGCAGATTTTCTAACCATGTGGCTACAGATGGCCACATGTCATGAGCTTTATCGACTCGACGTTTACCAAGGTGAAGCTCGCCGAAGGCGACATATGCAATAATTCCGACTAATGGCAGGATATAAATAATCAGGAGCCATGTCATGGCTGAGGTGACTGGCCTTCTTTTGACTAAAATGCGAACTGTAATTGCTGCAATAATTAGCCAATATAGGAAGAACAGAAGCCAACTCATAAGTGTATAGACGGTTGCCATAACGGGTCAGATGCCTCACTGATAAGAAAAAGGTTCAAAAAAAGATAGTTTAGCTAAAAAACTGTTAGCAAAATATCAACTTAATAGAATTTAGCAAAATTCTGCAGTAAAAGCTTCGTGAAATAGCGTAATTCGTTAGGAAAAATAGTTTTAATAGTTGATTTTATCATTATGAAATTAAAAGTGGTGCACTGAAATGACATAAAAAGTTCCTCTTGGTTCTTTTTTTCAAAGGAATATAATATTTTTTTCTAATAATTTTTAGACGATAAAAGGACACAATTAAATGAGACGTAGTAGGCATGAAGTAGGGCGTTGGCGTATGTTAAGACAATCCCTACGTCGCCGTAGACGCTGGTTAGAAGGGCACTCAAGGCGGAACATGCGCATCTATGCAATGCGTAAAATTGACATTTACCATCGTCGACATTCCCTGCTTTTTACCCAATGGATTGAGTAAGGTTATTACAGCGTACACTCACATTTTTCACTTTGTATGACAAACCTTATTGAATATGATTGCTATTTGCATTTAAACTATCAGTCATATTCTTTTTGGTTGACAGGTGTAGGGTAGAAATTGCATATGCGTTGGATGCGTTGGACTTTAATTATCGTCGTTTCATTATCTATTCATGCGGGTCTTGCAATGGCATGGATTTTTAATCAACCTAACTTGGTCAGAGACCCTGAACCATTGACGATTGCTATGGTTGCTTTTGCCGCCCCTGAGCCTGCTTCTGAGCCCGTTGAGCAGGTTGAAACACCGGTAGAGCCCGAACCAGAGCCCGTTATAGAGCCCGAACCCGAACCGGTAGTTGAACCCGTCATTGCATTACCTAAGAAAAAGCCTGAGGTGAAGAAAAAGCCTAAGCCAAAACAGGAAGAAAAGAAAAAAATTAAAGAAGATGTTAAGCCAGTTGAGAAGCAATTGGCGATGAATAATCTTAAATCAGACGTCATTGCACCTAAAACGAATAATAGCCCAATAAAGACTGCAAACAATACAGGGGCAAGTAATAGTCAATCGACTAAGAAAGGTGGCCCTAGGGCTCTGCATAAACAAGCTCCTGCTTATTCAGAACGTGCGCGTCGTTTAGGTAAAGAAGGGTATGTGAAAGTTCGCTATGATATTAATGATGATGGCCGAGTGACAAATATTGAATTTGTTGAAGCTACACCTAAAGGGCTATTTGAGCGAGACGTAAAACGCGCAATGAACCGTTGGACTTTTGAAAAGCAACCCGCAAAAGGCTACGTGACTGAAATTTATTTCAAATTGGATGGCACTGTTAGTCAAGTCTAATGGATATTATTGGGCTGTACAAAAAAGCACCACAGCGATGATGGTGCTTTTTGTTTTTTGCATAATGAGTGGAGCAAAAAACTTATGCTTCGTTAGTTTTTTGATCTGAACTTGCTAACTGAAAATGTTGTTTTTCTTTGGGTAATGAACGTGGGGTGCTATCGTCATTAACGGCAACATAGGTGAATACTGCATCAGTTGCACGATAACGTTGGCCAACAGGCTCCGTTGCGACTTTTTTTACCCAAACCTCAATATTAATGGTAATTGAGCTTTTCCCTGTTTTTAGACAGCGTGCATAACAACAAACAACATCGCCTACGGCAACGGGTTTTTGAAATTTAATGCCGTTTACCGCCACAGTGACCACACGCCCTAGCGCAATTTCTTTTGCTAAGATAGCGCCACCTATATCCATTTGTGACATCAACCAGCCGCCAAAAATATCACCATTTGCATTAGTATCTGCAGGCATGGCTAATGTACGTAAAACTAACTCACCGTTCGGCAATTGCATATCTGACTCGTATTAAAAGGGTTATTACTTTTGATTTTGCATTTATAACAAATTACATATGCAATAGTAAACTGGAACCACTCAGTTATTGATTGATAATAGCTATTTAATTGAATTGCTGCAAAAATAAGATAAATATGATACTCATTATTAATAAACGACGTCTAAATTTGGAAAGAAAATCAATTTTTGCAAAGAAACAGCAAGAAGTGTTTTTTATATTTAGTCAATTGATTGAATTGGCTATACTCAATAGTATGAAATTTATTTATTTACTTAGAGGTATGAAATGAGATTGTTATTGGCAATATTATTACCTTGGTTGCAATTTTTTACGATAGGGCGTCCTTTTGCTGGGATCATTTGCTTAATCTTACAAATTACGCTTATTGGTTGGTTACCTGCCGCTATTTGGTCGGTATATGCGCTATCACAGTACAATACAGATAAAAAGATTGAAAAAGCATTTGGTGACAAACGCTATTAACATATAAAAAAACCTGCTAATGGATATGCAATTAGCAGGTTTTTGACGCTATTTTAAATTATTCTTCATGATTTTCTGCAGGCTCTTTAACCATATTTTTAAAAATATAGACCACACTCAATACTGTAAATATTAGTGTTCCTGCTGTCAGACCAAAGACTTTGAAATTGACCCAGATATCTTGAGCCATCCAAAAAGCAACGTAAATATTCAGCAATGCGCAGAAAATAAAGAAAATAGCCCATGCACTATTGAGTTTGGTCCAATAACTATCGGCTAATTTTATTTCTTGGTTACTGCCTAACATTCGCTGAATTAAAGGCTTCTCAGTAAACCATTGGCTGAAAAGTAGTGCGCCAGCGAATGCAGCATAGATAATAGTGACTTTCCACTTAATAAATGCATCACTATGGAAAATAAGCGTTAAGGCAGCAAAGCCCATCACGATTGCACAGGTAATTTTTGCAACTTTTTCAACTTTCTTATAGATAAGATAAGTTGCTAATAATGCTAAAGGGGTGGTCACCATTAATGCACCACTCGCATAGAAAATATCGTATCTTTTATAGACAATAAAGAAGATTACCAAAGGAATAAAATCAATAAGTTGTTTCATAACAGTGAATGCAGCGCCTCAACGTAAAGGTAATAGCCTAGTTTAACCGATTTTGGCATCAATTGTTAAAAGTTTGCACCTTTTTACCAATAAACATGCTTTGTTACCAATCATATTTGCACTATTTTACGATAATTTGACTTACTTCTAGATAAACTTTATTAGTTCGGATATATATAGTATAGAAAATAATTTAACTTACTAATTTATAGGTACTTTTCCCCCATGATAAAGGCAAGGCTATTTGTCTGGATGCCAGGTTTAAAAACACTGTTTAACTATCAACGTGCTGACTTAGGCCCTGATGTTAAAGCAGGGTTGTCTGTCGCTGCGGTTGCTTTACCTGTTGCTATTGCCTATGCCGAATTAATGGGGGTGAATGCAATTGTTGGATTGTATTCATGTATTTTACCCATGTTGTTCTATGCGTTATTTGGCACGTCGAAACAATTAATTATTGGGCCTGATGCTGCAACATGCGCGGTGATTGCAGCCGCTGTCGCTCCACTCGCAATGGGGGATGAAACTGTTCGTTGGCAGCTGATTATCGTCATGAGCTTTATGACCGGGGTTTGGTGTTTGATTGCAGCAAGATTTCGTTTGGGGACTTTCGCAGATTTTTTATCTAGACCAATATTGCAAGGCTTACTGAATGGGGTCGCCCTCACGATCATCGTTAGTCAAATTAGTAAAGTATTTGGTATTACGACCTTGCCTTCAGGGTTTATTGAGCGATTAATAGCTTTTCCATTAGCGTTAGTGGAAACACATATTCCGACATTATTAGTTGCTATTGTAACATTGGTAATTACCTTAGTGATTAAGCGAGTGCGCAGTAAGTGGCCATCTTTGTTAATTGCAATGGTTTTGGCAACAGCAGCGAGTATTTTATTTAATCTTGAGCAATATGGTATTAGCACCGTTGGGGATTTAGGTGAAGGGCTCCCGCATATACCACTGCCTGATTTTCCACCAAGTTTACTCCGAGACCTTGTTATTCCATCATTAAACTTAGCCGTGATTAGTTTTGTCAGTTTTATGATGACGGCTCGCAGTTTTGCGAGCAAAAATGGTTATACCGTCGATGCAGATCAAGAATTAAGAGCGTTAGGGATGGCAAATATTGCTTCTGCTTTTGGCCAGGGGTTTGCGGTTAGTGCTGCGAGTAGCCGCACTGCGGTTAATGATATGATGGGGGGGAAAACGCAATTAGTTTCCCTCGTTGCTGCGGTAACTATCTTAGCTGTTTTACTTTTCTCCATAAATTTATTGGAATATATCCCTATGCCTGCTTTAGGGATGGTTTTAATTATATCTACTTATTCCTTGCTCAGTTTCCGTAGTATTTTTTCGATGCGTAAACGCAATAGAGAAGCTTTTTTCTTATGTGTTTTCACATTATGTGCAGTGCTGGTGGTTGGCTTGATCAGTGGTGTAGGCTTAGCGGTTCTATTGGGTTTATTGCAGTTTGTCCGGGTCATATTTAGGCCGACAGACCAACTATTAGGCGTAGATGAACACGGTATGTTGCATTCGATGACATCAGAAAATGATATTCAAGAAGTTGATGGAGTCCTTATTTATCGTTTCAATTCTCCACTCACCTATTTCAATGTGAATTACTTTAAAGAGCGGTTAAATAAACATTTAGATAATCAACGGAAGAGGCCGGCTTGGGTGATTGTGGATGCTGCCGTCAGCTTTACGCATAATGATGTGAGCGTATTTTCCACATTGAATGACATTGTGACATCTTTGAAGGCGAAAGGGGTAACTTTGGTATTAGCGGGTCGGAGAACCTCGCTTAATCGTTGGTTAGAACAAAATAAAATTAATCGTTCAGATGATGACCTATTAGTGGTACCTGATATTTATTTTGCAATTCGTTTAATTCAAAGTAAGCAACAGATCCAAATGAAATGTGTTGAAGAAAGAAAAGCACAAGAGAGCCAAAGGGATTCAGGTATATTAGAGCATGATTGTGAGAATCGAATTACACCAACGGATACTTACTCAGATAACTCTTAAAAATAATGTAAATAGAAAGGTATCTTTTGATACCTTTCTATTTTATTTAATTATATTATTTTTTAGTGATCAGCATATATAAACGATAAAAGTAAATTAAAGCGAATGCAGCTACAACATTATTGAGTAAAAAAGAGATACCATTAATAAGGATATGATTCATATTAAGGTTACCCAATAGCACACTGATAAGCATTTGAGCTGCCATCCAAATTAAAATCATCGGTAAGACAACACGCCAGTTTGCATAGGCCAATTTCCAGCTTTTTCCCATCGCACTGAAGGAGTTGGTACTTTCTGTTATTAAAATTGCTGGCGCTAAGGAAAACCCAATGGCGAGTACAATGCCGGGTAGAACCATAATTGTGATGCCTAATTGGATCAGCAGTGAGCACACGACCAACAGAAGAAACATAGAAGGTGCTTTGTTCAGTGATGATGTTATCGCTTGAAGACCTGTCATATCTTCGCCACGTGACATCCCTGAGATATAGGATAATGTGCCACAAATAAGGAGCAAGCTGCCAAGAGTAACGGAAAGAATCAAACCAAAAGAAACACGCAAAATACTGCTTTTATCTTCTTCAGATAGACTTAGGATCCAGTCTTGTAAGCCCGTATTACCAGACTCAATCATCTTACTCTGTGCTTGTGCAAGAACACCTATCATCTGTTCATTGGGGATCATCATCGCATAAATGACAAGGCTTACCACGGTGGCTAAGAGCACAATGGTGAGGAGGCCACTCAATTGATTTTTAAAGAAATTGATACTATCACTAATGAGTGAGTTGGCCGAAATGGACATGACACTGCTCCTATCTACTAACGTGATCAAAATTTTAATCTAATTGTAACTGAGTATCTCGCCTAGAGGTAGAGAAAGATAATAAAAATCGGGAGGTTAAGAAAAATATATTGTTCATGATGCTCGAATTTAATTAACTAAAAAAATGAGCTTATATAAATTGTATTTTTAATACATGTTTAAATATTGAAATAAATATTTATATTTAGAAATCAAATTTTTATTTTGTTAGTTACTTTATAAAAATTGATTTAAATCAAAAATAAAAAAACAATAAATGGAATAATAAATCCATATTTATTGGTTTACCTATAAATTAGTAAAAGATGTGATCTTGATTTGAACATCAATTTAAATAATACGGTATATTTTCCTAAAATAAAAACATAGGAATGGGATTGATAATGAAAAAACTCACTGCGCTTGTATTAGCTGCTGCAACTTTAGCTCCAGCAGTTTCTATTGCTCATGAAGCTGGCGACTTTATTTTCCGTACAGGTACTGCAACGGTACGTCCAAATGCGGGTTCTGAAAATGTATTAGGTTTAGGTTCATTTGATGTTAATAACAATACTCAATTAGGTTTAACATTTGGGTATATGATTACTGATAATATCGGTGTGGAATTATTAGCAGCAACTCCGTTTGAACACAAAGTTGGCGTAGGACCGTTAGGTACAATTGCAACTGTTAAACATTTACCACCAACTTTAATGGCGCAGTATTATTTTGGTAGTAAAGAAGATAAATTACGCCCTTATTTAGGTGCCGGTGTTAACTATACCTTCTTCTTTGATGAGAAATTTAACTCAACAGGGAAAGCTAACGGTTTATCAGATCTTGATTTATCAAGCTCTTGGGGCTTTGCAGCACAAGCAGGTATGGACTACATGCTGACTGATAACTGGATGCTGAATGCTTCAGTGTGGTGGATGAATATTGAAACAGATGTGAAATTTAAAGCGGGTAATGACACACACAAAATTGATACTCGTTTAGACCCATTTGTATTTATGTTTGGTGCGGGTTACCGTTTCTAAGAATTTGATTGGACGCAATACAGGTACTACCTGAATTCTGAAGGATTAGAGAGAAGTAGGAAATCCGAGAATATTCGTATTCTCGGATTTTTCAATTACTATTAAAATCGAACATATATTTAACAAGTGATAATCATAATAATAACAAATCATGATGATGATATTTATAATATATTAATTAGTGTTATAGAGTGATAATAAAGTAAAGGTACTTATTGGTTTTCACTATTTAGGGCGATTAATAAAGATTAAATAAAATATTGAGACTAACTACCTTGAAATAAAAAAGCTGAATACAGGAGCATATTCAGCTTTAAGATATTATTCAAATTTGCAATATTAAATTACCAAAACCACTGCACGTTTAATCCAGCATTGACACTGCTAGTTTCATATTCATCCGGCTTATAAAGTGGTACACCTAGAAATAAGTCATAACTGAATATATTAACATTACCTCTCATGCCTATAGCCGTACCTAATAATTGGTCATCAGAATAGAGGCCTAGAGGATAAACACCTCCAAATATTCTGCCATAGTCAAGTGCGTAGTAGGGATAAAAGGAGAAGCCAGGGATATAAAAGTTAAATTCATTTCGTAAATAAAACCCCTTATCTCCGATTAGTGAAAACTCTTCATCAAAACCACGTACAGTCCAACGGTTACCTAACGAGAATTGATCTTGGATGGTTAAACGGTCTCGTGAATATTGTACAAATAATTGTGGGTTATAACTCATCACAAAATCATTGAACGCAAAAGGGAGCATTCCTGAAACATCGAGAGTGAATAGTCGCCCCATGGTGCTGACATCACCGTATTTCATATCCCAGCTTTCGTCGGCTCCAAACCAAGGTACGTTACGTTGATAGTAAATTGAAGCGTCAACAGTTGAGTTATCAATATTCTGTCGGTGGCTAACGCCAAGCTTCAGACTGGTTAAGTCGCGTTGTTGTGAAAGTAAGGTGACATCTTCTAATTTATATTTTGATTTACGCTTAATTAGTTGAATAGATGCGGTATCTTTATAAGTTTGTCCACGTAAAAATACATTACTTGCTGTCGTATTATAATATTTACTATCACCATAGTACTTATAACTAGCAATAGTATCATTAATGGTTTGTTTATATTCACTTTTGCTAGCATAGAGAGAGAAAAGCCAATAGTTATAAGGAACTGAATAATAAATCGCAGCATTACTACTACTATTGCGTGCTTGGTTCTTTAAATTTTTACCCGCTGATACATATATAGTATCATTTAAGCTTGTAAGGTTGTTTCCATAAAGGGTAACGCCAACTTGGTCTTTACCCGTTTGCCGGCTGCCTGAGTTATTATAGTAACCACCAGCGTTAAAGTGAGGTGACTTTTCCCTTTGGATTGAAATATCTGAAGTTGAGAATTCTTTACCTGGTGCTAGCTCGATATTGACTTTGGCTCCAGGTATACGCTCAAGGTTTTCTAAACCTTGTTCAATATCGCGAATGTTTAGGATATCGCCTTCTCTAGCAGGTATGATTGCTCCTAAAGTAATATAGGTATCACTGCCTTCCGTTAATTTCACGTTAGCGACCTTGCCAGGGATTATTTGCAAAGTTAACGTACCATCGCTAATGTTTTGTTCAGGAATATTAACCCGAGTTGTTACATAGCCTGACTTAATTATTTTATCCTGTAGGCCTTTAGCGAGTGTTTCTACACCGTTAATACCAATACAAACACCAACGACTTGATTTGCATATGTCTCTAAAGGTCGCATTGATGGGAGCTTTGGCTCGGAAAGCAAAATAACTCGTTTCATTTCAAAGCAGTCTTTCTCATCATCAAAAACTAAAATATTGTTTGCTTGTTCTCTGTTTTTACCTAAAACGTCTTTAGTTTCTAATTGTGTTTGTTGCTGACGAGATCTATCTTGTGTTGCTTGATTATTGATCTGTTGATCAATGATTTGTGCAGTATTACCTGATATGTATAATGGAAAAGATAATAAAGTTGCAGATAAAAAAATAAATCGAAAATTCATGGTTACCACATATATTCTTATGATTAAAATATAATTAGAAGAGGCTTGTAGAAAATAATTTCTATCTTATATGAGAATTATCTTATCTATGTTTAGCATTGTTAGCATTTTAAGACGGTTTTCATATATACCCTTATAATAAAATTGTCGTTATGAAAATATTTATTTTTAGCTGATTTGAAATTGCTAAGATTATGCTTTAAATTTAAATTAATTAAAAATTAATTATATTAACTAACTAATGAGAAACTAAATGGGAGGTTAATGCTAATATTGATTTAGTTATGGTTTTATATTTTTAGATTCGATTAATTTTTAATGAAATCAAAAGGTAATATTTACTCTGTTATAGGATGAATAAGGTTTTATACTTAGGTGTATAAACATGAAAATGAAAGGGAAAATAAGATAAACATTAGTATGTTTTAACCATTGAATATTTAAATAAGAAATAATAACTACCGAATTTTTTAGCTAAGTGAATATAAGGTTGATATCATGAACCAGGAGACCAAAGGCCTCCTGAATCAGCTAATTAGTAATAATTAGATGTATTTAAAACGACAGTAGAGCCTAAGATGCGGCCATAAGGACTATTGTAAATTACAGGGCTTGTAATCTCAGTTTTTCCATATGAACTTAATACCCCATTGTTGTTTTCTACGCGGCTAAATGCGTTAATGGAGAGATCTTTACCAGCACGGATAAAGCCAGAATAGGTATTATTTAACCTATTCATATCCAAGTTAATGGTTTTAGACGCTAAAATTTTTCCGTAGCTATTTTCAAGGTTGTTTTTTAAGTTAATTCTAACATCACCATCAGTTCCTACATTTTGGAAAGTATTGGCTGAGATAATTCCATATTTATTATTTAAATTAGTTCCTTTGATGGTTACAGAACCATCTTTGGCATAGATACCACCAGTATAGCCGGCAGCACCGAAGATATTTCCACTATTATTGAATTGTGCTGAATTAGTGTTATCTATCTGACTAGAATTTATGACAACATTAGAGTCTGCAGTAATTAAACCTTTATCATTTCCAACATAAGTTGCTTTGATATCAAGGTTGTTCCCTTTGATATAACCATTTTGATTACTTAAAGTAGTTACATTGTATTTAGATTTACCTGCATTTGAAATGAGTGAACCGTCATTGTAAAGAATATTTGCCTTAATATTTAATGCCTTACCGCTATCAATAACACCATGACGGTTATTTAATAAATTACTTGATAGCGTAATATTAGTTTGGCCGTTAGTTGATTTTATCAAAGCATTCTGGTTTTGTAGTGTTTCAGCATCAATATCGATTCTTCTTTTTGCGATAATTTGGCCATTACTATCATTAGTAATAATATAACGCCCTGTTAACGCAACGTCCTGTCCTGAAAGAACTGAATAATTGTTATGGAGTTTGGTCGTATCGATAGTTAATTTTCCACCGGCTCTGATACCACGCTCAGGCTCATTGATAGCGCCATGATAGATAGAATATGAATTATCTATAGAGTTTGTAGAAGTAATATCAATATTGCCTTGTTTAGTTTTAATTGAGCCGTTGTTGTTAGTTAAATTATTTGTATTAATTTCTATATCTTGCTGTGCATGAATAACCCCCCTCTGGTTGTTATTGATAGTACCAGCTGCGATTTTGATATTACCACCGTTAGATTTAATTAATCCCGCATTGTTGCTGACAACTGTATTGTGATTGTTGATACCTATATCACCTTGAGCAACGATGGATGAGTTGTTATATAAACCGTTAGATTTAATATCGATGTTTCCATTCGAATTCATTAGTGCATTTTGGTTATAAACTAGTCCAGTCGAATCTATTTTAATACCACCTGAACCTGCTGATAACATACCTAGGTTAGAGACACCAGTTCCACTCTCAGTAGAAACTAAAGTAATTTTATCTGCGTACATGCCACCCATAGCGGCAACATCAATACCGACACGAGGTGTTGAATTTGAGCCTGGTAGTTTAGTGATGTTAGTTGCATCTGCATCAACAAAGTTATTACCAGTAATAACATTAATTTCTTTAGCTGTAATATTTCCACGAATAACTGCCGAACGAGCGATGATATCTGTTGGTGAGTCTGACTGTAGACGGTTGTTAATCGTGATTTGGCCATTTGAAACGTTGTAGCCAAGAATATCACCAGCTGCAACAATAGGAATGCCCGTTGTTAAGGTTGCTCTATCTGTATTAATAAAACCACAGTTATTACATGTAATACCCGATGGGTTAGCAACAATAACTTGAGCTTTATTTCCACCAACTTCAATCATACCGCTTAGTGTACTAGCTTTATTTGAGTTGACTTCATTTAGAATAACGGTAGCAGGGCCATTACCATTATTTAAGTTAAGGTTACCATTTATTTGCCCACCTAATACCGTATTACTGCTGGTCGCACTGTTATTTAAAATAACGCCTTTTTGGTTAACGTCAAATTGGTTATAGATGTTATGAGAAACACCTTTATTACTCGCACCATTAATATTAACAATAGTAGGGCCATTGTTTTGATGAATGACGCCAGCACCATTAATGTTATTAATTGAAGCGTGGGCAACAGAGGCTGAACCTAAAATAACAGAGACACTTAAAAAAATAGGTTTAATTCTCAACATTGGATGACTGCTGGAGTTCTTAGCGAAATGTTTCATATATATCCCTAAAATAGACTATAGATAAAATAAAAATAGTTAACTTAAATTCCATTAAAGCTTGGTGATTATGCAATATACTGATTATTATTAAAATTTAATTGTGTTAAAGTTGAGAAGGGTAAATAAAATAAGAGTAAAGCACCTATATTGCTATATATATAGCTATTTATACGTTTGATTATAAAATAACAAATGATATCAATGGGTAATATTTACTCTGCTATGGTTTTGGTAAGGGTAATTATCAAAGTAGTAATGCGTAGCCACTACTTTGAATAAAGCTTGATTTGGTAAGTTTTTTTTATGATTGAGTGAGCTAGTAATTATAATGAAAAATAAATTACGGTTATTTAGAGTATATAAATATATGTAAGGGAATTTAAGTTAAGAAGTGATTGTGTGAAAAATGAACTTGTCATTTTATCTCTTTATAAAAATGTTTTGAAGCAATCAAGCCATTAATTTTAAATATGGCTTGATTACTATTTATTCTTTATCTATTTTTGTGTTGCTGCTTTCATTTTTACAACAAACTCAGTTAATAAATTAAGCATGATGTCAGGGCGACTAAGATTATTTTCAATAATTTTAACTACCGCAGAACCTGATATTGCACCAGTTGCACCATTTTTAATCGCCTCTTTGACTTGTTCAGGCTCTGATATTCCAAAGCCTTGTAGGGCGGGAGCCGCGCTATATTGGTTTAATTCACTCAATAAATGGGCTAATGGTGCTTCAGCGCGTTTTTCTGTGCCGGTCACACCTGCACGTGATACTAAATATGTATAACCTTGGCTATATTTTCCAATTTGTTGAAGTAGCTCATCACTAGCATTTGGTGGACAAATAAAAATAGGCGCAATGTTGTGAGCTCGTGCAGCTTCACGAAATGGCTGTGATTCAGACATAGGAACATCTGCAACTAATACCGAGTCAACGCCTGCTTTTTCGCAGCGAATATAAAAATTTTCGATGCCATTGGTAAATACTAGATTTGCATATACTAATAACCCGATAGGAATAGTAGGGTGTTTTTCTCTAATGCGGCTGAGTAATTCGAAACAAATTGTCGGGGTGATTTCACTTTTAAATGCGCGTAAATTCGCATTTTGGATAGTTGGGCCATCTGCCAGTGGATCGGAAAAAGGAATACCAATCTCTAATGCATCAGCACCACCAGCAATCAAGGCATCGACAATTTTTAATGATAATTCAGCATCCGGGTCACCTAAAGTGACAAATGGAACAAATGCGCCTTGGTGGTTCTGAGCTAAACGTTCAAAAAGTTGGGTGTAGCGTTCCATTAGATTTCTCCTTTGCTGACTAAAATATCATGTACTGTAAAAATATCTTTATCACCACGGCCAGACAAATTGACGATTAATAACTGTTCTTTATTCGGTTCTTTCTCCGCCATTTTTAATGCATAAGCGAGAGCATGAGATGATTCTAGCGCAGGAATAATCCCTTCCTTACGTGATAATAATTTAAACGCATTTAAGGCTTCATCATCGGTTATGGAAACATATTCTGCGCGACCAATACTGTTTAAATGGGCATGCTGAGGCCCAACGGAAGGAAAATCTAATCCTGCAGAGATGGAATACGACTCTTCAATTTGACCTTCACTGGTTTGCATCATCGGTGATTTCATACCAAAATAAATTCCGACACGACCATGTTTTAATGGAGCGCCATGCTGCCCAGATTCAATCCCTAATCCTGCAGGTTCAACACCAATTAATTTCACACTTTCTTCTGGAATAAAAGAGGCAAATAAGCCTATTGCGTTTGAACCGCCACCGATGCATGCAACTACCGCATCGGGTAGACGGCCTTCTTTTTCGAGAATCTGTTGTTTTGCTTCGTCACCAATCATGCGTTGGAATTCACGTACAATTGTTGGATATGGGTGAGGCCCCGCCGCTGTCCCTAATAAATAGTGTGCTTTATCATAGCTGCCAGACCAGTCCCTTAATGCTTCATTACAGGCATCTTTCAAGGTTGCTGAGCCACTGTGAACAGGAATGACTTCAGCGCCCATCAATTTCATACGAAATACGTTGGGAGATTGGCGTTCAACATCTTTTGCGCCCATATAGATACGGCATTTCATGTTCAATAATGCACAAGCAAGCGCTGTTGCAACCCCATGTTGCCCAGCGCCAGTTTCTGCAATAATTTCGCTTTTCCCCATTCGCTTAGCCAGTAGTGCTTGGCCTAATACTTGGTTTGTCTTATGGGCGCCGCCATGTAATAAATCTTCACGTTTTAAATAGAGTTTTGTTTTTGTACCTGCCGTTAAATTTTGGCACAACGTGAGTGCAGTCGGGCGACCTGCATAGTTTTTTAGCAAGTCGTGAAACTCACGAATAAATTCAGCATCATTTTGTGCGTCGATAAACGCATCTTCTAATTGGTTTAATGCGGGAATAAGAATTTCTGGGACATATTGTCCACCAAACTCGCCAAAATACGGATCTAATTTGCTCATTATCGATTGTCCATTTTATCAGTTACATTAATTGGTGTTGGAGTTTTATCTTTCGTTGTGTATTAGTGAGCCGTTGATTCGGCTAACAACGCTGACAACACCAAATTTATTTTTTGTTCGCTTTTTATACCGGGTTCAATTTCAACCCCTGAATTAAAGTCTAATCCGTTGCACAGTAACTTTGCCGCATCTAGGCAGTTATCAGGGGTAAGCCCGCCCGCTATCATTAATCTCTGTGTTGTGGACGAGGGGGTTGCTGACCAATCGAAGGTTTTGCCAGTTCCACCGGAGCCATTATCCAGCAGTAACACATCAATACCTTGTGTGTCGTAGTCATTTAAAGTCGTTCGTGACATATCGAGTGCTTTCCAAACTTCACAGTAGCTTGGTAGAAATGTTCTTAACGTATTGATATAAGAAGCATCTTCTTCACCATGTAATTGCACAGCAGATAAAGCAAGCTGTTTGGCGATATGGGCAACAAAGTCGGCAGATTGATTGCGGAAAACACCGACATATTTTAACGGCGCGGCATGGATGATATTTTGCGCCTGTGACAACGTCACTTTTCGGGGGGAGGTTTCAGCAAAAATCAACCCGCCGTAGTGTGCTCCTGCTTCAAATGCGGCTTTTGCGTCTTGTTCGCGGGTTAAACCACAGACTTTATGTTCTCCTACTAACAAGCTTCGAATGGCTTTATCTAGGTCAGCTTGCTCCATTAATGCACTACCAATTAAAAAACCATTCGCAAATTGTCTTAGCGACTGAATATGTTGATGCTGATGAATACCTGACTCACTGATCACAATGGTACCCTCCGCTAAGCGGGGGGCGAGTTCACGAGTTCGATTTAAATCAATAGAAAGATCACGTAAATCGCGGTTATTGATGCCAACAACCTTAGCTTTTAACCGAATAGCTCTCTCTAATTCTTCCTCATTACTGACTTCCGTTAATATTCCCATACTAAGTTGATGAGCAACTTCAGCTAATGCTATATATTCATCATCATTTAAGACAGATAACATCAGTAAGATAGCATCCGCTTGGTAGTAACGTGCAAGGTAGATTTGGTATGGGTCAATGATAAAATCTTTGCATAACACGGGTTGCTTTACGATATTACTGACAATCGTTAAGTAATCCATTTTCCCTTGAAAATATTTTTCATCAGTAAGAACAGAAATCGCAGATGCGTAGGGCGCATAAGTTTTAGCTATCATTGCAGGGTCGAAGTCAGCACGAATCAACCCTTTTGAAGGAGAGGCTTTTTTGCACTCTAAAATAAAAACAGGGCGTTTTGCGCTTAGTGCGTGATAGAAACTACGCTGACTAGGCTGAATATCAGCAATAAAGCTCTCTAACGGTTGTTTGCCTTTGCGTTCGATTAAATAGTCAACTTTATCATCAACAATTTTTTGTAAGACTGTCGCTTTCATTTTATTGTTTCCTTGCCGCGAGTGCTGTAACGCGATCAAATGCTTTACCGCTACGAATAATTGCGAGTGCGTGTTCGCTGTTCTGTTTTAAGTCTTCATGGCCATTAATACGCATCAACATGGCAACATTGGCCGCTACAGCCGCTTCGTGAGCGGCTTGCCCATGGCCTTGAAGTAAATGACTAAGCAATACGCGGTTTTCATCTGGTGTACCACCTTCTAAGTCACGTAATTGATACGGTTTTAACCCAAAATCATCTGCAGTTAATTGGTAATGTTGTACTTTACCATCTTTTAGTTCAGCGACTTGAGTGACTGCATGTAATGAAACCTCATCCATTCCTCCACTGTGTACCACAGCTGCACGGGTGAAACCAAGCATCTGTAATGTTTCAGACACCGGTTTTACCAATGACGCTTGGTAAACACCGATAAGCGCAATTGGCGGACGAGCAGGGTTAATTAATGGGCCCAATACATTGAATAACGTTCGGGTTTTCAACTGAGTGCGTACAGGTGCAGCATGGCGAAACCCACTGTGATATTGCGGTGCAAATAAAAAGCAAACTCCAAGATCATCTAATGCGTCACGAGCACTTTGTGCACTGAGATCTAGAGCGATACCAAAAGCTGCAAGTAAATCTGAAGATCCTGAACGGCTCGAAACACTACGATTACCGTGTTTGGCAACTTTAATACCACATTCAGCAGCAACGAATGCGCTCGCTGTTGAAATATTGATACTATTTGCGCCATCTCCTCCCGTGCCAACAATATCACTGAATGAGTAGTCAGGACGAGGAAAGGGTTGTGCATTTTCTAAACAAGCTAGAGCGGCTCCAGCAATTTCTTGTGGTTGTTCACCACGCATTTTCATGCTGATTAATACAGCAGCTAACTGAGGCTCTGTCAATTCACCTTGAATGATGGCATTAAACAAGAACTGGCTTTCTTGTTGAGTCAGCGGTTGCGCGTTAAATAATTTATCATAAATATTTTGCATAATTGGCTCTTTAGTATTCCGTTAGTGCGAATGAGAGGATTCGATTGCATTGGGAGTAGAAAGAGCCCATGCCACGGTATTTTCTAACAACTGTTTGCCTTGCGTTGTTAAAATGGATTCAGGATGAAACTGGAATCCACAAACTCTATCGCTATCATTACGTACAGCCATGACCATGCCATTTGACTGGGCACAAATGGTCAAGCTTTCAGGAATTTGGCTACCAACAAGAGAGTGGTAACGAGCCACTGATATTGGGTTTTCAAGATGATTAAACATGGCTAAACCATCATGTGTGGCTATTGATGACTTACCATGCAAAATTTCACCTGCGGCAGAGACGGTCCCACCATAGGCTTCTACGATAGCTTGGTGGCCTAAACAAATACCGATAACAGGAATTTTGCCTTTTACTCGCCTTAAAACTTCTGGCATTGAACCTGCTTCGCTAGGTTTTCCTGGACCAGGCGATAAGACTAAAATTGGTGAAATCATTTGTTCTAATACAGATAAAATATGTTCTACATTGACGGTGTTGCGGTAAATAACCACGTTATGGCCACCTGCACGCAGTTGGTCTACTAGGTTATAAGTAAAGGAGTCAACGTTATCGAGCAGTAAAATATTCGCCATTAGAATAACTCCTTAACTTGGTGTGCTTGGGCAATTGCGCGGATCACAGCACGTGCTTTATTTCGGGTCTCATCGGCTTCGGCTTGAGGGATGGAGTCTAGAACGACGCCACCTCCCGCTTGTACAGTGGCAATGCCATTTTCTACGTACGCAGAGCGAATAACGATGCAGGTATCAAAATCACCATTTCCTTGAAAATATCCTACGGCTCCGCCGTATGACCCGCGGCGCTCTTGTTCATATTGCGCAATCAGCTGCATTGCTTTTACCTTTGGTGCCCCCGTTAAAGTCCCCATATTCATACAGGCTTGATATGCATGAAAAACATCTAAATCTTGGCGTAATGTTCCCACGACATGAGAAACTAAATGCATTACGAAAGAGTAGCGATCAACTTTAGTTAGGTTGGCAACATAGCGGCTACCCGCTTCACAGATACGTGCTAAATCGTTGCGCGCTAAGTCAACTAACATAATGTGTTCAGCAAGCTCTTTTTCATCTGAGCGCATGGAAAGCTCAATTCGGCTATCTAAATCAAGGTCTAATTCACCTTGTGCGTTACGGCCTCGAGGGCGAGTTCCAGCGATTGGGTAAATTTCGACCTTGCGATTTTCTGTCGCATATTTGAGTGCG
Organism: Providencia sp. PROV205; assembly: GCF_028479505.1. Taxonomy (NCBI): domain Bacteria; kingdom Pseudomonadati; phylum Pseudomonadota; class Gammaproteobacteria; order Enterobacterales; family Morganellaceae; genus Providencia; species Providencia sp. PROV205. The sequence goes on along the minus strand of NZ_JAMPNU010000005.1, from coordinate 5,372 downwards.
CTTTCAGGCGAAGCGCCAAAAAGTGTGAATGCGTCATCTTGCATGTAGAACATATAAGGGCTTGGGTTTTGTGCTTTGAGCTTTTGGTATGCAATCAACGGGTGCGAGCACGGCATCGTAAATTTACGTGAAGGCACAACCTGAAAAATATCACCACGGTATATGGCTTCTTTTAATGAAGTAACAACATCCCCATATTCTTGGTCATTTTTGTTTATCGATACGGCAAAATCGGGCGCAGTTGCTAAAGGAAGCGCAGGTAAGAATGGCCGACACGAAGCAATAATTTGTGCGTGACGCTGCTTAACAGTTTCGACATCTTGCTCATTTTGGCTAAATAAGCTGCTTTTTAGCCGAGCAGCCTGATTTTGATGGTCAATCACTAAATAATGCTCAGCAACAAAAAAACAATAGTCAGGGCAGTGATTAACGGTATTAACGTTGGGTAAATCTTCAAAACTTGCGACTAAATCATAAGCAAATAACCCACCAACAAACAGATTTTCAGGCTTTGTCGAATAAGTTTGCGCGAGAGCGGGTAGCGCACGTAAAACGTCTAAACAAGATGCCGCCTTTAGACGGCTGTCTTCGTCTAAATCTTGTGCCGGTAGGCTGAACGTCACCGTTAAACTATTTTCTTGCATGCTATGATGCATGATTAAATCTGTTAATTGCGCTAATAGTTTGGGTAATAAAGCCTGGCCATTTGGCGTTAACGCTTCGATTTCAACTTTTTGACCAAAAGCACGGATACGTAGTGCGCTGTTGACAACAAGCAAGCTTTGTAAGTTAGCTTTATTATTAATTTCAGCGGATTCCAACAGCATTGTTGATGGAACTTGATGACACAGATGATTAAATAATAATGTTGGATCAGGCTGATAATTAATTGGGCTATCCAGATACGTAAAATGTGCTAATGTGGTGCTTTGTTCGTTCATTTTGTTGCCTTACATTAATTTTTGACATTAAAAAACCCGCCGAGGAAGGGCGGGTTTGGCACTGAAACATACAATAACTATGCGCGTGCGGCTTCCGCCCAATTTGGGAAGTCACGCCACCAACGATTTGATAAGTTAAATAAAGTCATTGTATGCCTCTCTGGATAAACTGATTATTTTTGGTCTTGGTTGTCTTTCGTACTAGTTAACTAGATCGCATTGTTTGTGTCAAGGGCTTTGTTAATTTATTAGGAAAAATAGTTTTTCATGGAAATTGGAGAAGATATCAATATGTCGACAGCCTCGACGCCATTAGTGACTCGCTATGATTTGCATAGCCATACGACTGCCTCGGATGGTGAACTCACTCCTGCCGCGTTAATCGAACGTGCGATAGAAAAAGGGGTTAATATTTTAGCAATTACCGATCACGACACTTGTGAGGGGGTACTTGAGGCTCGCCGCTATCTTACTGAAAACGAAAGGCCAATTGAGCTAGTCAATGGTGTTGAAATTTCGACACTTTGGGAAAATATTGAAATACATATTGTGGGGTTAAATTTTTCTCCGTCACACCCTGCTATGGTTGAATTGTTAGAAGAGCAATCTGAGCGTCGTTTCGAACGCGGTATTGAGATGGGCAGGCGATTACAAAAAGCAGGCATTGATGATGCGTGGGAGAACGCACAGCGCATTTCTGGTGGTGGGCAGGTAACGCGGGCACATTTTGCACAATATATAGTGCAAATAGGTAAAGAAAAAACGATTAATAACGTGTTTAAGCGTTATTTATCAAAAGGGAAAACAGGATATGTCCCTGCGAAGTGGTGCACAATTCAAGCCTCCATTGACGCAATCCATGCGGCAGGCGGTGTTGCGGTATTGGCTCATCCTGCTAAATATCAACTATCCAATAAATGGTTAAAACGGTTGGTTGCGCATTTTAAACAGTGTGAAGGGGATGCCATGGAAGTTTCTCATTGCCAGCAACCACCAAATGAAAAGCAATATTTAGCTGAATTAGCCAACAATGCTAATTTACATACATCTGTTGGTTCAGATTTTCATCGACCATGTTCTTGGATAGAACTTGGCCGAAACTTATGGCTACCTAATGATGATAATGCAGTTTGGACGCTTTGGAATGCAGTAAAAAGCAGCTAATCAATTGATGTATTAATAATGCGGTGTAAAATAATTATTATAAGTGATGATTTATTCTGAGTAGGTCATCTCATGGAATTAAGAGATAGTAGCATTTATAGGTATTTTTGCCGGGTGATGCTGTCGATACCCAAAAATTAGAGGTATGTATGAGCCAGTTTTTTTATATCCATCCGGACAACCCTCAGGCAAGACTTATTAGCCAGAGTGTTGAAATTTTAAATAAAGGTGGTGTGATTGTTTACCCTACCGACTCAGGGTACGCCATTGGATGTCGTTTAGAAGAAAAAGATGCTCTACAGCGCATCTGTCGTATCCGTCAGCTGGATGCTAACCATAATTTCACATTAATGTGTCGGGATCTCTCTGAGCTATCGAATTACGCGCATGTTGATAATACCGTTTTTCGTTTAATTAAAAATAATACGCCGGGTAATTACACCTTTATTTTACGGGCAACGAAAGAGGTTCCGCGGCGTTTAATGAATGAAAAACGTAAAACTATAGGCTTGCGTGTGCCGTCGAACCCGATTGCGCGAGATTTACTCGAAGCGGTTGGTGAACCGTTGATGTCAACGAGTTTGATTATGCCCGGTGATGATTTCACGCAATCAGATCCTGAAGAAATTCGCGATTTACTTGATAAACAAGTCGATTTAGTGATCCACGGTGGCTATATTGGGCAAAAACCCACAACGGTGATTGACTTTACTGATGATACACCAGTTGTAGCACGAGTCGGAACTGGCGATCCAACGCCTTTTGAGTAAATATCACTATTGTAAAGTCTAAGGTTCAGTACTGAATTAAATAAAATAGTATTGAAAGTGCGATATACAGATAAGTAATAGGGGTTCAGGACAAACCTGTGTATAATGCGCGGGTTTTCAAATTCATTGCTTTTTGGTGCGGCAAAAATAACGTGCCAAAAAGGTATTTGACGCCTGTGAAGGCGACAGCAGAGGGTTACATGAGCGTAAAACCGCAAAAAACTGAAAAATTACAGAAAATCCTTGCTCGTTCTGGGCATGGTTCTCGTCGAGAAATCGAAACATTCCTGCAAGCGGGTCGTATAAGTGTTGATGGCAAAATTGCTACACTAGGAGACCGTGTTGAAGTCACACCCGCAACAAAAATTCGTTTAGATGGCCGTTTATTAGCGATCAAAGAAGCTGAAAAGGAAATCTGCCGTGTAATGGCTTACTACAAGCCAGAGGGCGAATTATGCACACGTCATGATCCTGAAGGGCGCCCAACCGTTTTTAACCGTTTACCACGGTTAACAGGAGCTCGCTGGATTGCTGTTGGCCGTTTAGATGTTAACACAAGCGGCTTATTGCTATTCACGACAGATGGTGAGTTAGCTAATCGTTTAATGCACCCTAGTCGTGAAGTTGAACGTGAATATGCAGTACGCGTATTTGGCGAAATTAATGATGCAAAAATTCGCCAGTTAATCAATGGTGTACAACTGGAAGATGGTCCAGCTTCTTTTAAAACGGTTTCTTACCGTGGCGGAGAAGGAATGAACCAGTGGTTTAACGTCACCTTGACTGAAGGGCGTAACCGCGAAGTCCGTCGCCTTTGGGAATCTGTTGGTGTCCAAGTCAGCCGTTTAATCCGTGTGCGTTATGGTGATATTGATTTACCAAAAGGCTTGCCTCGTGGAGGATGGACGGAGCTTGGTTTAGAGCAAACTAACTATCTTCGTGAGCTGGTGGAATTGCCAGTAGAAACGGAAAGTAAGGTTGCTGTTGAGCGTGACCAACGTCGTATTAAAGCGAACCAAATTCGCCGTGCGGTAAAACGCCATACACAAGTCGCATCACGTCCTGCATCAAAACGTCAATCATCAAGACCAACAGCGAAACGTCGTACTCGCATCTAGACTGATTGCATATCGAATATTAAACACGCTGAGGCCATCCCCTCAGCGTGTTTTTGTCTAATTTATTGTCTATTAAAATATATTAGCTTTTATATGAGAGAAATTACCTATCTTTGGGTAATGGTTGAATTGAACATAACCTTATTAATAATAAGAAAATTAATGGTCTAGTTCACATTATTATGAAACCTATCAATAATAGATAATATTTATGAGACATTTGTCTCATTTTAATGTAACTAAAAGTCTTAGTATGACCTCTCTTGTGAGATATGACTCACAAACATTGGTTTATTAACTGATAATAAAGGCAAAATTACAGATAAACCTATTACTTACCCAGTTTATCCAGATAAATAAAGAATGGTTTAAGTGGATAAACCTGAATAAGGACGAAACATGAAAAAAATAACACTGACTTTGAGTGCGATTGCATTGGCATTAAGTTTTACCGCGACGTCTCAAGCAAAAATTCCAATGCCAGAAACCGTAAGCCCTGGCGTTACCGTTGTTGAACTTGCTCAACAACAGCCTGTCCATTGGGTCTCCATCGAGCAAATTAAACAAAGCCTAGAAGGAAAAGCCCCGATGGCTGTTGGGTTTGATATCGATGATACAGTGTTATTTTCGAGCCCAGGTTTTTACCGTGGTAAATTAGAGTTCTCACCTAACGATTTTAGCTATCTCAAAAATCAGCAATTTTGGGAAAAAATGAATAATGAGTGGGACAAATTCAGTATGCCAAAACAAGTGGGTATTGATTTAGTCAAAATGCACTTAGAGCGCGGTGACACTGTTTATTTCATTACTGGCCGTACGAAAACCAAAACAGAAACAGTAACTAAATACGTTCAGGAAGGTTTAGCAATACCGGCAGATAAAATGCAACCTGTCATTTTTGCGGGTGATGAGCCAGGCCAAAATAATAAAGTAAGCTGGATGCGTGATCACAAACTTACCATATATTATGGTGATGCTGATGCCGATATCGCAGCAGCGCATGAGTTAGGTATTCGCGGTGTGCGTATTTTACGCGCAGCAAACTCATCTTACCAACCATTGCCAAAAGCAGGGCGCTTTGGTGAAGAGGTTGTGATTAATTCAGAATATTAGTTCTGTTATGAGTAGAATGAAGAGGAGGTCAAATGACCTCCCTTTTAAGCGTGAACTATTTTAGTTAGTTAATACAGAATCAATAATCACTCGATTACCTGAAATATTTCCTGTTGTTCCATTCGTGACGATAGGGCTGGTAACTTTAGTGGTATTAGTAGAACGTAAAGTTCCATATTGGTTATTAATGCGGTTTTTTGAATCAATAGTTAGGTTTTTACCGGCTATCACTTCTCCAGAGTAGTTTTCTAATGAACCTATATTAA
>NZ_JAMPNU010000004.1:0-262698 GCF_028479505.1 Providencia sp. PROV205 | reverse complement strand
GCTTGTTCTTCTGCCGCTTGGATTGCAGCTAACTCAGCTTGATGACGTTGTTCTTCAGCTTCTTCTGCTGCTTGGATCGCAGCTAACTCAACTTGACGCTGACGTGCCATTTCTGCTTCAGCAATACGTATTGCTTCAGCTTCTTGGCGTTCACGCTCCGCTTTTTCTTCCGCTAATATTTTCTCTTGGGCTTCCTGATGCGCTTGTTCCGCTTGCTCTTGGGCCGCTTGGAGTTCTGCTAATTTAACTTCTCGCTCACGTTCTGCTTGTTCGGTTGCCGCATCAATCGCAGCTTGCTGCGCTTCATACTGGCGCTCAGCTTCATCTTCAGCGGCTTTAATAGCGGCCTGCTCTGCTTGATGTTGACGTTCCGCTTCGGCTGTTGCGGCATCTACCGCAGTTTCATGGGTTGATTGGTTTTCAACGTCCTTGACTACATCATTATCATGCTGTTGAGCTTCTTGTTGCTGGGTTTCTTCTTCATTTTTACGCCCAAACCCCAACCATGAGAAAAAACCTTTTTTCTTGTCTTTAGCCATTTGCCACTACACTCCTCGCGGTAAAAATATGGCACTCGATAATCAAATCGCAATAAAATTATATGCAGTCTACCATTTCATCGCTCAGCAACACATATCTGAAAGAAAAATCCTGCCAATTTAATCTGAATTTCAGTGTTAAAACGGTGAAAATAAAGTTCTATAATTGAAAAATGACCAATCAGAGATAACAACACTGCAACTTATCGCCTGACAGGTATACAATAGTAACAATCAAATTTAAGTACATAAACCCGTTAAGCAACAATAAACATTATGGCAAAAAAACCACAATCCCCCTCTTTAGGGCAAATTCGTATTATCGGTGGAAAATGGCGCGGAAGAAAGCTGCCAGTTCGTGATAGTGAGGGCTTACGTCCAACTACAGACAGAATAAAAGAAACGTTATTTAACTGGTTAATGCCAATTATTCGAGATGCTCGTTGCTTAGATTGCTTCGCAGGAAGTGGCTCACTCGGCTTTGAAGCACTTTCTCGTTTTGCAGAAACGGTCACCTTTATTGAGCTCGATAAACAAAACGCACAACTGTTAACTGAAAACAAAGCTCGCTTACAAGCAGATAACGCAACTGTAGTGAATCACAATAGCCTAACTTTTTTAAGTCAAGCAGGTACACCTTTTGATGTCGTTTTCATTGACCCACCATTTCGCAAAGGGCTGCTCAATGAAACTATTCAATTGTTAGAAAAAAACCAATGGTTAGCTGAAGAAAGCTGGATATACGTTGAGTCAGAAGCGGAGTCACCACTTACTGACATTCCAGCTAATTGGCAACTTCATCGCGAAAAAATAGCGGGGCAAGTCGCATATCGCCTTTTTATTCGAACTTCACTTTAGGGACAAAAACATGTTTATCAATATTGGACGCCTACTCATGATTTGCGTTTGGAGTTTTATGGTCTTTAACCTCGTCCATCCATTCCCTAAGCCATTGAAATACTTTATGGATATTGCAATGGTTTTTATGATTTTCATGCACGCATTACAAACTATTTTTCTAAAAGCAACGCTACCAAAAGGGGAGAAAATATCGGGTTTAGTTCAACTGCGCATTTTCTTTTTTGGTGTATTCGAAATGCTAGCGATGCAGAAAAAAAATAAAGCTGATTTAGAAAAAGCGAAGAAAAAACAATTAGGCGAGTAACCTATTCTACGCTGGCTCAAAACGAATAAAGCGGGTACCTTGCATAATGAGCTTACCTTCATGGCCAAGCTCAACGCCTTGATACTGTTCTTCAGTTACAATAGTTTTAATAATTTCGCCACTTGATAGCGTCTTAAAGTGAATCTCATAGCGAAAAGTTTCAGGGGAAACAACATCCCGCTCTCGAGAGCGCATATTTGGGTATGGATAGTCTTTTTTGCTATCAACCTTGACTAAGTAACTCACAGGCAAGGCGTTATCGTTGATTTCATTTTGCTTGCGTTGATCAAAAAAACGCTTGGTTGCTAGAACAGCAATGATCGCTAAAACAATGATCAATAATATGGGCTTATTCATAATGTATGCTTTTCACTTAAAAAGTCAGTCGCTATAGTTTATCTTATTTAACTAAGTTGGACACGCTTCTATACTCTACATAGCTTGAAGTAAACGAGTATAAGTTGCCGGATCACTGTCGTGTCATTCATTGAACATATAAGGATGTGTATATGATTAGTTGGCCATTCCTCGCAGTACTCTTTTCTGGTTGGTTATATGTCGATGCCGCCTATCGAGGACCCGGGTGGCAACGGTGGTTATTTCGCCCGATCACACTGCTACTTTTATTACTTTGGGGCTGGAGTTCCGACGATCTTAACCTGCAAAATTACCTCATTCTTGCGGGGCTACTAGTCTCGCTCGTCGCGGATCTGTCTCGTATGCTTTCAAGTGAGCACTTACTAGCTTCCGTTGCGTTGATGTTCTTGAGTTACCTGATTTATACCATCAGCTTCGGAATGCAACTCAATTTCGGGCTCTATCTACCTTGGCTAGCCGCCCCTCTGATTGTCGCTGCCATTACTTTAGTATTTATCTGGGGCAAACTTGAAAATCTTCAAGCCATTGTTTTTGCATCATTAATAATGTGTATGATTATGGCATGGGTTGCTGGTGACCAATATTTTGGTCTCGGTCGTGAATACAATTTTTCAATCATGGTTGGTGCATCACTGCTCTTTCTTTCTAACTGTGTTTGGCTAATTGCTCGATTCCGTATCCCATTTAAAGCTTCAAAAGCCGTTGTTGCTGCTCTCTATTTCCTTGGGCAGTTCTTTATTGTCCGAGCAATTTATTTATAACCCCTTTTTAGTAAACACCATGCCAATTGATAAAAAGTGCTATTTGAGAATTTTATCAGTTGGCAGCCCCTCTTTTAGTTTGACTCTGGAGTAGACTCCAGAGTGTAGACTTATCTGCAATGAATAATGAAACGAATTATTATTAGATAAGGGGGCGCTTATGCACTCACACTCTCATAAAGAAAATCATACACATACCAGTTCTTGCTGCTCGAATAGCGGTACTTGTTCTTCTGTAATCACAGAGAACAGCAAAGAAGTGAGTAATGACTCACATACTCACGAACATGGCTATACAAAGCAACACTCTGATGACGATGAAGAATCTCACCAGCATCAAGGATGCCATTCATCCCATGTGCATGATACCGACGATACGCACCATAACCATAGCCATGCAGGCCATGACCACCAACACGGTGATAGTTGTGGGTTAAGCGCGAATATCATCAATGAAGTTGAGCCAACCCAAGCCGCAGGGCAACGATTCAGTTGGGTTATTCGCGGTATGGATTGCCCTAGTTGTGCCAATAAAATTGAAACCGCAGTCGGCCAAATTAGTGAAGTTAAACAAGCTAAGGTATTGTTCGCTACTGAAAAATTAGTGGTTGATGCCAATACGGATATTAGCGCGGCGGTTCGTTCCACGGTTGAAGCTGCTGGCTATGAATTGCTCGAAGTGAATGGTAATAGTGCGGCGGCTATTGCGCCACCACAAAGCTTACTCAGTGAAGCTAAGCCCGTCATTATATTAGCGATTTTAATGGCAATTAGCTGGGGTATTGAATCATTCAGCCCAAAAATTGGTAACATCGCCTTTATTTTGACAACCCTGTTTGGTTTATACCCTATTGCTCGTAAATCGTTGCGCCTAATTCGTACTGGCTCACCCTTTGCTATCGAAACTTTGATGACCGTTGCCGCGGTAGGTGCAATCTTTATTCAAGCCACAGAAGAAGCCGCAATGGTTATCTTACTGTTTATGTTAGGCGAAATGTTGGAGTCTTATTCTGCCGGAAGAGCCCGACGAGGAGTTAGCGCCTTAATGGCACTGGTCCCAGAAGATGCTGTTTTGATCAAGGATGGACAAAAAACCACCATACCTGTGGCACAATTACGCCCTGGTGATATTATTGAAATCGCACCGGGTGGTCGTTTACCTACCGATGCCGTATTAGTCTCAGGTTTTGCCAGCTTTGATGAGAGTGCGCTAACAGGTGAATCTGTTCCCATCGAACGCAATGCGGGCGAAAAAGTTGCTGCTGGCTGTTTATCCGTTGATAGAGCCGTGCAGATGAAAGTGGTGTCAGAGCAAGGCCAAAATGCCATCGACCGTATTTTACAGCTAATTGAAGAAGCTGAAGAACGCCGCGCTCCAATAGAACGCTTTATTGACCGCTTTAGTCGCATATACACACCAATCATTATGCTTATTTCTGCATTGGTGATTATTATTCCACCAATTTTCTTTGATGCATCATGGGAAACATGGATTTACCGCGGTTTGACACTGCTATTAATCGGTTGTCCTTGTGCCTTAGTAATTTCGACCCCTGCCGCAATCACCTCTGCACTCGCAACGGCGACACGGCGCGGTGCATTAATTAAAGGCGGCGCAGCACTTGAACAACTGGGTACTATCACAACAATTGCTTTAGATAAAACAGGCACACTAACGGAAGGTAAACCGCATGTCACTGACCTTGTCCCTGAAGAAGGCATGACAAAAAGTGAATTAGTACGGATAACCGCTTCCGTTGAGGTGGGCTCCCATCACCCACTGGCTAAGGCGGTAGTGAATAAAGCCGAAGCATTATCGTTGGTAGTAACCGAAGCTCAAGACCGAAAAGCACTGGCAGGAAAAGGTGTTGAAGGTGTTTTGAACGATAAACATATACTGGTTAGTGCACCAAACCGCCTTGATACCCCGCTAAATAGCGAATGGCAAGGTAAAGTTGAGGCACTTGAGGCCGAAGGGAAAACGGTTGTTGTCACACTAGAAGATAACCGTGTAATTGGTTTAACCGCGCTACAAGATACACTACGCAATGATGCAAATGACGCAATGAGTTTGCTTAAAGCGCTTAACGTTAATGCGGTGATGCTAACGGGTGATAATCCTCGTGCTGCGAGTGCCATTGCAGGGCAACTAGGCATGGAGTTTCGTGCTGGCTTGTTACCTGAAGATAAAGTTACCGCAGTAATGGAACTTAATCGTAACCACAGCACCATGATGGTTGGAGATGGTATTAATGATGCGCCTGCGATGAAAGCCTCCAGTATCGGGGTAGCCATGGGAAGTGGTACGGACGTTGCGTTAGAAACCGCCGATGCCGCATTAACTCATAACCGTTTAACGGGGCTAGCTGAAATCATCGCGCTTTCTCGTGCAACGCGAAAAATCATTCGTGAAAATATCGCGATTGCCTTGGGGTTAAAAGCCGTATTCCTTGTCACAAGTTTATTAGGTATTACAGGCCTTTGGGTCGCTGTATTGGCTGATTCAGGCGCAACAGCACTCGTCACAGCGAACGCAGTGCGTCTATTACGCGTTAAATTACCCCAAGTGAAAAAATAGCTTTAATTAACAGAGTTTCAATCAACCAATTTAAACGCCGCGTTAAGTGGCGTTTTTCATTTACAACATTTCCAATAAACACCTGTATTACAATATGTTAAATGCAAATTCAATTAAAGAATTAGGACTAACTTTTTCTCCATAAACCTCAGTTTTCGCTAGAATACGTTTTATCAATAGATTATTTTGGTATAACGTTTAGTGGGTACTGAGTATGGCAAAAAATCACAGTTCAACACCGCATGATGCTGCATTTAAAGGGTTTATGTCTAAAATTGATAATGCACGTGATTTTTTTGATATTCACTTACCTAATCATATTAAGCAATTATGTGATTTCAAAACATTAGCGATAACAAATTCATCTTTCATTGATAATCAGCTACGTACTCGTCTTTCAGATGTTCTCTACACTGTCGAGACACAGCAAGGTGAAGGATATATTTATATGTTAGTTGAACATCAATCAACACCCGATAAACTAATGGGTTGGAGGATGATGCATTATGCGTTCCTTGCCATGAATCAGCACTTACAACAAGGTCATCGTGATTTACCACTAGTTGTCCCAGTTTTATTTTATCATGGGAAAATAACCCCTTACCCATATGCTAAGCCGTGGACACACTGTTTTCAGTGGCCTGAAATTGCGTCAAACTTATACAGTCAGCCATTTCCTCTCGTCGATATTACTGTTATTGATGATAATGAGCTCGTAAACCATCGCAAAGTTGCCGTCATGGAACTTGCTATGAAACATAGAGACCTAAGAGATAACATAGAAAAAATTACGCAATTACTAGCTGAAGCGATGAATCGAAACTATCATCATAGTGATGACATAATTACTATTTTCAATTACTTATTTATTACTATGGATTCACCGCATTTTGAAACAGTGGTCAATCAACTTATATACCAACTAGAAAATAACCAAGAGGATATCATGAACATCGCACAACGATTAAAAAACCAAGGATTACAAGAAGGAATTGATATCGGTGTAAGTAGGGGCATTGATATCGGTGTAAATAGAGGCATTGATATCGGTGTAAATAGAGGCATTGATATCGGTGTAAATAGAGGCATTGATATCGGTGTAAATAGGGGCATTGATATCGGAGCAAACAAAAAACAACATGAAATTGCTCTTAAAGGTTTACAACTTGGTACAAGTATTGAACTTATCTGTCAACTTACAGGGCTGAGCTATCAGGAAGTATTAAACCTACGTTAATCCCTACTTCTTGGCAGGAATTAACGTACAAAATGAAATTAGCTAATAACTATTAGCTCGACTTTTTACGCAACAAATAACGATACGGGGTATTATCAACCTCTACGGCTAATAAATCATGCTCCATAAAACGGCAAAAGCCCGGAATGTCGCGTGTGGTTGCTGGGTCATCCGCAATAATTAACAACGTTTCCCCATCTGCCATATTACGAACCGTTTTACGCACTAACATCACAGGTTCAGGGCAACGCAACCCAAGTGTGTCAAGGGTCTTAGTAGCATTATCAAAAGAATTAGACATAAATAAACACTTCTAAAGAGAGATCAATAATCGAATTATATAATAAAACGTGTCTTGATGAATGAACTGTTTTGCTTTCGTTGCGCAACGAGCGTATGATGCGCACGCAGTTCCCAACTGTTGGGATGAATTTCATGGGTTCCCTCACCCCATTGTCACTAAAAAGGTACAATATGTTTAATTTTACTGCGCAGCAAAAAGCCACTGCGTTAATTTGGCTTTCGTTATTTCATATTTTAATTATTACTTCTAGTAACTACCTAGTGCAATTACCGATTAATATTTTCGGTTTCCATACCACTTGGGGCGCATTTACTTTTCCATTTATTTTCTTAGCAACTGACTTAACCGTCCGTATTTATGGCGCGCCACTTGCACGCAGAATTATCACTGCGGTTATGCTGCCGGCATTACTGATATCCTATGTTATTTCAGCATTATTTTTCCAAGGTGAATGGCAAGGCTTTACTGCATTGTCTGAATTTAACTTATTTGTCGCACGTATCGCAGCCGCTAGCTTTATGGCTTATGTCCTGGGGCAAATATTAGATGTCAGTGTTTTCAATCGATTACGTCAAAATGCACGTTGGTATGTGGCTCCTGCTTGTGCCATGTTCTTTGGTAACTTAATTGATACTATCGCGTTCTTCTTTATCGCATTTTTCCGTAGTAGCGACCCATTTATGGCCGCAAACTGGGTAGAAATTGCTTTAGTTGACTATGTCTTTAAGCTACTTATTTGTATGCTGTTTTTCTTACCTGCTTATGGTGTGCTTTTGAATTTTATCTTGAGATATTTCTTCGCAAACTCAGATAAAAAGCAGTTAGTCAATCAACACTAAAAACAAAAAAAGGAGATAGCTAAATGCTATCTCCAAATAAGATTAACTGAGCTAAAACAACAAATAACAACCCTACAATTCGATAAGTAATAGATCACAAAGCTTTTGCTAAAAGTGAGATGGGATGCTCACACTTCTTACTCGTCGACATCTCAATCTGCCACTTACACGTTTCACAATCAGTGATCACCATATCAGCACCACTTTCTTCAATTTGGCGAAATAACCCGGCACCAATACCTTGAGAAACCTCATAGTTTTCTTTTTTGAAACCATAGGTTCCTGCGATACCACAGCACTGTGAGTCTAACACTATCAGCTCAACGCCGGGTACACGCTTAATTAACTCTAATGTGTAGGAAGTCCAACCCATTTTTTCCATATGGCATGGTGTATGATAAGCCACTTTTAAAGGCGTATGTTTCAGTTTGAGTTCACGCCCTTCTTCCAGTAAACGATAAATATAACGTGTTGCGAGCTCGATGTTATCCCTCATTGCAGAAGTATCAACATCAAGGACATGTGTATATTCATCACGGATAGTAAACGTACACGTTGATGAAGTTGCAACAACAGGCACATGTTTTTCAAGGATAGTTTCTTGTAATGACTCTAAATTCACATTGGCTTGGCGTTTTGCCTGTTTCATAAAGCCATTCGCAATTAACGCCACACCACAACATTTTTCACGTTTAAGTAATTGAACGCCAATGTTCATCCCATTGAAGACTTTAATTAAGTCTTTACCTAATTGAGGGTGGTTATAATTCACATAGCAACCATGGAAAAACGCAACTTGCTCTTCAAATTTAGCTTGTTCAGCGGCTTGTTTTGCATACCAACGACGGAAAGTCCCAAATGAATATTTTGGTAATTCACGGCGATGGTCTATTTTCAGTGCTTTATCAAGGATTTGACGTACAGGTTTTAACCCTGTAATCGTATTTACAACTGGTGCAAATGGCGTAGATAGCGACCCCATTAAATCGGTATGACTGAGAATTGCATCACGAATTTTCGGTTTTTGCTGGCTGTAAGTATTACGCGCACGGGCAATAATATCGCCAATTTTCACATCCGATGGGCAAGCCACTTCACAGCGCTTGCAGTTTGTACAATATTTAAGTGCCTCGTCATATAACATTGGGTCTTTTAAGCGCAAGCGCTCACCATCGGGCCCGGCTTGCTTAGGGCCTGGATACAATGGATTAACCTTTGCTACAGGGCAATAAGTGGTACACACCGTGCATTTAATACAGCTTTCAAAGCTTGCATCTTGAATACTCATTGTGCCACCTCCACCTGCATGGTTTTACTCTTAATCAGTTCATTAATGATTTCATTAGCGGCATATAATGCGCTAATTATTGATACACCCGCCCCACAACCTTGGGTGAGAGGGTCAAAACCGCCTAATACAGCGCCAGCGACATAAAGGTTTGAAATAGCGTTCCCCTCTTTTTGTGCGCGCAGCTTTTCATCAGTTTTCACGCCAAAAGCCATATAAGGTTGGGAAGCAAAAAACTCTTTGTTAGTCCATTTTGCACGTTCTGAAATTTCACACAGGTCCAATTGCATCAATGGCTCATACACACGGTCAAACTCTGCCACCAATCCATTATTGAAAAAACTCCCCGTTGCCAGAACAAAATGCTTAGCTTTTAAAGAGATGTCACCATGATTACGAGTCTGGACAGATTCAATTCGGCCATCCACACAGTTTACCGCAGTGACTTTATCACCTGGCATCACTATGCCACCTTGGCGCCGAAACTGACGCAATAACATTTCGTGTAAACGGATCCCCAATAAAGAAGGTGGAAGAGTCGGCAATAAAAATATAGGCTTACCTAAATTCCTTTGTAATTCCTGTAAAGGTTCATCACTGTCGAGTCCGATACACGCTGGCATGAAAATCGCTTCTGCATCTGCGACCAACGGGGAAATTTCAGCTACCATTTGAGCCATGTTTTCTGGACGGTCTAACCAACGAGCAACATTAACGGCTCTAAACTCGCTCGGGTTTTCTCTTAACCGGTCTAATAATGGTAAATGCACATAGTGCGCTGTTGCTTGTAGCCCTTCACGTTGTAGCTCATCCGCAACCATTTGGGGTTGAAAATCCAAGAAACCTTCGATACCAACCACCGCAATATTGTTAGCATCCATTTTATTGTGTAAGCCAACCGTTGGAACAAATTTAGGACTAAGCCAAGTCATGCGCTTATGGCCTAGAGGTGTAATGCGATAATGGTTTTCTTCACAAGAGCCTTTTAAATGGACTCCCGCTTGCTGCAATATCGACTGCGCCATATGCGCTAATTCAGTAACCTGCGTTTTTCCGATTAAACTATAAGGGTGAGCTGGCGACTGTTCCTTTAACGCATCAAGCATTTCTAATGGTTTTTCAGCCACTTCCCCATTAGGCAAATGGGTTAATAAATCTAAGGAGCCTGATGAAAAATGCAATGCATTTTGCCCTGCGCTAACAATTGCGCAAGATAGGCCAGACTGGGTTAAACGTATACCGCTCATTAATCCAGCCAAACCGCCGCCCATTACCACTACATCATATTTCATTATCTGCCTCCTTCTGTGCATCCTTGCCTAGTGTCGCTTCATTCATGCCACATAACCCGTGATATACCCAGCTAGTAAATTCACTTTCACGCAGCGCATCCCCCCAAGCTATTGGACGTACACCTTTCCAGCGCTCATTCAGGAAGTGACTTAATTGCTGCTCTGTTTCATGAGGCGTTGTAACATTAAAACGATTGAGTAAGCCAGCTGCGCGGCATGCACATAGCTCACCTTGGCAAGTTCCCATACCCACACGAGTACGGCGCCTTAAATCAAGCAGATTATTGACCGTCAATGAATTCACGGCATAACGCACCTCACCCGCAGTAACGGCTTCACACTCACAAACTAAACTTTTATCGAGCCTATCCGTACTGAGAATTGCAGAAGCTCTGTCACCATGGCGATAAACCGCAGAGCCACGAATAGGGGCTGGGATAGAAACAACATTACGTAAGGCTTCTTCTGCGCTGTGCTGCGACCCCGGTAATGGGGCTTCTGCTGTTGTACATTTGGCGCTGTGACCAAGTTTTTCGCAAACTTTATCTGTCGCCCATTCCGCCATCAGGCGATAAGTCATCAACTTACCCCCTGTAATGGTGATAAAACCTTCTAAGCCATCGCGTTTAGCATGGTCTAACAACACAATACCGCGGCTTACGTTACGCCCTGATGGGTCATCATCACTAGCAACTAATGGTCGAACGCCTGCATATGCACGTAAAATGCGCGTTGTCGCAAGTGCAGGAGACAACATTGAACCTTCGCGAATCAGAATATCCACCTCTTCAGGGGTGACATACATATTATCAATTTGGTCATATTCAATATGAGTCGACGTGGTCCCAATCAGGGAAATCGTATCGCCGGGAACCAAAATATCGGCATCTGCAGGTTTACGGCAACGGTTTATCACCATGTTGTTCAAACGGTGACCTAAAATTAATAGTGCCCCTTTCGCAGGGAACATTTTAATTTTTAATTCGCCATATTCTGCAATTTTTTGTCCCCAGATCCCGCCCGCATTGACGACAATTTCTGCGTAAATATCATATTGTTTCTTAGCATGATGATCATATACCGTCACACCGCGTACCGTATCACCATCACGAATTAAGCCAATAACCTCATGATAAGTTAACACTTTCGCGCCATGTTCTCTGGCATCTAACATATTTGCCGCAGTTAAACGGAATGGGTCAACCGTACCATCAGGAACGCGAACCGCACCGATTAAATGCGGGTTAACAGAAGGTTCAAGACGAATAGCCTCTTTAGGGTCAATCGCAGTCGCATCAATACCTGCCGCTTGGCAGGCCGTAATGAATTGCTGCTGATATTCTAAGCTGTCTTCAGGAAGAGTAATAAACAAACCGTCCGTTCGTTCAATACAATGATGTGCGATACGCTTTAAAATTTTGTTCTCTTCGATACATTCTCTGGCAGATTCACCATCTGTGACGGCATAACGCGCGCCACTATGCAGTAATCCATGGTTACGTCCTGTCGCGCCAGTCGCAATATCATGTCTTTCGAGTAAAACGGTTCTTAGGCCTCGGCGAGCGCAGTCACGAGCGACTCCTGCACCTGTTGCGCCACCACCGATAATGATGACATCCGTTTCAGTCACAGATGAGCCATTCATGTCGCATTCCTCACATTAATAAACGTTTCTATAATAAATAAGTATAGGTTCTATTTTTATAATCTATTATTAAATATAGCCCAGAAACGCGATCAATGTTTGATAAGGAACAAAAACGAAAGTAATTGCGACATTTTTAGCACCTCAAAGAACAAAATCGTGATGAAAATCACAAAATAATTAACATTTCCAGTTCCATTCTATTCACAAATGTCATTTACTATGCAACTTCATAAACAAAATCAATAATTGTGCGTTGGATTACAGATAAATTGTTTTTTAACGACTACAATTTAGAGCAATTAAGAAAATAAAGAATCTTAAATTACTCGAATACTTTCGTTTTTGTTACTTCACCAATAATAAACACTCAATCTCTCTGAAATAGAGAAATGGAAGTGTAAATAAAAATTAGCATGCCATCGGAGGCGTATATGTTAAGCATTTTTAAACCAGCACCTCATATAGAGAGGCTGCCAGCTGATAAGGTAGATCCTGTCTATCGTAAGCTTCGTTGGCAGATCTTCATGGGTATTTTCTTTGGTTACGCAGCGTATTATCTAGTCCGAAAGAACTTTGCGTTAGCGATGCCATATCTTGTTGAACAAGGTTTCTCTAAAGGTGACCTTGGTTTCGCATTATCAGGGATCTCAATTGCTTACGGATTTTCTAAATTTATCATGGGGTCGTTTTCCGACCGTGCAAACCCGCGCTATTTCTTACCCGCAGGTTTGATTCTTGCCTCCGTAGTGATGTTAGTCATGGGCTTCGTACCATGGGCAACATCAAGCATCATGGTAATGTTCGTATTACTGTTCCTTTGTGGTTGGTTCCAAGGTATGGGTTGGCCTCCTTGTGGACGTACCATGGTTCACTGGTGGTCACAAAAAGAACGTGGTGGTATCGTTTCGGTTTGGAACTGTGCGCACAACGTCGGTGGTGGTATCCCGCCATTACTGTTCATGTTAGGTATGGCATGGTTTAACGACTGGAAAGCTGCGCTGTATATGCCTGCATTGGCCGCTATTCTTGTTGCAATCATTGCATTTGCGTTAATGCGCGATACCCCGCAATCTTGTGGTCTTCCTCCAATTGAAGAATACAAAAACGACTATCCAACAGACTATAAAGCATCCGATGAAGAAGAATTAACTGCAAAAGAAATCTTCATGAAGTATGTTTTCCCTAACAAACTGTTATGGATGATTGCGATTGCGAACGTGTTCGTTTACTTACTGCGTTATGGTGTTTTGGACTGGTCTCCAACTTACCTGCGTGAAGTTAAACACTTCGCAATGGACAAATCTTCATGGGCTTACTTCTTATATGAATACGCAGGTATCCCAGGTACGTTACTGTGTGGTTGGATGTCGGATAAAGTCTTCCGCGGTAACCGTGGAGCCACTGGTGTGTTCTTCATGGTTCTGGTAACCATCGCAACTATCGTGTTCTGGATGAACCCAGCCGGTAACCCAAATGTTGATATGGCATGTATGTTGATCATCGGTTTCTTAATCTATGGTCCTGTTATGTTGATTGGTTTACACGCTCTTGAACTTGCACCGAAAAAAGCAGCAGGTACCGCCGCAGGATTCACAGGCTTGTTCGGCTACCTCGGTGGTTCTGTCGCAGCAAGTGCTATCGTTGGTTATACCGTAGACTACTTCGGTTGGGACGGTGGCTTCGCAGTCATGATCGGTGGTTCAGCATTGGCTGTTGTTCTACTGTTTATCGTCATGTTGAGCGAAAGCAAACATAAACGTGAATTAGCAAACTCACAATAAACATTCATTAAATGTTCATTGTTAATCGCTAGACTCGTGGGCTATATCAAAAAATGATGTAGCCCATTTTTTTACCCAAATAAAGTGCCAAGGAGATATAATCATGAGCTTTCCATTAAAAACATTGGTGGCTAGTATGGTTTTAGTGATGTCAGTGTCTGCTGTAGCTCAAGCTTCAAGTAAAGTTGTCATTGCACATCGTGGTGCAAGTGGTTACTTACCGGAACATACCTTACCTGCAAAAGCAATGGCTTACGCACAAGGTGCTGATTTTCTTGAGCAAGATTTAGTTATGACGAAAGATAACGAGCTCGTGGTCTTACATGACCATTATCTCGATCGCGTGACGGATGTTGCTGAACGTTTCCCT
This sequence comes from Providencia sp. PROV205, assembly GCF_028479505.1. Lineage (NCBI taxonomy): Bacteria > Pseudomonadati > Pseudomonadota > Gammaproteobacteria > Enterobacterales > Morganellaceae > Providencia > Providencia sp. PROV205. The sequence continues at coordinate 248,518 of NZ_JAMPNU010000004.1, read as the reverse complement.
GACCGCGCGCGTAAAGATGGCCGTTATTATGCGATTGACTTTACCCTTGATGAAATCAAATCACTCAATTTTACAGAAGGATTTGATATTGTTGATGGTAAAAAAGTCCAAAGCTATCCGAACCGCTTCCCGATGGGCAAATCAGATTTCCGCGTTCATACTTTCCAAGAAGAGATTGAATTTGTTCAAGGATTAAACAAATCAACAGGTAAAAATATTGGTATCTACCCAGAAATTAAAGCCCCTTGGTTCCACCAGCAAGAAGGCAAAGATATCACCAAGAAAACACTCGAAGTTCTTAAAGAATATGGTTACACCACCAAGGATTCCAACGTTTATCTACAATCATTTGACCCAAATGATCTAAAACGTATTAAAAATACCTTGATGCCTGAAATGGGAATGGATCTTAAATTAATTCAGTTGATTGCTTACACCGATTGGAACGAAACTCAAGAGCAAAAACCTGACGGAACTTGGGTTAACTACAATTACGATTGGATGATGAAACCGGGTGCCATGAAAGAAATTGCAACCTATGCAGATGGTATTGGCCCTGATTATCATATGCTAATTAGTGAAGAATCTACGCCAACTAACATCAAAGTGAATGGCATGGTCAAAGAAGCCCATGAAAATAAAATGGCGGTTCACCCGTTCACTATTCGTGTTGATAAGCTGCCAAAATACGCCAAAGATGGGCAACAGCTTTATGACATCATTTATAACCAAGCTGATGTCGATGGCGCCTTTACAGACTTCCCTGACTTAGGGGTTAAGTTCTTAGAACAACAGAAACAAAAATAGTTTTCTGCACCAAAAACAATAATGCAGCCAAATGGCTGCATTATTTTCAAGTTAGGCGTATTAGTTAAGCGATAGTGACAGGGAATGCGATCACATCACTGATTTTATCTGCATTTAAAGCAATCATAATCAACCTATCAACCCCAACAGCGACACCAGAACAATCAGGTAAACCATGCTCTAAAGCCGCAAGTAAGTGCTCATCAATAGGTGCAGTAGGTAACCCCATTGTCACGCGTTTACGGTTGTCTTGTTCAAATCGCTGGCGCTGTTCGCTTGCATCGGTGAGTTCATGGAAACCATTCGCCAGTTCCATTCCTTTATAATACACCTCAAAACGCTCAGCAACACGATGATCTTCCGAGCTAATTACAGCAAGAGAAGCTTGGGTCGCAGGGAAATGATACACCACCACAGGCTTTTCTTTACCGATATGAGGCTCAACACCCATGGTAAATAACAGCTGTAGCAAGGTATCTTTATCTTCTTCGTGATCCGCGATATTGCTTAAATCTAAACGAGCAGCAACCTCACGTAATTCACTTTTCTCAGCAGACAATGGGTCAATATCCAAATAGCGTAAAAACGCTTGCTGATAAGAAAGTAGCTCCGCACTCTCGCACTCTAAGACTTGTTGCAGTAAGTCATCCACTTCATTAATCAAGCGATACATATCAAAATGCGGACGGTACCACTCTAACATGGTAAATTCAGGATTATGATGCCGCCCTGCTTCTTCATTTCTAAAGCTACGACCTAGCTGATAGATAGGCCCACTACCTGCTGCTAATAAACGTTTCATGTGGTATTCAGGGCTAGTCATTAAATATAAATTAATGCCTTGTGCCGCACCTGGGCCCACAAAACGCGTTGCAAATGGAACAAGATGAACGTCAGTGACTGTAGCCTGACTCATTGCGGGGGTTTCGACTTCAAGTACACAGCGATCAGTAAAAAAACGTCTGATTTCCGCAATTATTTTTGCGCGCTGTAACAGGTTAGCGATGGGGGCGGTTGGCTGCCAATTCGCTATATCACTCATTAAGATGACTCCAAAATAAACTTAGTCGTGCAGTGTACCCACCTCACTTACAACACACAATGCATTTACACTGATAAAGCGCATTTATCTGAGCGTCAGCGCTTGTAACTGTCGACATAATGAGTAAGTAGGGATAGCCTGATTATCCCTTGCTTTATACGATTAGGCAAAGCCTTTGCTTTTAGCTTTACATAAGCTGATGGGAAGACGTAAAGAAAACAGCCTAAAACATGATTATTTCTTATATTATGTGACATAGCTGTTACTAAAAAAGCGAAACGATTCGCTTTCTCAATCTATTTTAAAATTTTCTCTTCGAAATTGAACTTCCTCTAAAAATAAACAGTGAGACTCCTCGCAAATTAGCATTCAATATGAATGAAACTCTTCAGCTATAATAATAGTATTATTCACTTATTATTGGTAAAACCTGACTAATTCCCTTGGTTTTATACGCTAAGATTTTATGTAAATTTAATGATAATTATTTGAAATTCCTTTTTATTCGATGTTAACAGCCTAGAAAATCGAGTAATGTAAAAACAATTTACAAAAAGAAGATCTACCTCACACTTTATAGCTAAATTTGGCCAAAACCCCCCTCTATATCAAATTTATCTTGAGTACTATTCGCTATAATTCACAGCATGATAAGTCATTATTAGCTATTATATTATTTACTATTAAAAAACAGATATTTCGGAGTTTAGCTTTAAGTTGAACTGAAAATGACATAGCTAATTATCAAAAGTATTTAAAAGAATTTATCAATTTTACACTTGAACAATGGAGAAGCGCAGTGCAAACCTTCAATGCCGATTTAGCGATTATCGGGGCCGGGGGCGCAGGCTTACGTGCAGCAATTGCTGCCGCTGAAGCAAATCCCAATATCAAGATTGCTCTGGTCTCAAAAGTATACCCAATGCGTAGTCACACCGTGGCCGCAGAGGGGGGATCAGCAGCAGTTACTCAGGCTCATGACTCCTATGACTATCATTTTAATGATACTGTAGCTGGTGGGGACTGGCTGTGTGAGCAAGATGTCGTCGATTATTTCGTCGAACACTGCCCAACAGAAATGACCCAACTAGAACTATGGGGCTGCCCGTGGAGCCGTAAACCAGATGGTTCAGTTAACGTTCGCCGCTTTGGTGGGATGAAAATTGAGCGTACGTGGTTTGCTGCTGATAAAACTGGCTTCCACATGCTCCATACCCTGTTCCAAACTTCATTAAAATACCCACAAATTCAACGTTTTGACGAACACTTTGTCCTCGATATCATTGTTGATGAAGGCCAAGTCCGTGGTCTTGTCGCGTTAAATATGATGGAAGGAACAAAAGTCCAAATCCGTGCGAATTCTATCGTCATGGCAACGGGCGGTGCTGGACGTGTTTATCGCTATAATACCAATGGCGGTATTGTAACCGGTGATGGGATGGGAATGGCATTCCGTCATGGTGTTCCTTTACGTGACATGGAATTCGTTCAGTATCACCCAACAGGTCTTCCTGGCTCTGGTATCTTAATGACCGAAGGTTGTCGTGGTGAGGGCGGGATCCTTGTCAATAAAGACGGCTATCGCTATCTGCAAGACTACGGAATGGGACCTGAAACTCCACTGGGTAAACCTGAAAATAAATATATGGAACTGGGTCCACGTGACAAAGTTTCCCAAGCGTTCTGGCACGAATGGCGTGCAGGCCGCACTATCAGTACCCACCGCGGTGATGTTGTTTACTTAGATCTTCGCCACCTTGGCGCAGAAAAACTGCATGAACGTTTACCATTTATTTGTGAGTTGGCGAAAGCCTACGTGGGGGTTGACCCAGTAACAGACCCAATTCCTGTTCGCCCAACCGCCCACTACACCATGGGTGGTATCGAAACGGATCAACGCACAGAAACACGTATCAAAGGCCTATTTGCTGTCGGTGAATGTTCTTCTGTTGGCTTGCACGGTGCAAACCGTTTAGGTTCTAACTCATTAGCTGAATTAGTGGTATTTGGTCGCCTAGCAGGTGAAGAAGCCGCTCGCCATGCTGCTGAAGCAACACCAGCTAATGCAAATGCTATCGAAGCCCGTACCCGTGATATCGAAGCTGACCTTAGTAAACTCATGAACCAAAAAGGGAAAGAGAGCTGGTCGAAAATCCGTGATGAGATGGGTATTTCAATGGAAGAAGGCTGCGGTATCTACCGTACTCCTGAATTAATGCAAAAAACCGTTGATAAAATTGCTGAACTGAAAGAACGCTTCAAACACGTCGAAATTACCGACCATAGCAGCGTATTTAATACTGACCTACTGTACACCATTGAATTAGGCTTTGGCCTTGATGTGGCTGAATGTATGGCTCACTCTGCAATCAACCGTAAAGAATCACGTGGTGCACACCAACGTCTCGATGAAGGCTGTACTGAGCGTGATGATGTGAATTTCCTTAAACATACTTTGGCATTCTATAACCCAGAGGGCTCCCCTCGTTTAGAATACAGTGACGTGAAAATCACGAAATCTCAGCCAGCTAAACGTGTTTACGGTGCCGAAGCTGAAGCTCAAGATAAGGCGAAGAAGGAGCAAGCTAATGGATGATATGAAACACCTAAAAATGGAGATCATGCGTTACAATCCAGAAACGGATAGTGAGCCCCATTTGGTGACGTATGATGTCCCTTACGACGAGCAAACTTCTTTGTTAGATGCGTTAGGCTATATCAAAGATAACCTCGCTCCAGACCTGTCTTACCGCTGGTCTTGTCGTATGGCGATTTGTGGTTCTTGTGGCATGATGGTCGATAAAGTACCTAAACTGGCTTGTAAAACATTCCTGCGTGAATACCCGCAAGGCATGAAAGTTGAGCCATTAGGTAACTTCCCAATCGAGCGCGACCTTGTTGTTGATATGACTCACTTTATCGAGCGTTTAGAAGCGATCAAACCGTATATTATCGGTAATGACCGTAAACCTTCTGAAGGCCCGAATAAGCAAACGCCTGCCCAGATGGCGAAATACCATCAGTTCTCAGGCTGTATCAACTGTGGTCTGTGCTATGCAGCTTGCCCACAATTTGGACTGAATCCAGAATTCATCGGTCCAGCCGCTATCACATTGGCAGAGCGCTACAATTTAGATAACCGAGACCATGGTGCGAAAGAACGCATGACCTTGTTAAATGGTGACAATGGTGTCTGGAGCTGTACGTTTGTAGGCTACTGCTCTGAAGTCTGTCCTAAGCATGTCGACCCTGCGGGCGCGATCCAACAAGGTAAAGTTGCCAGTGCGCAAGACTTTGTTATCGCCATGCTGAAGCCACGATAAGGAGAATTGAAGTCATGACAACGAAACGTAAACCCTATGTTAGGGAAATGAAGGGCGACTGGTGGCAAAAGTTGGGTTTTTACCGCTTTTACATCATGCGTGAAAGTACTTCAGTCCTTCAAGTTTGGTTCAGTATTTTAGTCCTGTATGGGGTATTTGCGCTGAAAAGTGGCCCTGAATCATGGGCGGGTTTTGTTGGGTTCTTAAGTAACCCAATCATTCTTATCATTAACATTATTACTTTGGCGGCAACACTATTGCACACCACTACGTGGTTCAATCTTGCACCAAAAGCCGTCAGTATTATTGTAAAAGATAAGAAAATGTCTGATGAGCCTATTGTTAAAGGCTTCTGGGCTCTCACGATTGTTGTTACTGCGGCAATCTTAGCAATCGCATTGTTATTTTAATCTAAGGAGAATCTGATGAATCTAACGCCTAAACGTTCCGATGAGCCGATTTTCTGGGGGTTATTTGGTGCTGGTGGTATGTGGAGTGCCGTGATTGGCCCTGCTATTATCATTCTGTTAGGGATTTTAATTCCTCTCGGCGTTGCACCAGAAATGCTGAGCTATGAGCGTATTATGGCATTTAGCCAAAGCTTTATCGGCCGCGTATTCTTATTACTGATGATTATTTTGCCAGTATGGTGTGGTATGCACCGTATCCACCATACTTTGCACGACTTTAAAATCCATGTCCCAGCGACAAAATGGGTTTTCTATGGCGGCTCAGCAATCATCAGCGTTATTGCAATTATCGGTGTATTCACACTGTAAATAATTCAATCACACATTATTTTAATACAAGGTATGGCAGCAATGGCCATACCTTTTCTTTTTTAGAGCTTAAAAACTATTGCTTAAAGCCTCGAATAAGTGATTCTAAACCAAATAAAAAAGCGGCCGTTCCATCATCATTATCCATGATGTGTATCGCCTGCTTTAATAACAACGGCATTGAGCTATCTTGTCCTACATCCCGCTCACTAATTGCGGCAATATGTTCTTGCTGTTCTAGCACCGAACCTAACGTAAAATGCCCCACCGCGCTAATTGCATATAAACCGTTTTGTAATGAAAAACCGTTATCAACCATAAACTGTAATTGTTTTTCCACAGTTGCATATTGCTCTGAACTTGGGCGAGTCCCCAAATGTACCTTTGCCCCATCACGATAGCTAAGTAAGGCACGGCGAAAACTTAATGCATTATGACGCAAAAATTCCTGCCACGTTTCCCCCTCGGCAGGTAATGGGTGGTCATGGTGCCGTTTTAGCATTTCAACCGATAATGCATCTAACAGTGTGCGCTTATTCTTCACATGCCAATACAGTGTAGGCTGCTCAACGCCCAGTTTTTGGGCCAATTTTCGAGTTGTCAGCCCTTCCATTCCCACTTCATTCAGCAAATCTAATGCGGCACTAATAATGGTTTCTCTATCCAGCCTTGCCATATTGCTCCCCTATTTTTATTGACACTCTATCACTGATAGGGGTATATTCCAACTCTATCACTGATAGAGAAATAAATTATGAATAAGTTTGCGATCACCGCTTTAACGATCACCGCCCTAGATGCCATGGGGATCGGCTTGATCATGCCTGTTTTGCCAGCCTTACTTCGTGAGTATGTAACAATAGAACATTTGGCAAACCACTACGGCATCTTATTGGCCCTGTATGCCGTCATGCAGGTGTTTTTTGCTCCAATACTGGGAAAATGGTCCGATAAATTCGGTCGCAGAGCTATCTTACTGCTTTCCCTTGCGGGAGCCGCTCTCGACTATACTTTACTGGCTTTATCCAGCTCACTTTGGATACTGTATTTAGGCCGCTTAATTTCAGGGATCACCGGAGCAACAGGCGCTGTTGCCGCTTCTATTATTGCTGACAACACTGCCCCGCAAGAGCGTACAAAATGGTTTGGGCGACTAGGTGCAGCATTTGGTGTTGGCCTAATCGCTGGCCCTGCGATTGGCGGCTTTGCAGGGCAATTCTCTCCACACTTACCTTTTGTTATTGCAGCCGCCTTGAACGCGTGCTCTTTTGTCGTGATCTTGCTTATTTTTAAAGATCAAAACAGACGTGCTATACAGAATGATCAAAATGAAACTGTAGAGCAGCCGGTTTCCTTCATACGGCTGATAAAACCTGTCATTATGCTCCTTTTTGTCTTTTTTATGGCGCAGCTAATTGGCCAGATCCCTGCAACAACTTGGGTGTTATTTACCGAAAATCGCTTTCAATGGGACAGTATGCAAGTTGGGTTATCTCTGGCGGGTTTAGGCGTCATGCATGCCCTATTTCAAGCCTTTATTGCCGGGGCGATAGCCAAAAAATTTAATGAAAAAGTGACAATTATTGTCGGTTTTATCGCAGATGGCACCGCATTCATTATTTTGTCATTACTCACAGAGGGTTGGATGATTTTCCCTACATTAATTTTGCTCGCCGGTGGCAGTATTGCGTTACCCGCGCTACAAGGGTTAATGTCCGCTCAAGTTAATCAAGCTAACCAAGGCAAACTACAAGGAATATTGGTGAGTCTAACCAATACTACGGGGGTAATTGGTCCACTATTATTTAGCTTTATTTTTGGCCTTACACTGGCAAACTGGGATGGCTGGGTGTGGCTAATTGGAGCAACAATGTATGTTTTCTTGATCGCATTTAGTTTATCTTTTAATAAAAGCGACAACTCGATAGTTGAAACAGCAAAACTACCGGGGAGTTAAGTTTTAGCATATCAATATTAAGTGCTATGATACCCTTATCAGATTTGCTTTTGGAACATGACGTTAAGAGATATTTCAATGACAATACAACCTAAAAAGCCAAGAACGAAACCTGCGGAAGAAAGGCTAGATGACCTGATGAATGCAGCAGAAAAACTCTTTCTTTCCAAAGGATTTGTTAATACAACTGTCAGCGAAATTGTCTTATCTGCCGATGTTGCAAAAGGGACTTTTTATCACTATTTCCAGTCAAAAAATGACATTATGGAAGCCTTACGCTCTCGCTATATGGACTGGTATTTAGGCCACATTCAATCCGCTGTAGACTCACAAAAAAGTGCATCTGCCAAACTCAAATCATGGTGTGAAAATAGCGTCAAATACTATGTTGAAAAACAAAACATTCACGACATGCTATTTCACGACGAATACCACGGGCGCAGTAATGACCATGAAACCCGTGCAGTTGAACAAATTAAAGCTATTCTAGCTTTCGGTGAACAAAACAAAGCGTGGTCAGAATTGCCCCAAGAATTGATGGCGACAATGATTTACCACTCCATGCATGCTGCTGTTGATAATTTAGCCAATAGTACCGAGTATAATCAACAGACTCTGGGTGAAATCCTATACCAACGTTTTAGCCAGTTGATCAAGTAACACTTTTCATTGTTAGTACTTCTTATTGCTACTTTTTATCCGCAAAACATTTGTATAGCTAATAGAGCAGACATCTTATATTTTATTACTGCCATTCTACCTACTGTAGACCTATCATTTATGAAGATTTAATCCCCCTAAGGGGGGGATTAAATCATGACTGACACTAAACAGGATTTGGTTTTGGCAACCAAGTCGAAATAAAGTAAGAAAGCCCACACCCCGCAATAAATAACCCAACATAGCCTAAGTTAAAATGACTTAAATAACTAACAATCAGAGGGGTGATCCCACCGATAGATGCAGCTGCACTGTTATAACCCACTCCTAATATTGTTGCCTGCCCATTAGATTTATCCATCAGCACTGCTGATAAATTACACAATATCATTGCTGAATATGTGGACATAACAACTTGAGCTAAAAAAACCAGAAGTAAATTATCTATTTGTAGTAAAAAATAAAGGGGTACTGAAAACAATACCATCCCAATAACTCCCATATTAAAAACAGATTTAGCCGAACTATACTTATCTGTTAACCAACCACATATCATCATAAAAACTAACAATAAACCGGATGAGAATATTTCATAAAAATTTTTTATCTCGTCTATCTTTAATTGTTGAATAATTAGTGAAGTTGACAAATTTTGAGAGTAAAAAGTGACAGTCCCAGGGATGGTAAATAAAAACACCCAAAAAACATGGTACCAGCTGAACATTATTTTTTTGTTCAAATCATTTTTATAATCTGGTAATTTAGCTCTAAACCAAAAGCTAATTAAAATATTAATTAAACCAATTAATAATGGGATCCTCCACCCAATTGACTGCATAGTATCTTCAGATAACGTATTCTTTAGAATGAAAACGATAACTAATGATGCAATGACCCCACATAAAGAGCTACCAACAATAATTGACGAAACTCTAGATTGAATATTTCCATCTAAATCCTTAAATAAATACGTAATTAGAGAAGGAAACTCACCTGCGAAACTAAAAGAAAGAGCCAATTGTAAAATTAATATTGCTAGTGGCGTATAGTCTCCTAATAATTCAATGGGTAACAGTGCCATCATTAATGTTGCCGTGCCGGTTATCATACTTGTTAATATCAAAGCAGATTTTTTTCCTACCGTATCAGCGTACCGGCCGATAACATACCCTCCTAGTGGGCGAATTAAAAAACGTAATGCAAAAATCCCCCATACCATTTCCGTAGCTTGGGAATAACCTAATTTAGTTAATTCCATACTTAAATAAGTGGATATAGCTGCAAAAACAGCAATATCATAGTATTCCAAAGCATTACCAGCGACTGCACCAAATCTAAATTTCCATTTCATTTTGATATTTACATCCATTTAAAAATGATAAAGTATTTTAATTATTTAAATATATATTTAAATTTAAGGATAGCTTACTAAGGTTTCTAAACAGGCTAGTGTAATTCCATTTTCCTTTAATGCCATAAATAGACCACTAGAAGAAGCATGTGGACAACCAAGTTTTTCTTTAATTCTTTGAATTCTCTTATGTTCACACACTTCAGAACAACCTTGTATGTAGCTAATTTCTTTTACTTTACAATGTGATAATAATAACCTAATAGTAACAACCTCTTTTCGGGTGAAACGAATATTCCCAAACCGCATGTATTGATGCATATCTAAAATCTCGGTTTCTTTTTCATTATCATCCAGATTGTTTTCTACCAATAACTCTATATTCTCTCTTAGTGGTAAATAATCATCATTTGATTTCCATATACCATGTGCGTAATCAGCAATTGTAGGACGACATTTATATATTGCGAGCATCTCCTTTACTGAAAGTTTTCTTTTTGAATTAATTGAGGTTATTTCATATACACTTCCATATTTGGTACAAAAATCCACCTTCAACTCATTCTTTTTCGTTCTCAATAAAGTTTCCATATAAGCTTTAGAGTAATTATTCCAATATTGTATCCCTGATGATAACCGCTCACTCATTAGTTTATCTAAATCAGCATCCCAATAAACCAATAGCCATTCATAGTTATTCGAAATAATGTTAACCTTTTTATTACTAACATCAACCCTAGAAAAAGAAAGATCAATATCATTCCAGTCAAAATAATTAGAGAATATATCTTTCAAATCAGCACAAGATTTTTCTAAAAAAACATTCTTAACATCCATAATAAATCCTTTTAAGTTTAAAAATGATTAACATCAAGAGACCTATCTTTATCATAGGATGAAAAACATTCAAAGTATTATTTAATGAGACTATTAAATGTAGGGCTGATAACTTTATATTAATATGAAATAAAAATTCAAATTAAATTATTAAACAAACAATAATTGGAGATAAAATGAAAAAAGATTGGCATTCAGCTGATATTATTGCAGCGATAAAGAAAAAAGGCTCTTCTCTTTCTCAAATATCACGGCAAGCAGGATTAAACTCATCAACATTAAATAATGCCCTTTCAAGACGTTGGCCTAAAGGAGAAAGAATTATTGCTGAATTTTTGGATATACCGGCATCTGAAATTTGGCCATCGCGTTATAACGAAAAATAATATAAAAATAGTTTTCTCTATGCCCAAAATATCAAAAAATGCGGGTAACTTTCTCTGCTACCCGCTTATTATTTATTTTTAATTAAAAAACACTTAATTTGAAAGCTAACTTGATACTTTTAAGCCAATTAGCCCTGTAATAATCAAGGCAAGGCTTAATAAGCGAAACATATTCGCTGATTCCCCAAGGAAAATAATCCCAACAATTGCCGTACCCACTGCACCAATACCTGTCCAAATTGCATAAGCGGTGCCGACAGGCAAATCACGCATGGCATAAGCCAATAGCCCCATACTCGCAATAATAGCGATAATAGTGATGATACTTGGCGTTAAGCGGGTAAAACCATGGCTGTATTTTAACCCTACAGCCCATACTACTTCTAATAAACCTGCAAATAAAAGGACTACCCAAGCCATGGCTGGTTGCTCCCGTTAATTCATCGGGGTCGTCCCCATATTTAAATGACGTTATTTCAGGTCGTCCTGAATACGTGTGATGTGAAAACACATTATAAACATTTACAAACCCAGACTCAAACAACGAAAAATAACAAATAAGTGCAAATTAACAATAATATTTAACCTTTTTATACCGTTTTTTATAATTAAGCATCATAACCATCGCACTCAAAATTATACGCAGGTAAAGTAGGTCTCTTATCTGACAAGTACATCGAGAAAATAGCATGAGTCTCAGAGACATCTTACTCGCCCTTTGTGTGGTAATCATTTGGGGAGTTAACTTCGTTATCATTAAACTCGGTGTGACCGCACTTCCGCCGTTATTATTAGGTGCCTTACGCTTCATGTTTGTTGCCTTTCCCGCTATTTTTATTTTTAAGCGCCCTAAAATTCCATTCAAATTATTGCTTCTCTATGGGCTAACGATTAGCTTTGGCCAATTCGCCTTCTTATTTTGTGCTATTCGAGTTGGAATGCCTGCGGGTATAACCTCTGTCATATTGCAATCCCAAGCTTTCTTTACCCTATTACTTGGCGCAATGATTTTAAAAGAATCATTACAGCCGACACACTTTATTGGTATGTTTATCGCGATTGCAGGGCTAACTGTGCTAGCCAATGGTGCCACCGCCGGTGGACTAGATGATATTCCATTACTCGGGTTGGTTTTTACACTAATTGCTGGATTATCATGGGCTTGTGGAAATATTACCAATAGAATTATTATGAAACAGGAAGGCGCTGAAAAATGCAGTGCCCTATCTTTGGTCAGTTGGAGCGCACTGATCCCAATTATCCCGTTTTTAATTAGTTCATGGATATTAGAAGGTGAAGAAGCGATTACGGAAGGGCTATCCGGTTTTAACTGGTCAGTCTTTGGTGTCATTATCTATTTAGCTTATTTATCAACATTTGTCGGCTATGGGATCTGGGGAGTATTACTTGGTCGCTATGAAGCGTGGCGAGTTGCTCCTTTTTCATTGTTGGTTCCTGTCTTTGGTTTAAGCAGTAGTGCTTTATTCCTTGGAGAGCACATAAATGGCGTACAAGTTGCTGGCCTCGTTTTAATCATGCTTGGCCTAATTACGACGCTTTTTGGCAAAAAAATGATTCAAAAATTAAGGCGAGCCTAGTTAGCCAATGAATAATCGGAAGTTTTTTACCTTCCGATTATTCCCCGAACCTTTTACCCTCGCCCTTATTAGCAAAAACACCCCAACAGTTATTAATTCCAAAATAAATAACAATTTAAGATAAAAAACCAATTAAGCCGATAACTGCTAGTTCAAAACCAGATAAAATCCAATAAATCATCCTAAATTAGTGATATTGGCAACAATTATTAAATTTATCTCAAATTTCAATTAGGTGTCTCGTTTTAGCTACTTTTTCTTTAACTTAAGTATGGCTATATCTTTCTCAGTTTTACTTAAACAAATAACAAAAAGTAATCAACTGAACAGATGGGGATGGCTATGGGTAAACAATTAATATGGATTGTGCTCGCATTACTTGGTGCTTTTTCACTGGGTTACATCGCCTTAAATCGAGGTGAACAGATTAATGCCCTGTGGATCGTTGTTTCCGCCGTGTGTATTTATCTGATTGCATACCGATATTACGGGCTTTTTATTGCTAAAAAAGTACTCCAAGTTGATGCAACTCGTATGACACCAGCAATTCGTCATAACGATGGCTTAGATTACGTACCAACAGACAAAAAAGTATTATTTGGCCACCACTTTGCCGCCATTGCAGGAGCAGGCCCTCTTGTCGGCCCTGTGCTTGCGGCGCAAATGGGCTATTTACCTGGTATGCTTTGGCTACTTGCCGGGGTTGTCCTAGCTGGTGCCGTACAAGACTTTATGGTGCTATTTGTTTCAACACGTCGAGACGGCCGCTCACTGGGTGAATTAGTTAAAGAAGAAATGGGCAATACCGCAGGGGTGTTGGCTTTAATCGCTTGTTTTATGATTATGGTGATCATCTTAGCGGTACTGGCCATGATTGTCGTAAAAGCCCTCACTCACAGCCCATGGGGAACTTACACCGTTGCCTTTACTATTCCATTGGCTATTTTTATGGGTATTTATACCCGTTATATACGCCCAGGACGCATTGGTGAAGTTTCTATTATAGGGCTAGTTTTCCTCGTATTTGCCATTATCTCTGGGGGTTGGGTTGCTGAAAGCGAAACTTGGGCACCTTATTTTGACTATACCGGTGTTCAACTCACTTGGATGTTAGTGGGATACGGCTTTGTTGCTGCCGTTTTACCCGTTTGGTTGCTACTTGCACCACGTGACTACCTATCAACCTTCTTAAAAATTGGGACTATTATTGGTTTAGCAATTGGTATTTTAATCCTCAATCCAAATCTACAAATGCCATCACTGACGAAATATATTGATGGTACAGGGCCTGTCTGGGCAGGGGATCTGTTCCCATTCCTATTTATCACCATTGCTTGTGGTGCAGTATCCGGTTTCCACGCACTGATTTCATCAGGCACCACACCAAAAATGTTGGCGAATGAAAACCAAGCTTGTTTTATCGGTTATGGTGGCATGCTGATGGAGTCCTTTGTGGCGATTATGGCGTTAGTTGCCGCTTGTGTGATTGACCCGGGTGTTTATTTCGCCATGAATAGCCCTATGGCAATGTTAGCGCCTGCGGGTACGCAAGATGTCGTCGCTTCAGCTGCCCAAGTCGTCAGTAGTTGGGGCTTCCAGATCACCCCTGAACAGCTCAACAGTATTGCTAATGATGTGGGTGAAACCAGTATTATTTCACGTGCCGGCGGTGCTCCAACACTGGCTGTTGGGATGGCGTATATTCTCCACGGTGCCCTTGGCGGCCTAATGAATGTTGCCTTCTGGTACCACTTCGCCATTTTATTTGAAGCATTATTTATTTTAACCGCAGTGGATGCAGGAACTCGAGCAGCACGCTTTATGCTGCAAGATTTACTGGGTGTGCTTTCTCCCTCCTTGAAACGCACCGATTCGTTACCCGCAAACTTGATAGCAACTGCCCTGTGTGTGCTAGCTTGGGGTTATTTCCTCCACCAAGGTGTTGTCGACCCGCTTGGTGGTATTAACACCTTATGGCCACTGTTTGGTATCGCGAACCAAATGTTGGCGGGTATGGCATTAATGCTGTGTGCTGTGGTACTGTTCAAAATGAAGCGCCAAAGATACGCATGGGTCGCTTTAGTCCCAACTGCATGGTTGTTAATCTGTACCATGACTGCTGGCTGGGAGAAAACCTTCAGTGAAGATGCCCGTGTTGGTTTCTTAGCTGTCGCAAATAAATTCCAAGCAATGATTGATAGCGGTAATATTCCTGTTCAATATACGGAATCTCAATTAACTCAGTTAATTTTCAATAACCGCTTAGATGCAGGATTAACTATTTTCTTTATGATTGTTGTGGTATTACTGGCTCTATTCTCCATCCGCACTGCGTTGAAGGCATTAAAATCTGACCAACCAACTGCGAATGAAGTACCCTACGAGCCAATGCCAGCCAACTATGAAGAAATCGTGGCAAATACGCGCCATCATTGATTTTCGCGGAAAAAGCTTGTCACTGTTTAGGGCATATACTCTTTCTCCAAAATAATTCACGTTGGAGCAAGGCGGCAAAGAAGATAATCCCTAGGAGCATACTCCAGTATGTGACTAGGGTTAGCGAATGAAGCCAACGCAGCAACAGCGTGAAGTATGAAGGAGAAACTAGGAGCATACATAACAGTATGTGACTTGGGTGGCCGAGAGCAGTCAACAACGCTGTAGCGCGAAGTATGTAAGGAGAAAAAAATGTTTGGGGAACTGGGAAAAGCAGCCCGCTACCTAGGCCAAGCGGCAAAAATGATGGTCGGCGTCCCCGATTACGACAACTACGTCGCTCATATGCAAAAAACACACCCTGACCAAACTCCCATGACCTATGAAGAGTTTTTCAAAGAGCGCCAAGATGCACGCTACGGTGGTAAAGGTGGGTTTAAGTGCTGTTAAGCCTTAAAAAAATAGACAAAAAAAGCCGTGGCACTCGACCACGGCTTTTTATTTCTAACGATTCAGTATAGGATCAACCGTTATTTTACGCGTGAAACATACTCACCAGAACGAGTATCAACACGGATCACTTCACCGATCTGAACAAACAGAGGAACCTTAACCACTGCGCCAGTGCTCAGTGTTGCAGGTTTACCACCTGTACCTGCGGTATCACCTTTCAGGCCAGGGTCAGTATCAGTAATTTCTAACTCAACAAAGTTAGGTGGAGTGACTGCGATAGGACGGCCGTCCCACAGTGTTAAAATACATTCTGCTTGGTCAACTAACCATTTCGCGTTATCGCCAACGGTTTTTTCGTCCGCTGCTAACTGTTCGAAAGTTTCGTTGTTCATGAAATGCCAGAACTCACCGTCGTTGTACAGGTAAGTTAAGTTCATATCCATGACATCTGCACCGTCAACAGAGTCAGTAGACTTAAATGTTTTTTCCAACAGTTTGTTAGAAATCAGTTTACGAATACGCACACGTGCGAACGCTTGACCTTTACCCGGTTTGACGAATTCACTTTCTAAAACGACACAAGGCTCGCCATCTAACATGATTTTAAGACCTGAGCGGAATTCATTGGTACTATAAGTAGCCATGGTGATCCTCTAATTTATAAACTAAAAATGGCATAGCCAAAAAATGGTCGATATTGTAACTCAAAATACCTCATCCAGAGAAGTCTGGATACAACAACTTGCAGAAGCAATCACTAATCCAGATGAATTGCTGCAAATACTTAACCTAGAAAACCACCTTTCATCGAAAGAAGGCAGTGAGGCACGCAAATTATTTCCTTTACGCGTTCCAATGCCCTTTATTTCCCGCATGAAGAAAGGCGATCCACTAGACCCTCTGTTATTGCAGGTATTAACCGCAAAAGCAGAGTTTGATATACATCCAGGTTTTTCTACTGACCCACTAGAAGAGCAGGATAATGAAATTCCAAGTTTACTGCATAAATACCACAACCGCGCATTACTGCTGGTAAAAGGTGGCTGTGCAGTCAACTGTCGCTACTGTTTTCGCCGGCATTTTCCTTATGAAGACAACAAAGGAAATAAAAATAACTGGTTGATGGCTGTGGATTATATAAAAAACCACACCGAACTCAATGAAATCATCTTCTCAGGTGGTGATCCATTGATGGCAAAAGACCATGAACTCGATTGGCTTATCAGCCAATTAGAGGCAATCCCACATATAAAGCGCCTTAGAATTCATACTCGTTTGCCTGTAGTGATACCAGAACGTATCACTGAAGCTCTCTGTAAACGCCTTGCTAGCTCAAGGTTACAAGTCATTATGGTGACGCACGTTAACCACGCTAACGAAATCGACGAGCCATTCACCGCAGCAATGCAAAAACTAAAGTTATCAGGTGTGACATTATTAAACCAAAGCGTATTACTGCGCCAAGTTAATGACAACGTGACAGCTCTGATGAATTTAAGTAATGCTCTATTTGACGCGGGTATTTTACCTTATTACTTGCATGTATTAGATAAAGTCCAAGGTGCTGCTCACTTTTTAGTGAGTGATATTGAAGCTAGACAATTAATACAGCAATTATTAAGTAAGGTCTCAGGGTACCTTGTGCCTAAGCTCGCTCGGGAAATTGGGGGAGAGCCAAGTAAAACGCTGCTTGACCTGAACTTAAGGCAGAACTAGAAAGCAAAACGCCCAAATAACCATTTGGGCGCTATGAATTCATTTTAGGGGCACTTATAAACTTGGCCAACCATTTTGCTATCTAATGGGATGAAGCTAGATAACACGGTTTCACTTGGGCTTGATGCACCAAAAATCACGTTACCGCCCATTGCCGCGGCTTTATTACGTAAATCATTTGCTGCGCTGCGCATTGAGCTAGATTCATTATTTACTCCACTCAACCAGTTGCTTTGAGTCCCTGCAACCTGACCGAGAAGTTGGCAATCACTTCCAGGTTGATTCTCAACAAAACGAACTTGTGAGCCTGCCGCAGTCAAATTAGTTGTTGTTGAACAACCAGCTAAAAGCAATAATGCAGCAGCACCAAGCAAGACTTTAATTCGCATGTTTTCCCTCATTTTTCATTGTGTTTTTGCAGCTGGCTTGAAAATCGCTTTAGTTCCAATAGCCTATTGATTGAAATACCTAGGAGGTGATTAACATGCAGCACCATCATTGCCGCAAACCACCAGCCGAATAGAGTCTATCACAAATTAACCAAAAACCTGCTCTATTCTTTGCGAATTCAAACCATTTACCTTACGTTAAATATAACCCGCGAAGCAACGTTGACGCAAAAATAAATCGTATAACGCATTAATTGTACATCGTTTCGAGGAAATACATTCATCAATAATTAATAGTTATATATTTATTAAAAACCAATAAAAAACCGGCACCGCTAGGAACACTAACGATACCGGTCTTATATTACTCATTCAAGAAGTTATATGACCTAACCTTTAGGCGGGAATGGATCATTACCATAAGAATCTTTGTCTCTTATTCGTCCATCCCTACCATGTATAACTACTTCACTTTTTTGATTCTTTGCTATTTCACGAGCTGCAAGCCTTGCATCTTCTTGTGTTCGATGAACAGATGTGTCTCTAGAATTATTTTCTCCGCGGACAGCCCAACCCTCAGGACGCTTTACTACATGTTGATTTTTTCCAGCCATGAGTTAATTCCTATCAGTGAACGTGAAATACATATTATCACACCAAAAATAAACCACAACATATAGATGAACTGATAAAAAAAACACAACATATAGTCACCCATAAATAATAAAAAACCGGCACCGCTAGGAACACTAACGATACCGGTCTTATGGTGGGTAGTCCTAACTGGGTTAGTAACTACTTGAGCTTGATGTCGCCAAAGGCTTACATCATACCGCCCATTCCCCCCATGCCGCCCATACCAGCGCCACCTAAGTCAGGTGCATCTGATTTTGGCAGCTCAGTGATCATCGCTTCAGTGGTGATCATCAGACCCGCGATAGACGCTGCAAATTGCAGAGCAGAACGCGTTACTTTAGTTGGGTCTAAGATACCCATGTCGATCATGTCGCCATAAGCATCAGTTGCTGCGTTGTAACCTTCGTTACCTTTAGCTGCTTTCACGTTGTTAACAACAACTGAAGCTTCTTCACCTGCGTTGGTAACGATTTGGCGCATAGGCGCTTCCATCGCACGTAGAGCAACACGAATACCAACTGTTTGCTCTTCGTTATCACCTTTCATGCCTTCCAGTTTCGCTGCAACGCGAACCAGTGCAGTACCACCTCCAGCAACAACGCCTTCTTCAACAGCTGCGCGAGTTGCATGCAGAGCATCGTCAACACGAGCACGTTTTTCTTTCATTTCAACTTCAGTTGCTGCGCCCACTTTAATTACCGCAACACCGCCAGCTAATTTAGCAACGCGCTCTTGCAGTTTTTCACGGTCGTAGTCTGAAGAAGATTCTTCGATTTGTTGACGAATTTGTGCAACACGGCCTGCGATCGCAGATTCTTCACCCACACCATCAATGATAGTGGTAGTGTCTTTGTTGATAACGATACGTTTTGCTTGACCTAAATCTTCTAATGTCGCTTTTTCTAACTCCATACCGATCTCTTCAGAGATAACAGTACCGTTAGTCAGAATTGCGATATCTTGCAGCATTGCTTTACGGCGGTCACCGAAGCCCGGTGCTTTAACCGCGGCAACTTTAACAATACCACGCATGGTGTTAACAACCAGAGTTGCCAGTGCTTCACCTTCAACATCTTCAGCGATGATTAACAGTGGTTTGCTTGCTTTAGCAACGCCTTCTAATACTGGCAGTAATTCACGGATGTTAGATACTTTTTTATCAACTAACAGGATGAATGGGTTTTCTAACTCAACAGCACCTGTTTCTGGTTTGTTGATGAAGTAAGGAGACAGGTAACCGCGGTCAAATTGCATACCTTCAACCACATCCAGCTCATCTTCCAGACCAGTACCTTCTTCAACCGTGATAACGCCTTCTTTACCGACTTTATCCATAGCTTCTGCAATTAATTTACCCACGGTTTCGTCGGAGTTTGCAGAAATAGTACCAACCTGTGCGATTGATTTAGTGTCTGAACAAGGAACAGACAGGGCTTTCAGCTCTTCAACTGCAGCAACGACGGCTTTGTCGATACCACGTTTCAGGTCCATTGGGTTCATACCCGCAGCAACCGCTTTTAAGCCTTCAGTAATGATAGCTTGAGCCAATACAGTTGCAGTTGTTGTACCGTCACCCGCAGCGTCGTTAGCTTTAGAAGCAACTTCTTTCACCATTTGAGCGCCCATGTTTTCGAATTTGTCTTCTAATTCGATTTCACGTGCAACTGAAACACCATCTTTGGTGATAACTGGTGAACCAAAAGATTTATCTAAAACTACGTTACGGCCTTTAGGACCTAAAGTCACTTTTACTGCGTCTGCCAGAACATTCACACCACGAAGCATTTTCGTACGTGCATCACTACCAAATTTAACGTCTTTAGCTGCCATTATCTCTTTCCTTCAAATTCTTTTCGTTCGTTGAGAAGTTTTAAGTGAAAATTACGCTTCAACAATTGCCAGGATGTCACTTTCGGACATAATCAGGACTTCTTCATTGTCGATTTTTTCAGCTTTCACGCCATAACCATCGTTAAAGATTACGATATCACCAACTTTCACATCCAGTGCTTTGATTTCACCATTTTCGAGGATGCGGCCGTTGCCGACAGCAAGAACTTCACCACGAGTTGATTTGCTTGCAGCAGTCCCCGTTAGAACGATCCCGCCTGCAGATTTTGATTCAACTTCTTTACGTTTAACGATAACACGGTCATGCAATGGACGAATTTTCATTAATAGTTCTCCTATAAATAAAGTCCATACTAGGTAAAAGGACGATACCAGCATGTCTTAAATAAACTAGTACCATGTTTGAGCAGATTGGGGCGAAGAAGAGGGACTTCAAGGGGGAAGATAAAAAATTTTTCATTTTTATCTCCCCACAAACAGGATGGTTTATGACTTAGGGCGATCGTCTTTATCTGATAAATCTGTTTTATCTGAGTTATCAATTGTAAAAGAAGGATCATCTTGCTTACGTTGGAATTCCCCCTCAAAAATATCGCCACGTTGATGGCCGCTATTTCCCGTTTGATTGAAACCAGAACCCGGCTGGTAGAAACGAATATGAGGAATTAAGCGCATTACAATAAGCTTTTGAATGGGTGGCAACAATAACAGTAAGCCAATGAAATCCGTAAAAAAGCCAGGCACAATCAACAAGAAACCCGCTAAAACCAATGCAACGCTCTTGATCATTTCAGCTGCTGGGCTTTCACCCGACGCTAACTTTTGTTGGATTTGCAGTACATTTTTCATGCCTTGATTTTTAACGAGTGACACACCTAAGCACGATGTTAAAACAACTAAAATCAAAGTCATTAAAACACCCACTTCGGATGCAACCCGCACAAAAATGACGGATTCAATGTAAACGAGAATACATATCAGAATGAGTGGTAACCAGCGCACAAGTTCTCCTTTATTTCAATAAGCTATCGACTATTTTACGCCCCTAGGGAAACCTTTGTGAACTGCATCTAAGAGACAACTATCAATATTCGCTTTTTTCTTTAGTATAGCCATAATAATTGGGGCAGATATAACGCTTTTCAACTCACAGATTTTTTTCATTAATGATACTTATCTGTGATGAACATCACACAACGTGAAATCTGTTGCATAAATCAAACTATATAGTGATCTAGGTTCAAGGCAACACATGATTAAAAGCATATCATCTACCCATAAATCAGTAGATCATAATGCTGATAACGTAGTAGATGGTGTTAATTGCTTGTAAAGTTTTACTTTGCAATATTAATCACCTGTAAATTTTGTTTTACGAAGTATCGATTTTTAAAAGCGCATAAACGGACAGTAACTGTAATCTAATTAAGAAGGTTCTCATGTCAAACAATACTCGTATCGAAGAAGACCTGTTAGGTAAAAAAGAAGTTCCAGCTGATGCCTATTATGGTGTTCATACTCTGCGTGCGATTGAAAACTTTTATATCAGCGACCGCACTATTAACGATGTCCCAGAATTTATTCGCGGCATGGTTATGGTTAAAAAAGCGGCGGCTTTAGCCAATAAAGAACAACACACTATTCCACGTAATATCGCGGACACCATCATCAAAGCGTGTGACGTTGTTCTAAATGAAGGCAAATGCATGGACCAGTTTCCTGTTGATGTATTCCAAGGTGGTGCGGGCACATCACTGA
Source organism: Providencia sp. PROV205 (assembly GCF_028479505.1). Classification (NCBI taxonomy): domain Bacteria; kingdom Pseudomonadati; phylum Pseudomonadota; class Gammaproteobacteria; order Enterobacterales; family Morganellaceae; genus Providencia; species Providencia sp. PROV205. The sequence continues at coordinate 226,539 of NZ_JAMPNU010000004.1, read as the reverse complement.
ATATGAATACCAACGAGGTTCTTGCAAACATCGGTCTTGAACTGATGGGTCATAAGAAAGGTGAATATGAATTCTTAAACCCTAATGACCACCTAAACAAAAGCCAATCCACTAACGATGCATACCCTACAGGGTTCCGTATCGCAGTGTATAATTCTATATTGAAGTTAATTGAATCTGTTGAATACCTGAAAAAAGGCTTTGAAGCTAAAGCTGAAGAATACAAAGACATTCTGAAAATGGGTCGTACCCAGTTACAGGATGCCGTTCCAATGACCGTCGGCCAAGAATTCCATGCTTTCGCGACTCTCTTAAAAGAAGAAGAGAAAAACTTAAAACGCAGCATCGAATTACTGCTCGAAGTTAACTTAGGCGCAACTGCTATCGGTACTGGCCTGAATACTGCGCCTGGCTACTCAGAGCTTGCAGTTAAAAAATTAGCCGAAGTGACTGGTTTACCATGCATTCCTGCTGAAGACTTAATCGAAGCAACCTCTGACTGTGGTGCTTACATCACTGTTCATGCTGGCTTAAAACGTCTGGCAATGAAACTGTCTAAAATTTGTAACGACTTACGTCTGTTATCTTCCGGTCCTCGTGCAGGTCTGAAAGAAATTAATTTACCTGAGTTACAAGCTGGTTCTTCTATCATGCCAGCAAAAGTTAACCCTGTAATTCCTGAAGTTGTTAACCAAGCTTGTTTCAAAGTTATTGGTAACGATATCTGCGTAACAATGGCAGCTGAAGCGGGCCAATTACAATTAAACGTAATGGAACCAGCGATTGGCCAAGCGATGTTCGAGTCTATCTCTTTAATGAGCAACGCATGTCGTAATCTGCAAGAAAAATGCATTAGCGGCATTACAGTAAACAAAGAAATCTGTGAAGCGTTTGTATTTAACTCCATCGGTATCGTCACTTATCTGAACCCATTCATTGGTCACCACAATGGTGATATCGTGGGTAAAATCTGTGCTGAAACCGGTAAGAGTGTACGCGAAGTTGTTCTTGAACGCGGTTTACTGACTGAAGCTGAACTGGATGATATTTTCTCTGTTGAGAACTTAAAACACCCAGCTTATAAAGCAAAACGCTTTGATGACTAAAGTTTTATGTTTATCATAAATAACACTTAAAAATAAAGGCACGCCTCTCAATAGAAAGCGTGCCTTTTTTGATTGATACACACACAAATAATTAACATAACAGTTTCATAATTTTAATTTTCATTTTGTCGAGGAGTAAACACTATGTTAGCCGTAGAATTTATTATTGTTCTGCTGGCCATCTTTTTGGGGGCCCGTTTAGGTGGGATAGGTATCGGCTTTGCCGGTGGCCTTGGGGTACTGGTACTCGCTGCTATTGGCGTAAAACCAGGATCCATTCCATTTGACGTTATCTCAATCATCATGGCTGTTATTGCCGCAATCTCTGCAATGCAAATTGCAGGGGGTCTGGACTATTTAGTTGCCCAAACTGAGAAATTACTGCGTCGTAATCCTAAGTACATTACCATTCTTGCACCTATTGTTACCTACTTCCTGACACTTTTCGCAGGGACAGGTAATATTTCTTTAGCAACGCTGCCTGTTATTGCAGAAGTTGCAAAAGAGCAAGGTGTAAAACCGTGCCGTCCATTATCCACTGCGGTTGTTGCAGCACAAATAGGTATCACAGCATCACCAATTTCAGCGGCAGTGGTTTATATGGCGTCAGTCATGGAAAACCCAGCAATGGTGGGTGCAGGTAATACCGTCAGCTATATCACACTTCTTAGTGTTCTATTGCCTGCGACATTCCTTGCAATTATTTTGATGTCATTCATTATCTCTTGGACATTCAACTCTAAGCTATCTGATGACCCTATTTACCAAAAACGTTTAGCTGAAGGCTTGGTTGAACTGCGTGGTAGCCAAGTAAAAGAAATCAAAGCGGGTGCTAAATCCTCTGTATTGTTATTCTTACTCGGCGTTATCGGCGTTGTTTGCTATGCCATCATTAATAGCCCAAGCTTAGGGATTGTTGAAACACCATTAATGAACACCACAAATGCAATTTTGATTATCATGCTAACTGTGGCGACATTAATTACTATTCTTTGCCGTGTTAATACTGATGCTATCTTAAACTCAAGTACCTTTAAAGCAGGTATGAGCGCATGTATTTGTATTTTAGGTGTTGCTTGGTTAGGCGATACTTTCGTACAGCACAACATTGACTGGATCAAAGAAACTGCCGGTGATTTAATCCATGAACACTCTTGGATGCTAGCGGTTATTTTCTTCTTCTGCTCTGCGTTATTATACTCACAAGCCGCTACAGCAAAAGCATTGATGCCAATGGCATTAGCGCTGAATGTTAGCCCATTAACAGCTATCGCATCATTCTCTGCGGTTTCTGGCCTATTTATTCTGCCAACTTACCCAACGCTGGTTGCAGCAGTACAAATGGATGACACCGGTACTACACGCATTGGTAAATTTGTCTTTAACCACCCATTCTTTATTCCGGGTACCATTGCCGTGGCATTAGCTGTTTCATTCGGCTTCTTATTTGGCGGTATGATCATATAGCTTATATGAGTACCACGTAATCTTATACCGACCCGTGCAAATCGCACGGGTTTTCTATATCTGCATCTACGTAAAATATATTACTTTGGTCGCCCCACATAAAGTCACTCACGTAATTATAAAATAATAATAACCATTTAAAAAAATTTTAAGCCATGCCTTAGTAATATATATTTCACTCGATTATGAATAATTAAGATAAAATCAAAAATAAACATTTTTCCAATAATATATGTATATTAATACTCTACATATAAGTGTAACAAACAATGACTATAAGCAGGTGATGATAGGTAATCCCATTCATTTTTCAGAAATTACAAGCTCAAATATAATTCCAAAAAACAAGTTAATATAAACTATTTTCAGAATAAAAAACCATAAAAAAAACACTAAAAGGTGATAGTTTTAAATTCACTTTCCTGAAACACGAATTCAGGGTAATAGGGATAGAAATTATCTATCAAAAATTTAAAATCAATCTGCCATAAATATTGGTAATAATTAACTCAGCCTTGTTTAATAATAACTGGAAAGTCTGATTATAATCATTTAATCACTCAGATTGACACCAATTAAACAATAAGGATTTTTGGTAGCAATATACTTTATTCTAACAAGATTTATATACTTGGAGGAGGCATGCTAAATACTCAACGAAATGAAAATACAAATGTAACCGTTTATATTGGAACCTTTTTAAAACACCGCAGAAAAGTGGTTGGCTTGACTGGCGCACAATTAGCTTCTCGGCTAAAAATCAGCCAACAACAAGTTTCTCGTTATGAAAGAGGTAAAAACGCCATTACGATCCAAGGTCTTTTGGATATTTTACAAGCTCTCGAATTACGAAAACATGACATCGATGACTTTATGGAGAAAGTCTTTCAGTTTTATTATATCGATGCTGCGTTGGAAGCTAAATTGATCAATTAAAGTCTGATATAAACCCACAAGTTCGTTCCAGGGGGGTCCTTCCCCCTCCTGTTCGCTTTAAACTCCCCACTTTTAAATACCCACTCAATTTCCTATTTGATTTTGTTCCCCTTCGAAAACGACGACTCATAATAGCACTGCAAATCGCTATAATTCACAATTGAACATTGTTATGATGGAGAAAAATCAGACATATTGTGATGGAGTTAACAATGCCTATCCAACGCGAAACTATTTTGAGCCACGCCTTAAATCAATTGGAAATCCAAGGCTTATCCGCATCTACAGAAAATTTACTCAGTGAAATTGAATCTGATTTCTCAACTATTCGGCAATTCTGGCCAGACGATGAAGCACTTGTTTATGATTGCTTGCGTTATCATAGCCAGCAAATTGAAGTATGGCAGCGCCAAACCTTGCTAGATGAGTCTCTAAGCCCGCAGCAAAAATTAATGGCTCGCTACCAACAATTATCTGAAAAAGTCAGTCAAGGGCGTTTTCCTGGATGTTTATTCATTTCTGCCTGTAATTATTACCCAGATGCCGAGCACCCTATCCACCAATTAAGCCGCTTACAAAAAGACAATTCATTTCACTTCACTAAGAACCTATTAGATGAACTAGATATTGAAGACTCTGCATTGGTTGCTAACCAAATGGAATTAGTGCTTGAGGGTTGTTTAAACCGCTTATTAGTACAAAGGGATATTCAAGATGTGGAGATTGCACAACACCTTTCAGAGGATATTCTCACAATCGCACTGTGCCGTAAAAAAGGGGCGTTAAGCTAAAAAACTAATTAACGCATACTAAACACACACCTTTTGCTGAAAAAGAAAACACTCAGTAAAAAAAAGTGTTTTTTTATTAAAAATGCATTGACGCAAACGGCTGAATACGGTTTAATGCGCCCCGTTGCCCGGATAGCTCAGTCGGTAGAGCAGGGGATTGAAAATCCCCGTGTCCTTGGTTCGATTCCGAGTCCGGGCACCACTTATTTAAAGAACCCGCCCAAAAGGCGGGTTTTTGCTTTGCATCTCCCGATAAAATCATATCTCATTGATATTCATTAAGTTCTATAATCACTTGCGCTCTAAATAAGCTTAGAACAAAATAATGTTTTATATCACCTACGCCTTATAATAAGGCCGACACACACTCATCGTAATTAGGGCTGTGACCATGAACAGTGCGCCATCTTTTCGAGATATCATTTATAGCCTCATAGGGAGCATCCCTAGCGGAAGAGTCACTACTTATGGAACACTCGCCAAAATGGCCGGTTACCCTGCTCATATACGCCAAGTTTGCCAAGCGATACGGACTATCCCAGCAGGCAGTTCCCTACCCTGCCACCGCGTTATTAATGGTCAGGGGAAGTTATCCGTCTCGGGGGAATGCTATCTACGCCATAAACAAGCACTTGTAGATGAAGGGATTATCTTTAGCGTGAATGATAAGGTAAAACTAAAAGACTATTTGTGGGAAGGGCTTGATTAAAGCAAAAAATCATACTTATCAATGAGTTAGTGTTAGCCTCATTAATACTGAGATAAACTCAAAGATATAGCCCTCTTTGAGACGGGCTATACCACGTACAATGATTAGCTTCCTGGCGTGAAATATATCGGAGAGCCTGGGCCCACAGGGATACCCAATACAAATACCCACACTATAAAGAACAACGACCAGCCAATGAAGAAAATGATGGAATATGGCAGCATCATTGAAACCAATGTCCCTATTCCTGCATCTTTTTTATATTTAACCACTATCGCCATAATCAACCCAAAATAGCTCATCATCGGAGTGATAATATTGGTTACCGAATCCCCAATACGATAAGCTGCTTGAATAGTTTCAGGCGCATAACCGGCCAACATCAACATTGGAACGAAAATAGGCGCGGTGACAGCCCACTGAGCTGATGCAGAGCCAATCATTAAATTAATAAATGCACAAATAAGAATAAAGCCAATAAATAGCACGCCACCGTGGAGATCAATACTATTTAAAAAGTTGGCGCCTTTAACCGCAATAACTTGCCCGATATTTGTCCAACCAAAGAAAGCAACAAATTGTGCGGCAAAGAAAATGATAACCAGATATAAGCCAAGAGTACTCATTGCCCCTGCCATTGCGTCAACAATGTCTTTATCAGAGCGCATAGTTTTAGCAATATAGCCATACACAATACCCGGGACGGCAAAGAACACAAAAATGAACACCACGATGCCTTTTAGGAAAGGCGAGTTGCTGACTAACCCAGTATCTTGGTTACGTAATATTCCATTTTCGGGTACCACCATTAATGCCAAAATCGCGGCTAATCCCCAAAATGTTACCGATGCCCAAAATAACGCTTTTTTCTCTAGCGGGGTGACATTTGCTGAGGCGTAGAGGCTATTTTCATCTTCGTCGACTGCCCCTCCTGTGTATGGGCCCAGCTGTGGCTCAACAATTTTTTCTGTGATCAAGTAACCTAAAATAGTGATCAAAAACGTACTCGCAAACATAAAATACCAGTTCGCTTCCGCTCCCACGATATAAGTCGGGTCAATGATTTGCGCAGCCTGCTGGGTGATACCAGACAGTAATGGGTCAACCGTACCTAATAATAAGTTTGCTGAATAACCGCCTGAAACCCCTGCAAATGCAGCGGCAAGGCCAGCTAAAGGATGACGTCCTAATGAATGGAAAATGATAGCGGCTAACGGAATAAGTACCACATAACCCAATTCTGCCGCGGTGTTTGACATGATGCCTGCAAACACGATCGCCATTGTCGTTAATTTACGTGGGGCTTTGGTTACAACCAAACGCATGGCAGCAGAAAGCAAACCTGCTCGTTCTGCAATTCCAACCCCTAATAATGCAACTAATACCGTCCCTAATGGTGCGAAACCGGTGAAGTTAGTGACGACGTTAGCAATAATTTTTCGGATCCCTTCGGCATCCAATAAGCTAACGATATGAATAATACCGTCTTCTGCACGCCCTTTTGCCCCTTCTGGGCGAGGGTCTGGCACGCTGACACCGAAATACTGACCTATTGCTGAAGAAACTAATAAAATTGCAATTAAAATAATAAATAAGATGACGGGATGTGGTAGTGCATTACCTAGCCACTCAACCGTTCGCAAAAAACGGCTTCCCTCTTGCTTCTTTTGTTCCATATTTTCTCCTTATAAACAAGAAAAACGGACATTACACAATGTTTTTGCTTTTTGCTATTTACAAATAGATAATTTTAAATAAACAAAATTCATACAAATCAGATATAAAGTTCAACATAATTAAGAATGATTTATTTCAATTAGTCGTTAATATTTATAATTTATATAAAGTTGATAGTTAAAACTAAAATAAACAAGATAAATTAATTTCTATAAGTGTGGTCAACATAACAATTTTCATATTATCCTTAGCTTTTTTCCGCCATTTATCACTAATTAAATACCATTTTTTAGCAGTTTTATTTTATAAAAATAGCCAACCCCTTATTTATCAATACTCGATAAAACCTTACCAATAACTCGGAATAACAAGCGCAATAAAGAATAATCTACCAGGTTCCTTTATATTGATATGGGGGGCTATAATAGTAAAAAATCAACTCATGGAGTCGCTATCATGTCAGTTATTGATCTTTGGGCAGAACGCCATATTCAAGAGGCGCTGAATAAAGGGGAGCTTTCAAATTTAAATGGTGAAGGGAAAGCTTTACAGCTTGAAGACGACAGTTTAGTTCCACCAGCGCTAAGGGCTGGATATCGCATATTAAAAAACTCAGGTTATTTACCTGTAGAATTACAACAAAGGAAAGATGCTCTAACGCTAAGCCATATGCTACAAGGTCTCTCTGTGGACGACCCCAATTATACGTCGATGAGTAAGCAATTAGCTTTACTCGAACTAAAACTCAAGCAAGCCAATGTAAATACTGATTTTTTACATGGCAACTATGCAAATTCAATTTCTGAACAAATAACCAATAAGTCAAATACTAAATAATGTAGGCAAGCCTTCCAATAAATTAACCCATCATCTATTTGCTATTTATCTTAATCATTTTCCCTTTATTTATCTTTGATTGGCTCATTATTAAAAACATCCCTCAATAGTCACATTAAGACTATTTACCTCTTTTTTATGCGGTTATCCAAGTATTATCAATCCCGATTTTATACTTATTAATAAGCAAGGGATGGAAAATGGAACAGAAGCAATATTCTAATAAATGGCAAAAACGTTTCGATTTCTTTGATAAGCATGGTGCTCCTGATACGCCTGAATTCAAAGCAGCGTTAAAAGCCGCCTCTTTCGGTGAGCGTATTCTCATTAATATGAACATTTTTGCCTTTTTCTTCGGTATTATTTATTTCCTCATTTTAGGGCTTTGGAAGAAAGGGTTAGTGATGCTTGGTATCACTCTTGGGGTTGCTCTCGTTTTGAATATTATTGATTTTATGATTGGCGGAACAATTCCTAACGCCGTCTTTACTGGGGTATCTGTCGGTATGTCAGCGCTGTGGGCCATGGTTGCCAACTATGCTTACTATATTAAAGAAACCAAAGGATTGGATAACTGGAACCCATTTGAAGGGATCCGCATGCTGTAGATAGCAAATATTGTAAAGATTGGTGGCTAGCAAAGCTGCTAATTTTTACAAGGTACTAAGTTAATGCCCTGAATTCGATATTCATTTGGTGTTCTGCCATAAAATCGACGAAAAGCTTGGCTAAATGCCGAATGAGATTCATAACCGACAGATAATGCAATTTGTTCTATTGAGGTATTGGTTAGTAATAAGCTTCCTGCAATTTCCATTCGTTTTTGTAATAGAAATTGCATCGCTGTTAATTGTGTTTCTGCTTTTATTCGTCGTTGCAATGTACTCACTGACATACAAAAAGCAGTTGCCATGTCTTCACAACTAATAGGATGGTGTAGGCGCGGTTCTACCCATTGAGAAAGCTCATCAATCCATTTATTTTCAGATTTTAACTGGGCCAATAATAGACGGGCAACCGTAAAATTATGTTCGGGAGCTTGTGGGAAGTTTTGCAACCAATTCAAAAGGCCAATTGCGGCAGGCGTCAGAGTAAACTCCGTCATTTTTTCACTCAATGCCCATTGTGCTGTGGCGGGCATTTCTAATACATAATTTTGATTTCCTAACTGCCCGCTAAATGCATGGCTCACACAAGGCGGGATCACAACCCCCTTTCCTGCATTTAATAGATAATGTTGCCGGTACATATTGATTTCCATCTGCCCAGATAACGACAACACAACTTGCCACTGCCCATCATGTTGATGAGAAATGACTTCGTCTGAATATTGGCGAAAATGAAGTTCAGGCAATCGCAAAGGGTCACACTCCTACTGATACAGATAATAGCAGTATAACCTTTTTACTAATAAATGGCAGTGATGCCAATGCGCCACCTATTGAGGAAGGTGAGTGCAACAAAAACGTTAAATGCTCTAAATAATTCGTGTTATCGCTAGGCGGCAAGCAAAGTAAGCCCTAGGGGCATACAAAAGTATGTGACTGAGCGAGTGAGTGAAGCCAACAACGCAATAACACGAAGTATGACGAGTATTAGAAGTATAACGAGCATTATGCTAATAAAGCACCATTTGGCAAAGGCAGGTTAAATTCAGCAAGGACAATCGCCCCCGTTTCGTCAGGCGCCCCCGTGATCAACACTTCAGATTTAATGCCTGCTATACGCTTTACTTCAAAATTACACACGCACAGTACTCGCTTACCAATCAAGTCTTCAGGCGTATAATTGACGGTGATCTGTGCACTTGAGCGCTTAATGCCCAATTCACCGAGGTCAACCTCCATTATATAAGCGGGCTTTTTAGCTTTAATATTAACTTCTGCACTAACAATAGTCCCAACACGCATTTCAACACGGGTAAAATCATCCCATTCAATTATGTTCATTCATTTTTCCTAATTAGATTATTTATAGAACGTAAATTAACATAGGATAGATCCTTTCTTTTATCGCCAAACCATCACTTTGTATCGTGAAACAGTCATACTATCGTATGATAAAAAAATAGCCCTCACGAAAATACATTGAGGGCCAAATAATGAACGAAAGAAAGATGCAACAATGGTCTAAAAATTAATTACATAGTCGAGAATGTATTCATAATAATCCCACCACTAATGATGAGCCCCATCGCGAATACCGCTGGAAAATCGGGTTTTTGTTTATATAAAACCATAGAAACGAGTGTCACACCGACAATACCAAACCCACACCACAGTGAATAAGCGACACCAACTGGGATATAGCCCATTGCACGAGTTAAAGCGAAATAACACAGGCAATAAGCAATAATAACTAATACGGATGGGCCCAATTTGCTAAAACTATTGGTCTTTTTAATCATAGAGGTGCCCGTTATTTCAGAGCCAATAGAAAGTGCTAACCATAGAAATCCAGTAAACATAATATTCCCCTTAGCTTTAAATTAATGAGCTGTGTTATTTTTTGCGGATAATAATGAAGACTCTGTTTCATCTTTAGGTGGCTCAGTTTCTTCTGGATCATCTGAGCCCATTTTGGAGAATAGATTCATGATCACAATACCACTTGCGATCACCGCCATGCCAATCATGGCTGCGGTATCAGGATGTTGCCCATAAAATAGCATACCAAGGGTTGAAACCATTAGGATCCCAGTACCTGACCATGTTGCATAAGCTAAGCCAACAGGAATATATTTTACCGCGCGGGAAAGTGAGTAATAACAAATAACATATAACACAACGATTAATGCCAATAATAATGATTTGGTCATACCTTCGCTATTATCAAACATTTTTAAGGTCGATGTTGCTGAGGTTTCAGAAATAATAACCGCCAGCATCCAAAGCCATGACTTTGCTTTAGGGGACATAGATAATACTCCTACGATAAATAGAATGATTAAAATTAATTTTTAATTTAATAACTTTATTTTTTAAGTGACTTTAAATAATCGATTGCTGAATCCGTTAATTTATTTTCATTCGCACAATACCCCCTAGGGTTATTCATTACTTCCTTTAAAGTAATATAGCGATTTGGATGTTCATTATTTATTTCAGGTTTTAATTCCTCAGTAATTTCATTGACTATAAATTTTTTTTCTACTTCGTTTAACGAGCCAAAATGAATTCCTAAATTAATAGCCTTACTGATATTTTCTTTAATCAGACGATTATAATTTTCGTTTTTATTTAAACCTAAAACCTGACTTAACTCACTTTCAGGGCAACAATGATATTTCAGTGCCAATATCGACATGTTTTGTGATAAGGCATGTAGGGCTAGCTCACTTTCCTCACTCACAAACAAACCATTGGCTATCTCACCAACCACTTTTGCATCAATAAACGGTAAAAACAGGCTGCCATAATGATTTAACCTACTTATTGATAAGGTGCTTTTATTTACAACACTTCCCAATTCAGCCCATTTTTCAACATCAGAGGACTGAAGCATGGATGCGGTGGCATAAAAGGAAAAAGAAACAGAATCTAGCTGTGCCAGTCTTTGGTAAATCGCTTGCTGATACCCCTCAACAGGCGATAGCACAACCAGAACTTGTCGCTTCAACTGACGTAAAACTTGTTGCACAATTCGCTCGATCCGTTTTTCGTTCATTTTGCCACCACTCCTTAGCCTGCAATGAATACGCTATCGTTATTCCGTAATCCCGCTGCGTTCGCCTCATCGGTATCAATATGAAATTCAAGAGAAAACCGCTCATCGACTCTCACTACAACTTCATCAAACACTAAGCTGCGTTCACCTTCAGTACGGATATTCACCTTTTGCCCATTCACTACATTTAGTGCTCTTGAGTCCATCACACTCATATGAATATGACGCTGAGCACAAATGACCTGTGACTCAAGATTGACATGTCCTGCTGGGCCAATCAGTAAAGCATTACCCGAATTCGTCATATCCCCAGACTCTCTCACAGGAGCTTTAATGCCAAGGGCAAAACAATCGGCTTTAGACACTTCGAGCTGCGTTTTTGGGCGAACAGGCCCTAGCACTCTGACTTTGCTAATAGAGCCTTTTGGCCCCACGACCATCACGCACTCTTTCGCAGCAAATTGCCCCGGCTGTTTTAAATCTTTGAATGGCGTTAGCTGATAACCTTGGCCAAACAACGCTTCAACGTCCTGCTGTGAAAGATGAACATGACGGTTAGAGATGCCAACAGGGATAGCGATGTTAGCAACGCCATTTTGTGCCGGTGTATAGGCTGAAAGCCGAGCCAGTATTTTCCCCATCAATTGCTCATTCATCATGATTTTTTCCCTTTACGCGGGTCATTTTTGATGTCTTTCACATTGATATCGGTTTTAACTTCAGCCACTGGCGCTTCAGTTTTAGCTTCAATAACTGCTTTTTCCACTAGCTTTTCTGTTTTTGCTTCTGGTTGAATACTTTTCTCTAATTCGCCCTTTTTACTTTTCACTGTCAGTAATTTGGTGATCACACTTTCTTCAGGCCGTGCAATCACTAATGAACCGACTAATAGTTGGCTACTGGCGATCACTTCAATGCCATGGTCAACTGCGGTGCGAACGGCACTGATTTCGCCTTGAAAACAAACGGATACCAGTCCAGAGCCGATTTTTCGATAACCTACAATTTCTACACTGGCGGCTTTACAGGCTGCGTCTGCAGCCTGTATGGCGGATGTCAGCCCCCGAGTTTCAATTACGCCTAAACTTTTCATCTGTCTCTCCTACTTAATGACGAACCAGTCGAATATCGAAATCAAATTGTTTGAAGAATGCTTCAAGTTGATCTAACTCTTCTGCGCTATAGGTTGGGTCTTGTTTAACGGGATAAATCATATCCAGTTTGTCGTATTTGCCGCGTCCCAACTGGTGATAAGGCAGAATATCAATACGTTTTACATTGCCACGTTTGGATAATTCCATCGCATAGTGAATCGCCCCCGTGATGGCATCAAAAGAGTCGTTATAGCCGCGAACCAATGGCATTCTCACTACAACGTTGGCACCGAGTTCAACCAACCTTTCAAGGTTGCGGCGAACATTTTCATTGCCAATACCGAACAGGTTTTTATGCTGTGCAGTATCAATATGTTTAATGTCATAGAGGAATAGGTCGACAACTTCAGATAACTTTTCATAGTTTTCTAACGATGTAGTGCCTTGGGTTTCTATTGCGGTGTTGATCATCATTTTTTTACACTCACGCAGTAGCGCAACGGCAAAATCGGTTTGTAGGCTCATTTCACCGCCACCGATTGTCACGCCACCACCGGAAGAAATATAAAAATCATAATCTTGCATGATGATTTCCATCATTTCGGCTACTGTGACATCCTTCCCCATAATGTCTAACGCACCACCAATACACACTTCTTCGCATTTACGGCAACCAATGCAGTCAATACTACGATTCACGCGGTGAATTTGTTCACCTTGCTCATTAATGGTTTTGTAGTGGATCCCTGTTGGGCAGACATCAACACATTTTCCGCAGTTGACGCATTTGTCATGGGAAAACATCACTTGGAACTGGCTGCTTAGCCCTTCTGGGTTGGCGCACCATGGACAACGAATATTGCACCCTTTTAAGAAAATCAATGTGCGGATGCCATCGCCATCATAAATCGAGTATTTTTGGATATTAAATATCCGACCTTTAATCTCTGCCGCGCTCATCATTGCACCTCTAAAACTATGTTTATAAATCAAAATTTATTATTGTTGTTATAAAGTGGCAGGTATAAATTCATACCTGCCTACATGGGTTTAGAACTTCTCAATTACAGTACGGCTAATAATTTCATCTTGAACCTCTTTACAGAGCTCCACGAAGTAAGCACTGTATCCTGCGACACGAACGATTAAATCACGATATTTTTCAGGCTCTTGCTGGGCTTTTTTCAGCATTTCGTTATCTACATAGCTGAACTGCATTTGCCCGTTTCCTAAGATAGACGCGGTTCTCAGCAAGGTGATTAAGCCATGACGGCCTTCTGGCGTGTCCAATAAGCCTTTTAAGAACTTAAAGTTATGCACCATACCAATGTTCATCGTTTCAACATTCATTTTGCTGATTGATTTAATAATGGCTGTTGGGCCTTGTTTATCCGCACCTTGTGTTGGGCTGATACCATCGGATAGCGGCATCCACGCTAAGCGACCATTGGCACTCGCGGCGGTTAACTCACCAATCGGTGTGTTGTTGGAGATAGATAAGGTTCCGTGGCTCAGTGTTGAATACAGCATGTCGTACTTACGGCACTCACGCTCTGTCCACTCCGTAATATCCAGTGCATATTGGTCAACATAGTCATCATCGTTACCAAACTTAGGCGCATTTAAGCAGTCACGACGCAGTTCGTCATAGCCTTCAAAGTTGGCTAGCAGGCCATCACGAATTTGCTCAAGGGTGTAGCGACCATCTTCGTAAACTAATTTGCGAATAGCGACAATGGAGTCAACATAGGTTGCAAGACCAGAGAAAATCAGCCCTGGGCCGTGGTTGATCATCGCCCCACCCGCTGCAACGTCTTTCCCTTTTTCCATACAGCCTTCCACCAGCAAGGACATTAATGGTTTTGGTGCCACATCGCGGTGAACGCGTTGGCTGATGACGGTACCGATAGCGGATAAGCGAACAATATGAGCAATCTGCGCTTTCACTGCATTATCAAAGTCTTCGAATGTTTTCAGGTCACGTAAGTCACCAGTATCTAAACCTTGATAGCTATCGAATAACACCATGCGACCACGATTTAATACGAATTCAATCGCAATTGGCCATTGGGTGTAACCCGTTGAAGTCCACTGATAAATACGACCTGATTTTTGTGGCTCAACACAGCCCATCAAGCAGTAATCACGCGCATCTTCAAAGTCGAAGCCTTTACGCAGCATCATTTTGATGTGGGAATCGTCGAAGTGACATGCAGGGAAGCCCATACCGGCTTTCACGACATCAACGATTTTTTCCATGTATTTCTGTGGTGATTGGTTATGAATACGGCATGCCAGAGAGGGCTGATACACTTTAACGAAACGAACCGCATCCATAATTAAGTAGGTCAGGTCGTTACAAGCGTCACCGCCTGAACGTTTTTGTCCACCCACTGTTAAGTTGATAAATGGCTGATAACCGGCGAAATATTTTGCACCTAATTCGCTCGACATCCACATTAACTCAGCACATTTGATGATAAACGCCTGCATCATTTCTAGCGCTTGGTCTTGGGTCAAACGGCCTGATTTGATGTCGTTTTCATACATTGGCAAACAATATTGGTCGAGGCGTCCTAGAGAAAGACCGGTTTGGTTCTCTTCGATTTCAAACAGTGACTCAACCGTCCAAATGCTCTGTAATGCTTCTTGTAACGTCGCCGGTGGGTTCGCTGGCACATTTTCGTTGACTTGTGCAATAGTTAGCAATTCTTCACGACGTTTTTGGTCTGACTCCAACACTGCTAATTCACGAGCGTGGGCAGCAATACGGTGTGAATACGCCACAACCCCTTCACAGGTTTCAATTGATGCTTTATAGAAATAAATGCGGTCAATATCATCAGGGTTTTCCATGCTTAATTCAGCCAGTTTCGCCTGAGCATCTGCTTTGATACCATTCATTCCTTTGGTGAATAACAGCACGTCATAACCTGGGCAGGTATCGCCACCACCGTTAATTTGGTGATAAGACAAGTCACTGACAAAGGTTTCACCGCTGAATTCCCACACCCCCGCTTCGCGGTATTGAGCCTCACAAATCTCATCCAGTGAACGACCTTCCCAGAACGGAGCGATTTCTTCACGGATCACTTTTTTGTCTTCTTCAGAGATAACAAACGGGTCTTGTGGACGCGTGCTCATGGTATCAAGTTCTTCGACTACCCAGCGCCATGCGATATCCGGCGAGAAGGCACCCGCACGGGCTTTACCACATGGATGCCCCACAATCAGTTCTTCAGGTTGAATTAAGATTGGCGCGGTTTCACAAGCGCGGCGGAATGCTTTCGCACGCAATAGAATTGGCGGTAAACCTGGGTTATTTTTAACAACTTCAGTGAAGGCGAGTGCGCGATAAATAGACACACTTGGACGTGCTTCTAAGTAACGGTTACGTAAGCGTTGTAAGCGAGGCGTTAAGCCTTCCATCACTTTGAATTCGGTTTCCACTTGTGCCGTTGGAGCAACATAATTCGCATTTGGTGCAGAATATTGCGGCTGAGCGCTGCTTTTTCCACAATATAAGCGAACTTTCAATCCATTATTGATAGCACTGATATTTTCATGAGCGGATAACATCATGGCAGATAATTCGTTAATGCATACACGCGGGTCATTCAGATAAATGCCATCTTTCAATGCATCGAACATTGGGTAGCCATCGACTTGCTTGGTTGAGCGAACTTCAGAGAGTTCAGCCAGTTTCAACCATAAACTTTCTACAATTTCATAAGCTTGTGCTTGGGTTAAGCGGCCTTGTTCGATATCACGTTGATAGAATGGATAAACGGCTTTATCGAACCCCATTGGGTTCACCGCATAACTGCCATTTTCTAGATGTAAAATTAGCTGAAGCAAGTAGAAAGCTTGGCAAGCCTCTTTGAAGGTTTGCGCTGGTTTTGCCGGCACATTGCGTAAAATGGCGGCGCTTTCTTGCAATTCTGCACGACGATATTGATTAGATTCTGCTGCCGCCATGCTCTCTGCTTTAGACGCTAAAGCTTGTGCAAAATGAATGGCCGCATCACATGCGTAAATTGCTGAGCGGCAGTTATTCGCTTCATCAATGCTATTACGGCTAACTGCACTGCCAATGTTTCTAACTTTGTTTTCTAACTGCGCTTTGATAGCCAAGAAACCAATATTTAAAACCGCTAAGTAATCAGGCGCATCCACTGTGCTATCGCCAGCTAAAAAGGTATAAATACTGTGGCTGTTGATTTCATTTTCAGTATGGAAAATGGCACCACGAGGGGTTGATGATTGGCTACCGATGATCAGCTCATCTTGGCCAATAAATGCAGGAAAATGGCGGATAAATTCATAAAAACGTTGTGCAGGTTTAATCGCCTGTGGTGCGCCAGACAGTTGGTTGCCAAGCGCTTCTAAAATATTCGCACGTTCAGTAATAATTGAGCTGTTGCGGGCACTTAAGCGTTCAGCCAGCATTTTTACGCGTGGGGTCAAAGCATATTTATTCATGTTAGCCTATCCTGATGTTCTTTCTAGTTTGTTGTTCATCACATAAAAGCGTTAACTGTTAAAAAGACTGTCTATACAGCATTTCCAGTTGCACCTTGCTCACATCCCGTGGATTGGTCGGAGTGCAACTATCGCGCAGTGCTTGCCCAACCATTTCCCCTAAACGGGCGTTAAAATCGAATTCATTGGTACCGGTTGCTTGAATGCCTTTTGGCATATTCATTTCATCTTTCAATACGTTGATTGCCATAATTAAGCTTTCAACGCCTTCTCGTATTGTTGAGGCGGGTAAATTTAAGTTTTTCGCGAGATGAGCGTAACGTTTTGCAGCTTCGTTATCGCATCGCCCTTCTAAATCCGCATTGAATGCCACAACTTGTGCCATCAATAAGGCATTTGCACGACCATGTGGAATGTGGAATACGCCGCCTAATGCATGGGCTAAACTGTGTGTTATCCCTAGTGATGCGTTAGTAAAGGCCATTCCCGCAATGCATGAAGCGTTGTGCATTTTTTCGCGAGCCACTAAGTTGCTACCGTCGCGATAACAATCAATTAAGTGGCCGAACACTAACTGCACTGCTTTTTCTGCTAAGGCATCAGAAAAGTCAGATGCAGTACGAGAAACATAGGCTTCTAGCGCGTGGCACAGCACGTCCATACCTGTGTCAGCCGTAATAGAAGCGGGTACTGACTTCACCAGTGCAGGGTCTAAAATGGCGACATCTGGCAACATAAATTCGTCAACTAAAACCAGTTTTTCAGACTGGGACTTGATCACTGAAAATGAAGTGACCTCCGAGCCCGTCCCACTGGTAGTTGGGATCGCGATAAACTGCGGTTTAACTCGATTGACGTCTTTTTTCGTGTGCCAGAGGGAGTAAATAACAGCTTTCGCAGCATCAATAACCGACCCACCACCGAGTGCAATCACCACATCTGGATATTGCTTATCCATGATTTTCATACCTTTAACGATGGCTGAAATGTCAGGATCTGGCTCAACATCGTCGTAAATCGAAAATGCGATGCCACTTTGGGTTAGCCTGCGAGTGACTTCATCAGCTAAGCCAAACTTCACCATCGCTTTGTCAGTGACGATAAAGGCATGGTGAGCACTCATTTGTGAGATAAAATCCAATGCGTTAGCACCGAATTGGACTTTAGGTTTAATCAAAAACTGGTTCATGCTGTTTTTACTCCTTGGTATAAACCTTCTCAACAATGGCAACCACTGACATGGCTTTGTAATTGTCTTTATTCAAAGCGAAGTAAGCTTCAGCTAACACAATGTCGTTAATACCTGCGCCAACACTGTCGACTGCCACATACGTTTTGTTTTTCAACGGTTCAAGGTCATCCCCTAGCTTGGTAACCATTAATAAGTTACTGCCACTAAGTTCTTGGCATTTCTGCGTTGCAACAACATGTCCGACTACCTTTGCGAGGATCATGGTTTATACCGCCTTATTCCAATGAGTTACTTATTTAGGCGTCCGAGAACAGCCTTGATGATTTGCTCAACATTTTCTTCAGTGATGTCACCTTGAGAAACCACCGCTTCAGCAATCGTAGCCGTTGTTACCGCACTGCCGAATCGGTCATCGCCCGTTGGATTAACCACTGCTGTTGACGCTGCCGCTGGATTACGGAAGCGGTTATCATCAAAAATGCTGACTTGCGGTTGATTTATCGTAGCCGGTGCCGTTGGCTGAGCCACTGCACAAGGCTGGGCGGGTTGCCTTAAATCATCAATGGAACGTACGCCATAACCCACTTTACGAATATTCAGTAAATTCATTGGGCCAACGTTATCAGAGCTAGAACCGCCGCCAACTGCACCACAGCCCAGTGTTAACGCTGGCGTGATATTCGTCGTCGCACCAATTCCGCCCAATGCTGCTGGCGTATTGATCAAAATACGATTAACGGGTTTTTCTAAAGAGAACTGGCGAATGACATCTTCGTTTTGCGTGTGGATCACCAAGGTATGGCCGAGACCTTCGTTGGTCAGCAAATCAACCACGCGATGGCAAGCGGATTGCCAATCTTCCTCAATATACATCCCTAAAATTGGGCATAATTTCTCGCGGGAGTATGGGTTTTTCGGTGATACGGTGTCTTGCAACGCAATCAACACACGTGTGTTAGCCGGAACAGTGAAACCTGCACGTTGGCTGAGTGTAATGGCATCTTTACCCACCACTTCTGGGTTGATGGTGCCGTTCGCTCTAAGCAACATCGATGCCATGCGTTTCGCTTCGTCTTCATTCATGAAGTAAGCGCCTTGAGCGAGTAATTCACGATGAACTTCGTTGTAAATACAGCGTTCTACAATGATGGATTGCTCAGAAGCACAGATCACACCGTTATCAAACGTTTTACTGGTGATGATGTCACTTACCGCCTGTTTGATATTGGCGCTACGTTCAATAAATGCAGGGCCATTACCTGGACCGCCACTAATGGTTGGTGTACCGGATGCGTAAGCTGCACGTACCATGCCTTCACCACCCGTTGCCAAGATTAAAGAGACGTCTTTGCTGTGCATCAGTTCTTTCGTTGCTTCTAAAGTCAGCATTGTGACAGCATCGACAATTCCAGCTGGAGCACCCGCTTCTAATGCGGCTTTTTTGACAATTTCTAATGTGCGGAAACTGCAGGCTTTGGCATTTGGATGAGGGGAGAAGACAATGGCATTACCCGCCTTCAAGGCAATCAACGTTTTGTAGATGATGGTAGATGTTGGATTAGTAGAAGGAACTAACGCCGTGATCACACCAAGAGGAACACCCACATCCATGACTTTGTTGATTTTGTCATCATTAATGATGCCAACGGTTTTGAGATCTTTAATGTGTTCATAAACACGCATTGAAGCAAAAGTGTTTTTCAGGACTTTATCTTGCCACTTACCAAACCCAGTTTCTTCGTTAGCCATTTTTGCCAGCTCTTCTGCATGAAGTGCGGACTCAATTGCGATGTGTTTAACAATATTATCGATTTTTTCCTGCGAAAATGTCGCAAACTCTTTCTGCGCTTGTTTCGCGTTTCTAACTAGCTCTCTTGCCAGTTGTCTGGATTGCAGATCTTTGTCTAATGCAACCATGTCTTCCCCCGTATCGGAGCCAAAATTAATTCATTCGCTTGTCGTGTTATTGGCTTATTAGCCAATGACTTAGGCTTTGTGTTGTTGTGCAATTTTGCCAATATCGTTGTGTGGTCTTGCAATCACACGTGAAGTCACCACTGTTCCGATACGTTTTGCAGCCTCAACACCTGACTCAACCGCAGCATTAACGGCACCGACATCGCCTTTAACCATCGCTGTTACCAGCCCTGAACCGACATTCTCATAACCGATTAGCTCAACATTTGCGGCTTTACACATGGCATCAGCAGCTTCAATACAAGCCACTAAACCTTTGGTTTCAATCAGACCAAGTGCTTCTTTCATAAGTAATTTCCTGTTTTATTCCGTGACTTTATACTGGGCGACGATTTTCTGAATATCGCTATGAGGACGAGCGATAACCAGTGATGTCACAACGGTGCCAATACGAGAGGCAGATTCAACACCTGAATCCACTGCAGCTTTCACCGCACCCACATCGCCTTTGACCATGGCGGTAACTAAACCTGACCCAACATTTTCATAACCAATCAGCACAACATTTGCGGCTTTACACATCGAGTCTGCGGCTTCAATACAAGCCACTAACCCTTGAGTTTCAATAAGACCTAATGCGTCACCCATGTTTTTTCCTCCGGAAAAAGTTATGCTTTATGCTTAATAACGATTTTGTTGATATCGTTGTGTGGACGCGCAATGACCAGTGAGGTCACGACTTCACCAACACGCTGTGCTGATTCAACACCTGAATCGACGGCTGCTTTGACTGCACCGACATCGCCTTTAACCATTGCGGTAACGAGGCCTGAACCGACATTTTCGTAACCAATTAGCTCAACATTTGCCGCTTTGCACATGGCATCAGCTGCTTCGATACAAGCCACCAGACCTTTTGTTTCAATAAGACCTAATGCATCACCCATTGTTGTTTCCTCCGAGAAGCCTTCTTTATTTTTCTTTACCTTCGATATTCCAAGCTAATGTGTCCGAGTACATGTCCCTTGAAATATCTAAGTAATCATTTACGCCAATGGTGTCTGCGCGGTGATCTATTGAACGCAGCCTTTGGCTTCAAACCCACTATAGAACTGAAAAATAAAAACAAAATATAAATCCACAAAGCACAGATATTTAGTTTTTAAGGCTGATAATTAGAGTGAACACTCAGGTCATTTATGTGTTTATGCTAAAAAAACCAAAAATTCACGTTTGAAATTTGAGGTGAAAATTGAAGGGAAAATGTATTTAGAGCTATTCATGAAGGATTGTTAATGAGGTATTACTAAGCTGCTATGCCTACGTTTTTTCTTCTCTTATAACTGTGCTCGTGATCGCTTTGCGGCATATTTTTACTTTCTGTTAATTCCTTAATTTATATACTCAGACCACCGCACTCTTTGAAAACCATTCGCCATAACTTCCCTATCAATGGCTATCGCGTACTTAAAAATATTCCCTTCTGCTAAATAATAAAAAATAACGGCGACAACAATTTTGCTACTTTCCATCTAAAAGTGATAAAACTCATAGGTGAAAAGAATGACACATAAATTTACTATTGCGATTGTAGGTTGTGGCCTTGGCGGTTCAGCACTCGCCCTCCTAATGCAGAATATAGGGTTTAATATTGCAGTCTTTGAACAAGCTTCTTCGTTTGAAAAAATCGGGGCAGGGATCCATATATCCCCGAACCTCATGTACATAATGGAAAAAATAGGTGTTTCAAAATCTATTGAAAAGCTTGGCTGGGAGCCTAACGGATTTATCAGTCGCGATGCCTATTCAAACAAAACGCTAAATTACTTGAAATTAGGACAGGAAATGCGCGACCTATATGGCATGCCTTACCTGACTATCCATCGAGGAGACTTACACCGTGCAATGACGGAAAAAATTAACTTAAACAATCTTCATATGGGAAAAAAGTTAATTGCGCTTAATGAGATAAAAAACAAAATTGAACTCGTTTTCAACGATAACAGTCGTTACGAGGCCGATATTGTCATTGGTGCCGACGGGATATTTTCAAAAGTAAGAAATGCAATAACTGGCACAGATATTCAATGCTCCAGCTATACTGGACAAGCTGTATTTAGGGGATTAGTCGAGCTTCAAGGGCTGGCACCTCAAATGAAACACAGTGTGAATAAATGGTTTGGTAAAGATAATAAATTTATCATTGGGTACTTTTTAGACAGAAATGAAACACAATTTTATTACGTAGCTGGTTTTTCCTTCCCCTACTGGCCTCGAGGTATTTCTGTTCAACCCGCAGCTTTACATGATGTTTTGAAAATATTTAATGAATTTCACGATGTACCAAAATCAATGCTGTCATTAACTAAAAGCGTGACACTTTGGCCATTACACGAAAGAACAGCTGATTCAACGTGGAATAAAGGTAGGATAGTACTTATCGGAGATGCATGTCATCCGATGCGACCTCATATGATGTCGGGTGCTTCGATGGCAATTGAAGATGCGGCTATATTAGTTAAATGTCTACAACAGTACGGCATTGATAATTATTCATGCGCTTTTAATCAATATCAGAGTTACCGTATAGAACGCGTAGCGCTTGTACAAAAGTTATCAAGTACAAATACATGGCTAAAAAAGAAGACGGATACAGACTGGTTATTTAAATATAACGCAATAAGCCCCGAACTACACCTTTAACGCTGTTCCTTTCACCAAGTGAAATCCAGACTATTTAAATATGATATTTGTTACCACCTACAAGAAAGCTAATCGAACTTACTATTGGGTTTGAGTGTGCAAATATAAAGTGGGGAATTAATTGAGCTGAGTAGTAAGGCTTTGTCATTAAGCTTTTGTGCATTAAGAAATAGCCCATCATGGCTATCTGACATTTCCCGCATAAAATAGTCAAATATCACATCTGGCGATTCATCAATAGAAGAAGCGCTCGCTTCCCACTGACTAATAATATAATGACGTTCTATTGGGGAAACTCGTTTTGTCGTGTAACTAAATTTCACATAACGCTGCAAATACAGCCAGCCCGCTTTAGAATCAGTATAGCCTTCCACCACAATTGAGCCCTTTCCATTCGCGCCAAAATTGAAGTGAATATTGCCATTAACGTTTTCATCTTGCATATTCTCAAAACGCATAATGCCTTTTGTCGAGCACACTAATAAACCATCTTGTTTATTGGAAAAGAAGACCGACTGGGTATAAATCGCAACAATAATGAATAACAAAAAACTCAGTAAGCATAATACTTTTCCTGATATCTTCATGATGGTTTCCAAGAATAGTAAAAGTAGTTATCGCAATAGCTAAATGGGTTATCTTCATTGACTGCACAATGTGCAAGAAATACTCGACCCAATCCATTAGTCTGCAGTTTGTCCCCATAGAAAAAAACAAACCGTTCTTTCTCGGCACAGGCTAAATTTAAGTTATTTCTAACTTTATCAAAGTTTTGCACATAGTTTAGTGCGACAGTGTTATTGATCATTTTTTCATTCGATAATACATCACAACCAGAGTGCTCAAGCACCGTCATGTCAATTGGCACTGACGGTTGTTTTGATAAATAAGCCATGATAGCTAATAAAATAGAACATAATAAAAAAGCACCACTCGCAAGATACCAACAGATCTCTTTTTTTTCTGGCGTCAGTGCTGAATCTATTTTTTTGGGATCTGTAGGGACAGAGATAGGTTTGGAAGCTGGAGATAAAACAACCGCTGTTTCTTCTACGTCACTTAAGCTAGTTATTAATTCAGTTGGAGAAATTTTGATATCATCAATTAATTCAAGGGAAACATCGGAATTAAACTCTAATCGACCCCGAGCGACTGTCACAATAATATTTTCAATACCATATGGACGAAATGCTTTTCGTAATAGGCTGAGATATTGATTTAAATTACTGTTTGATGAGACTAACCCATTATCATCCCAAACTGCTTTTAATACCTCATCTCGAGAAACAACACCTCTGTGCTGAATAAAGTAAAACAATAATGCATTGGCAGTTATCGACAGCTGTGTATCCACCTCATCTTCTTTTAAAGATAAAGTGCCATCAACCGCATCATATAGAATGAAAGCATTGATTTTATATTTCACTATCGCCTCATGTGCTTATTTTATGAATAAAATTGCACTACCGTTATTATTGCTATTTTTACTTATGCGTTATTTTTACTTATGGAATT
Organism: Providencia sp. PROV205; assembly: GCF_028479505.1. Taxonomy (NCBI): domain Bacteria; kingdom Pseudomonadati; phylum Pseudomonadota; class Gammaproteobacteria; order Enterobacterales; family Morganellaceae; genus Providencia; species Providencia sp. PROV205. The sequence goes on along the minus strand of NZ_JAMPNU010000004.1, from coordinate 202,447 downwards.
TGTTCAAATGATATTGTCGTTAACCGACTCACAATCGCATCACGCTCTTGCTGTGATAACGTTTCTCCCTCAGTCAATGACGAAAGCCACAACCCATCAGCCGCATAACGCACTAACGCGCCTAAATAACTGTTATCGAACTCATCCCCCTTTTCCAAATGGTTAATTACCCAATCTCGCCAGCACTGACGTAACACTGGCTCGGTTGGCATGGCTAAGGACAATAACGCGAGCTGAAAACTTTCATCAGATTCTTTTAATTCGCCAATATAGTGCAAATAAGCACGAGAAAAACGCCCGTAGGGATTTGGGTCATTATCCATAATGGTATGTATTCGCTCATCCATAATCCCCAACAATTGCAAAAACAGCGCATGAATAAGCTCTTGCTTCGTTGGGAAGTGATGCATCAACCCACCTTTGCTAACACCCGCTTCCCTTGCCACCGCATTAAGTGAGAGTGAAGAGATCCCTTCTCTGCCAGCAATAATGCGAGCAGCTTTCAATAGCTCCACTTGAAGCTTAATAGGATCTTTTTTTCTATGCTGAGCAGACTTATTCATGCGATGAATGATACCGACCAGTCGGTATGTTTCATTTTGACTAAAATCAAGTAACCCTGATTTGTTCATGGGTAAATCTAAATAGTGTAAGAGGACTCACAATATCGAATTATGATAAGTTGCAACTCCATAATTAATTTAAAAATATCAAATATTTTTGATGTTTAGTTATCTATATTAATTTCACTTAGTTTTGCACATCCTCAGATTATGATGTTTAATAGTGAGAGTGAAACAATGCTCTATTCAATAAATAGTGGTTTGCAGTATCCCTAATTAACTCCCCGTGAAAGAGGTTTTATCATGTCAAATCAATACAATATTGGTGTCATTGTGGGTAGTTTGCGCGCTGATTCATATAATTTAGTTGTCGCTAAGGCCATGACTAAATTATTCCCCACAAATTTCACGTTTAAATTTATCAATATTGGTGAACTCCCTCTCTATAACCAAGATGCAGACCAAAATGTGCCTCCTGTTGTGGCTAATTTCAAATCTCAAATTAAAGCCTGTGATGGCATTATTTTCGCCACCCCAGAATATAACCGCTCGGTACCTGGTGTATTGAAAAATGCGATAGACCAAGGCTCTCGCCCATGGGGAGATAACTCGTGGAATGCCATTCCAGCAGGTGTTCTTGGTGTTTCTATTGGCAATATCAGTACGGCAATTGCCCAACAGCACTTACGCAATAGCCTGACATTTTTAAACATGCCAACCATGAACCAGCCTGAATGTTTCCTAAAATGGTATGACGGTATGGTGGATGAGCAAGGCAATATTTCCCCAAAAAGCAAAGATTTCTTACAGCCGTGGGCCGATACCTTTGCCAAATTTGTTGCCCATAATGCAGTGAGTAAATAAGTCGCTGAGCAATAATGACGCGTATAAAAAAGGGCACTTCATTCTCAATCAGTGCCCTTTCTAGGAAACGTAAACGTAATGCTCAAGTCATTAACGCCCGGCTTTTAGCTTCTGAAAATACTCTTCGTACAAAATATTCGTGTTCCCAACATCGCTTTGCCATTCGCCTTTTTGGAGAACTTCTTCACTTGGGTAAAGTGATGGGTCGTTAGCAATTTCAGCCGGCAATAATTTTTTAGCTTCTAAGTTTGGAGTTGGGTAGCCAATAGATTCAGCTACTTGAGCCGCAATTTCTGGACGCAATAAGAAATTAATTAACTTATGGGCCCCTTCCACATTTTTGGCATTAGCAGGAATGGCTAAGCTGTCCATCCAGAAAATTCCGCCTTCTTTAGGCCACACCACTTCAATCGGCAAGCCAGCTTGCCTTGCAACGAATGCGGAGCCATTCCATAACATACCGACATCCACTTCCCCTTCAATAAAAGGTGTCGCTGGGTTGTCAGAGTTAAAGGCCAAAATATTTGGGCGTAATTTTTGTAGTTCTTTATACGCCTCTTCAATTTGTTTCGGGTCAGTAGTATTGCCTGAATAACCTAATTTATTGAGAGCCACTTGGAAAACTTCCCGTGCGTCATCCATCATCAGCAGGCTATTTTTATATTCAGGTTTCCAGAAATCAGCCCATGAAGTAACAGATTGTGGGTCAACCGCTTCACCATTAATACCAATCCCTGTCGCCCCCCAAATATAAGGCACTGAATAATCATTATTCGGGTCAAATTCTTTATGAATTAAATTTGGGTCAAGGTTTTTAAAATTGGTTAATTTACTTTGATCAATCTTTTGTAGCATCCCTTCTTTACTCATTTTGGCAATAAAGTAAGTAGAAGGCACCACCAAATCATAAGCACCGTCTTTATAGGTCTTTAGCTTGGTATACATGCTTTCGTTTGATTCATAGGTGGAGTAAATCACCTTGATGCCAGTTTCTTTGGTAAATTGCTCTAATAAACCGGGGGGAACATATTCTGTCCAGTTATAGAAATACAGTACGTCTTTGTTATCGTCAGCGGCAGTCGCCGTGCCAATACTTGCAGCCATTAAACCCGCTGCCAGTAGATAGGACCATTTTTTCATTACTGAGATTCCCTCAACAAAGTGTTTTTTATCCCTTAATGCACCAAGCAGCCGCTTGAATGATTTCGGGGTTATATCTAATAGGCTCAGTTGGAGCCCACCCTCTCGCCGAATGGCACTGAAAAAAGATGTTGCCCGATAAAAATGGGCAGCACCGTCGTTTAACGTATTACTTAGTTTTTTTTGAGTATTTATCCCGCATCACCCACTGGCTTAAACACACCAGTAAGAGGGACATAATCAACAGCACCGTTGCCAATGCGTTAACTTCTGGGGAAACCCCAACTTTTACCATGGAATATATTTTCAATGGCAAAATTTCATAACTTGGCCCCGTGACAAATGAGGAAACCACCACATCATCCATCGACAAGGTAAAACTGAGTAGCCAGCCTGCAACAACCGCAGGTAATGCCAAAGGTAAAATAATTTTACGCAAAATGGTAAATTCACCCGCCCCAAGGTCGCGCGCTGCTTCTAACATCTTCACATCAAAATCTTTCAGCCTTGCATAGACCGTCACCACGACAAACGGCAGGCAAAAGGTAATGTGCGAAAATAATAACGACCAAAAACCGAGCGAAACCCCAAGGATCATAAATAGAACCAATAACGAAATCGCCATAACGATATCCGGGGACATCATGACCACAAATAACATGCCACCGACGAAAGGTTTTCCTCTAAAACGATAGCGAAATAATGCGACAGCAGTGAGTGTGCCAATGGCTGTCGCGAAAGTCGCTGACAAAACCGCCATAGTTAATGAATGCCCCGCAGCTTCTAATAAGCTATCGTTATTACTCAGTAATTCATACCATTTAGTTGAAAACCCTTGCCACTGAATACCAAAACGTGACTCATTAAAGGAATTAACAATCAAAATAATGATTGGAATATAAAGATAAGCGTAGATGATGGCCATAAAGCCACCACGGAGAGTACGTCCGATCATTCTTCATATGCCTTTTTATTCAGAAGCTTAGCTGCTCGGTAATAGACATACAGCAATAACCCCATCATCGCTGTGAGGAAAATGCTGGTTGCGGCCCCGAATGGCCAATCACGAATATTTAAGAACTGGCTCTTAATCACGTTACCGATCAGTAGATTTTTCGCACCGCCCATTAAATCCGCTACATAAAACAGCCCCATTGCGGGTAATAAAACCAGCAAACAGCCTGCAATAATTCCTGGCATCGTTAACGGAATGATGATTTTCACAAACCGCTGAAATTTATTCGCACCGAGGTCTTTTGCAGCCTCTATATATGACTTATCCAATTTTTCAATACTTGAATACAGCGGCATCACCATAAATGGCAGCAATATATAGATAAGGCCTAATATGACGGCCTCCGGTGTATACATAATTTTCAACGGTTTATCGATAACACCAACCCACAGTAAAAAGTCATTTAAGTACCCTTTGGTACTGAGAAAAACTTTTAACCCGTAGATACGGATCAATGAATTGGTCCAAAATGGCACAATTAACAGAAACAGCATCAAAGGTTGTACCCGTTTAGGTAACCTTGCCAATATAAAGGCAAATGGATAGCCAATTACTAAACAGAAAAAAGTTGCGATCACCGCCATATTGAGCGAGTGCAACATCACTTCTGCATACATCGGGTCAGACAAGCGAATGTAGTTATCCCACGTAAAAACTAAGTCAACTAAGTTGGTGTCGCTACGCGTCAAAAAGCTAGTGCCGATAATCATAATATTAGGCAAAAAGACGAACAGCAGCAGCCAGGCGACTACCCCGGTGATAATAACGTTCTGCAAAATTTTATGTTTACGAATGATCATCCAGAACTACCTCCCAGCTTTCAACCCAAGTCACAGCAACTTTTTGGTTAAGGGAGTGGTCGACATCGGGGTCATCTTCATTGAAGAATTCGCTCACCATGACAATTTTGCCATCTTCCATTTCAACCACTGAGTCTAACGTCATGCCTTTATAGTTACGTTCACGAACGTAGCCAATCAGCCCTGGATGGTTATCTGCATCATTTACTTCTTCAACGCGCAAATCTTCAGGACGTAATAACACACTAACGTGTTGCCCTTCGTTGACAGAGAGCTCAGTGAAAATATCACATTCATGACCTTCAACATTGGCACGAATACGTTTATCATCAATGCGATACAATACTTTCGCATCAAAAATATTAATTTCACCAATGAATTGAGCAACAAATAGGTTTTTCGGTTCCTCATAGATTTCACGAGGTGTGCCGTCTTGCTCAATTCGCCCTTCACGCATCACAATGATCCGATCAGACATGGCTAAGGCTTCTTCTTGATCGTGAGTCACAAAAATAAACGTGATCCCCAGTTTTCGTTGAAGGGCTTTTAGCTCATTTTGCATTTGTTTGCGCAGTTTATAATCAAGCGCAGACAATGATTCATCCAGCAGTAGGACTTTCGGGCGATTCACTACCGCACGGGCTATCGCCACACGCTGTTGTTGGCCACCAGACAGTTGGTTGGGTCTACGCTCAGCAAAATCTTCTAGCTGCACCATACGTAAGGCTTGGTCGACACGCTTTTGAATTTCAGCCGCAGGCGTTTTTTGCATGCGTAGGCCAAAAGCAACGTTATCGAAAACCGTCATATGAGGAAATAAAGCGTAGCTCTGGAACACAGTGTTCACAAAACGCTGTTCTGCAGGAATATCTGTAATATCTTGACCATCAAGAATAATTTGACCGTCATCGGCATCTTCTAACCCAGCAATAAGACGTAAAACCGTCGTTTTGCCGCAACCAGAAGGCCCAAGAATGGTCAAAAACTCACCGTTCTGAATGGTTAAGTCAAGCTCAGAAATAATTTGTTTGCCATCAAAACCTTTACTTAAAGATTTTAATTCAATGAGTGGTGTCAGAGAGGTTGTCTCAGTCATTTATTTATACACTCTATCCCTAGGAATAATGCAGATAGAACCGCCACCGTTAAAGACTGTATAAGCTTGTCGGAGGTTTACTCTGTCGACTTAACCGTGACATAAGCAAATTATTTTCCCCAGCAAAGCCCAAAACCAGTAGCGCCATTTAAACTTCATAAGGCATGCATGATAAACACTGTTTTTGAAAATTGAAAGCCATTTTCACAACTTCGTTTGCCTTTCATTATGAATTCTCAATAAATAAAACAGATTTTTGAGAAAAATAAGCAACATAGCGATATATAGAATTAATCCGCCTATATCTATAGATTTACATGATACATTAGAGGGTGAAACTTAAGTCAAATACACTAAAATTCATAGGGTTAATACAATTCACAATAAAAATAATAATTATAAAATTAATAGTTTTTATTATTTTAAATTTTTTAATTAATGTATTCAGTGATATAAATCTTACTATTAGATGCACAAGAAAAATACAATAAAAACCGTATAACAAAATTATCAAGTTATGATGGTAATTATATTCAATAGGTATATATCGTGATTACACATAAAAAAATCAAATAACCGGTAACATCTATAACAAATAATTAAAGTTGCAGTTAATAATATTATTATGTGATTTAAATCTAATTTTCATTAATCCTTATCTTTTATCTCAATAAATTTAACCAACATCATATTATCCCCTGCATCCCTTTGAATATAATAATCAAATTAGTATAATCCCAAGCTAAACTGTAACTTTTAGTGATTTATTTTGTGATTTTTGTTTCATTATTGCACCTATAAATTTTACTTTGTATCTTTCGCGTTAAACCAATTAAAGAATAAACATAAGCCTGCGGGTGACTATTTTTGGAAATTCCACTGAAATTAATATGTGAGTGAGCAAAATGGCTAATAAAGAGTTTTTTTACCAAGAACCTTATCCATTATCTGAGGATAAAACCGAGTATTTCCAAGTCTCTGATAAATATGTTTCTGTAGAACAATTTGCGGGAAAGCAAATTTTAAAAGTTGAACCTGAAGCATTAACCCTCCTTGCCGAACACGCAATTTATGAATCTCAGTTTTTTTTAAGAGCCGCGCACCAGAAACAAGTCGCTGCTATCTTACATGACCCAGAAGCCAGCGAAAACGACAGATATGTTGCATTGCAGTTACTTCGCAATGCTGAAATTTCGGCAAAAGGTATATTACCAAACTGCCAAGATACGGGCACTGTCGCGGTTGTTGGGAAAAAAGGTCAACAAGTTTGGACAGACTGCGACGACGAAGAGTACCTCTCTCGAGGGATTTATAACGTCTTCCAACACGAAAACCTACGTTTTTCTCAAAATGCCCCGCTAGATATGTTTAATGAAGTCAATACTGGCACAAACCTACCTGCTCAGTTTGACATTTTTGCGACCACTGGCGATGAATATCATTTCCTGTTTGTTAACAAAGGCGGCGGTTCAGCAAATAAATCAGCACTTTACCAAGAAACAAAAGCAACATTAACTCCAGCTAAGTTAAAAAATTTCTTAATTGAAAAAATGCGGAATCTAGGCACAACAGCTTGCCCGCCTTATCATATTGCCTTTGTTATCGGTGGTACTTCTGCAGAAACAACCCTGAAAACCGCCAAACTTGCCTCTGCAAAATACTACGATAATCTGCCAACCACAGGTAATGAGTATGGCCGTGCCTTCCGTGATATAGAGCTAGAAAATGAGTTATTAGAAGCTTCACGTCATCTTGGTTTTGGCGCACAATTTGGTGGTAAATATTTTGCTCACGATGTTCGTGTTGTTCGTTTACCTCGCCACGGTGCCTCTTGCCCAATCGGCTTAGCTATTTCTTGCTCTGCTGATAGAAACATTAAAGCCAAAATAACCAAAAGCGGTTTATGGCTTGAAAAAATGGAGCACAACCCAGCCCAATACATTCCTGAGTCTATGCGTAATCAAGCTGAAGGAAAAGTAGTACATATTGACCTCAACCGCCCAATGAAAGACATTTTGGCTGAGCTGAGTAAACACCCTGTATCAACACGTGTTTCCCTCAGTGGGCCACTTATTATTGCTCGGGATATTGCGCATACGAAATTGAAAGAGCGTTTAGATAGCGGCGAAGAACTGCCTCAATACTTTAAAGATCACATGGTGTATTACGCAGGCCCAGCGAAGAAACCTGAAGATATGGTTTCCGGTTCTTTGGGCCCAACAACCGGTAATCGGATGGATCCTTATGTCGATCTATTCCAGTCCCACGGTGGCAGCATGCTAATGTTGGCGAAAGGTAACCGAACTCAATTGGTGACGGATGCCTGTAAAAAGCATGGTGGGTTCTATTTAGGCAGTATTGGTGGGTCCGCAGCAATACTTGCTCAAGAATATGTGAAAAGCCTAAATTGCCTTGAATATCCAGAGCTTGGAATGGAAGCAATTTGGAAAATGGAAGTTGAAGGGTTACCTGCGTTCATTTTGGTTGATGACAAAGGAAATAACTTCTTTGAGCAAGTGCAAAATGAAACTTGCGGCAAATGTGTTAAATAGAGTTAGCCACCCTAGCGCAAAGGAGTGCGCTAACTTTCGTTAGCCGGTATGACGATGTAGCATAGCCATGCTGCTACATAATCATACAGTTACATAATCACACAGTTATATAATAAAAGAGTGGGCCAAAAGCCCACTCTTTTACTATCATTTTAACTATCACTCACATCGATATATTACTGATATCAATAATAGTTAATTCGAACAATGGTTGAGGCGTTAAATCCACCCGTTTTCACCGTCCCCGCCTTTTTAATTGTTGCACTGTAATCACGGGTTACTGAAGTACTTCCTTGCGGTAGGCTACCAAAAAACTGGAAGTAATTGAATTTTATATTATTACTTTTATCGTCCATAATTATTAAGTTGGTGCCATTTTTTAAATCAATCGCATATTCACCATTCAGTGGATCAGTCGTTTCAAAATTGATATTCATAGAGAAATTATCAAGACAACCTCTTTTCACCGCTTGGACTTGAAAATCCTTTTTAAACTCTTTCCCTTGATTCAAGTCTGTAATCATTAGCTGGCCAAAATCAATTTGCTGTGACTCAGGGAAAACTTTAATATCTGCGCCGCACTTTAAGAAACGGATCCCCCGTAATCCAGATATCGAGTAGCGTAAGTTTTTCGCCCCTGGTGTCGTATTGATCCCACCGCTCCCATCAAATTGGAAAACTGTAAATTGATTATCACCCTCATAGTTACCTGATGGCGGTACAGTCCCTGTCACTTTGATATACAGTGTAAATGTCACCGTCACTGTCACGTTTTCGTTGCCACTGATTGGTTTTGTACCTAAACTCACTTTTTGTTTATCTCTCTCAAGCTGTTGGCCTTGATAGTTCGCACCGAGTAGTAAGCCAGTACCTAACTTTTGAGATGTTGGGTTAAAATACATATGAACAACGTCAACCATATTTCCAAGCACGTTGTCGCAAAAAACGGTGACTGTCAGTGGGTCAGATTGCCAAATAATTGTTCCGTCTGGTGTATCTGCCGGAATAGCTAATTGGCCAACAGGTACTGCAGGTTTAATAACCACTCCGGTTCCGGCTTCCACACAATCTAATGCAAAGGTTTTTGGGCTAATAAAAACGAATAGAAATACAATATAAAAACCATATTTTTGAATAAACCTGTGTATCATGATTTATACACCTTATAGGTAAGTAATATTTAAGGTAATTTGCGTTTTAATATTACCCACTGTTAATTCATTTCTGGGTAGATAACTCTCTAGCATGGAATAAATCGTAATTTGCTGGTTATCATCAAAATAGATTGGATAACTACGATATTCGCCATTAGGAACAATATTGCTATCTTTATCCATTAAGCGAATGCCGTAGCCATTTAGAATGGTTTTACCACCAAATAAATTGCGGTCTGTACTTGCAGTTGGCTCTGAAATAAACATGATCCTGACAACTGGATCCCTATCATCGCGATCGCGTTTTGGGAAAATGCAGTCATCAAATTTTAATTTGATTTCATGCTTAGGGCTTCTATCCCCAATTTCATTAAAATAATTCAGAGATATTGGGCCTAATTCAATATTTTGATCTATAGAGTAAAATGAAATTTTACAAGGCAATGCCACTACATTCCCTGTAAAATTAAGATCACCTCTCATCATGCTACTATCTGCATAGCTTTGGCTTCCACATAGAGATAGCATGAAAAGACATATTGAAAAGTAGCAATTTCTCATATCTAAAATCCTATTGGCTCTCTTTTGACAGCTGGCAGGTCGACGCAGCGCATTGGTAAGTCAACATTTTCATCCCACCGTAATCATCCATATAGCCGGTATATAATTGATTAAAACCGCTTGTCGGCACGGAGACACTTTCCTTAGAAAGCGGAGCAATCATCACACTTTCAAAACCAGGGAAATTTTTCTGGTTGTTGTTACTAAGGTAACCCAGAGTCACGTAATATTTAGTTGGGTTTTCAATTAATAATTGTCCACCTGTATGCGTATATTTCAGCTCTTTAGCCCATACTTTGTCGCTATTATTTTCGATTTGAGGTGGCCGATAAAACATTTTTAGACGGCTTTGAATCGCAATCTGAACAACATTTTCTTTATCTGCAACAGGGGGGATTTCGCGCACATTTAAATAGAACAGCGATTCTCTATCTTGTGGAAGAGCATCAATTCCCTCCGTTTTAATAATTTTTATTTGGTTTTTAGCATTAGGCTCAACACGTTGCATCGGTGGTAAAACCGTAAAAGGTTCAGAAACCTTATTCCCTTTTTCATCTTCCATCCAAGATTGAGCTAAATAAGGCATTGTTTTACTTTGATTATTAATAACCAGACTTATTGATTTATCTTTGCCTGGAAAAATAATTCGTGTACGGTCAATATTGATCGCAGCAGACGCAACTTGCATGCCGACAAAAACTAATGAAAATCCTAAAGCTACTACATACTTTTTACTCATACATCATTCCTTTATTGGCAAGGGATCAGGACTTTACCCTGATTTTTTTCGGCAATATTAGGTAAATTCAAACTACATTGGTTTGCGCCCGCAGCCCATTTCACTATGTAGCTTTCTTCTGGATCCACACCCGTTAAATACGCAACGCCGCTATCTGCAATAATTCCGACTTCTCTTCCTGTGCTTGACTCAATCACACTGGTGCCAAGCGGTGGATAATTTCCATTATTCAAACGGATAATTGCTAAAATACGTTTTCCTTGATTCGCTTTTATTCTCTGATAACCAATTGACCCCTCAGTCAGGGTTTTACCAATAATGTTGTCATTGACATCTACATCATCAGGTAGTGTATTCATATCAATGTAAACATCTGAATTAGAAAAACTATTTAAGCTTGTCGCTACACCAATCCCAAATCGGTTTGTGACTGATTCGCCATTATCAATCGAAATCCCTGCAACATTGTCACTATCAATCATCACACGAGGCTCGTTGTTAGTCCCGTTGCGGTGCATGGCCGCACCGTATTTCGTTGCTGTCATGGAACCATACCAACTACCACCGACAGCACGATATGAGTTCACATTTTCAGTCGCATTAACATTTAATACGCCATAAGGTGATGAATATTGATAACTACCACTGATATTTGGTTCTGCGCGTCCAAGTTTGTGCTGATCACCACCAACACGCATACTCCAATAGTTGTTATTCTCGTTTGCACTGTAATAACCCACAGATTGACCAAAGCTATGGTCATTGTCTGCATACTGAGCGTCATAACTCACTGAAGCGCCATTTTCGAGTGGCACGGAGAAAGATAGATAAATTTGATTATCATCCGTCTCTTCATATTTAATTTTATTGAGTGATAATGTGCCGGAAATATTTTTAATTTGCCCAATACTAAATAACTTACTAAAACTCATCCCAAAGTTTGTTGTTGATTCACTATTCCAAAATTGGCGATGAGAAGCATTAAAATAGACAGTTAAATCCAGTGGGCTAATGTATTGATTAAAAGACGCGGTATAGACGTTTTTGTCACGTCTAAAATCAAGCACACCGTTAGCTGCATCAATGTATTGAGGCATCGTTAAGAATTCTTTTTCAGAAAATTTATAGCCTGCGAATGTTATCTGTGAATTAGTAGATTCAAAACGTTTAGAATAATTTAAACGATAGCTATTACCTGAATAAGATCCAAAATTATCTAAATTTGCATGGGTGCGAGTGATATCAACAGAGATAGCACCAAACATATTCATGTTTTGCCCTATCCCCAAGTTCATCGCTTGATAATTGTTATTATCTACCGTTGCAATTAACCCACCAAAGATGGATGTATCACCAAATAAACCATAGGAAACTTCTCCTACAATAAACTTAGGATCAATTTTCTGTGAGCGACCAAATGGGTCGGATTGCCCCATGGTAAATTTATAAAGTAGCTGCCCCTGACGCGTTAAAAATGGCAACGATGCCGCTGTCACTTGATAAGTGGTTTTTGAACCATCTTCTTCCTCAATGGTTACATCTAAAGTACCTTGTACCGCTTCAGTGATATCTTGAACATTAAATGGCCCTGGAGCGACTTTAACTTGCTTAATCACACGCCCATTCTGTGAAATAATCACCATCGCATTCGTTTTCGCAATACCGGTAACCTGAGGTGCATAACCGCGTAATGAAGGTGGAAGCATCCGGTTATCACTAAAAATAGACGCCCCTATAAAGCGAAAACTATCAAATAAGTCAGTCTTCAAATAAGACTCACCAAGTAAAACCTTTGCACCCATTTGAGGTAAAGCACGAAAAGCGTATAACTGAGTCCAATCAAACCGCTCATTCGTTTTACCTTGAGAACGATTATATTGATATTGATAGTCAGCACGAAAACGCCAAGCTCCTAAGTTAACGCCAGCGGTACCGTTACTACTACCACTGAATGTTTCACTGTTATTTTTAGGCGCTGAGTAATTGACAAACAGGTTATAGTCGAGAAATGCGCCCGTAATCCCATTTTCCCATTGGGAAGGTGGAACCCAATACGGGTCATCATATTCAAGCCAAGCTTGAGGGATAGAAAATAAGATATTCTGATTCGCTTTATCAAAGCGATAGGTAATATCTAAATTTTTAGATAGTTCAACACACTGGCCATTATTATTTTGCAGAAGTTCTTCCTTTACCTTCTTTTTTAATGCAAAAATATTTACCATCTCTGGTGTAATACAGAGTGTTGAAGTATCTTTACTCTCTTCAATGAATTTAATTAAATACTGCCCAGATAACTTTCTACCATTCAATGTAATATCTGTTAAATATTCACCAGCAGGAATAAAATCGGGATTAGAAAACTGACTCAAATCAATATTATCTCTGTCCTTAGCATCAATAATATTCATATTAAATTCCACTGCATTCGCTATTCCCGAAACGGAAAATGCCAAAGCAATTGAAAATAATATTTTATTTATTTTAAACTGAGGCAATAGAGACATGATGTTCCCTGTCAAAAAATAAAAAAAGGAAAATAACAGGCAAATATATGCCTGTTATTTAAAATAAAAAATTACAGGTAGTTTAAAGCGTAAGTTGCTTGAGAAATAATGCTACCAGTTTCAACTTTGCTACCATTTGCTTCAACACGAGCACTGAATACTAATTTATTTGGACCATCCGCTAATGGCAACTCAACGCTGGTATCACCAACTTTCATTGTTGCGCCATCTGCGTTGATTAAACGAACACCAACACCTTTAGAAGTACCAGTATTTGCCAGTAATTCTTTTGCTGTGGTATCTGGAGTACCAGTGAAAGTTACTTTAACTTTGCTAACCGCAGGGAAGACAACTACATCACTAGCATCTTTAACTTCACCTAAATCACAGTTTTCTAACTGGATATTGTATTGAACGCTTTGGCTATATTTGTTACCAGTTTCCAATACTTTATTTGCAACTTGGCCAAGGTCAACGTTGATTGTACCATCACCAGGGATTGAGCAAGGTGCATTAATCACTTTACCAGTAAAGTTGATGATGCCACTTCCTTGATCTACAGGTGCTGCGTGTGCAATACCAAATGAAGAAGCGATAATTGTAGCTAATGCAATTTTAGTTAATTTCATTTATATTTTCCTATAAAAAGACGACAGATGTACCAATCACCTAATAATCAATAAATTATTAAGTTGATATTTATTTACTGAGAGTGTAATGATAAATAAAATACAAGATCTAGGTTTTTACTAGATAAAAGTAAAAACACTACACCTTTATTAATTTAAATTATTAATTAATTTAAAAACATATAACTTTATTAATTTAATCTTGTAACCAGATTATTCTTATTTTTTTAAATTAATTATTTTCTTTATTGATAAAAACATCATCGATAAAAAAACAAATCATTTCAGTTTCTAACGCATTAGCAAGCACGTGCAAATTCTCAATATTAATATTGCACTCGCCTCTTTCATAGCGGGAAATTTGCTGCTGACTAACGCCAACAAGATTTGCTAATTCAATACCTGAAAGCCCTAAGTGCTTTCTTCTTTTTCTAATCTCTCTGCCTACTATCCGATTTACATTTATCATTAACAATAGCCCAAAATAACCTAAAATATTAAATGGCTAAATTATATTACAGATCAAAATCTTTAACATAATAAACTGCACTGATTATACACCGCTTATATATCCAAATCAAAATAGCAAGAACCAATTAAAACACGAAATTTGAGTTAATTATAGTTTTCAATATATAAAAGTAAAACTGTTTATAACGATCAATATAATAAATTAAAGCCATTGAAACCTATCAATATTTCATTATTTAAGCTTTGATTATCTTATAAGATAAAAATCACATTGTTCATATTAGTTACTATTTTTTATAAAACGAATTACACCATCTCAAGGTGTTGATTTTAAATCAAAAAAAATAATAACCATCACCAATGGTAACATCGGGAAATATGCCGTAAATTTAATTTCCAATAAAATAAAGGCATTTACTGTTGATTTAATATGGTATTCATTGATTAATAAGTATTTTTATGTATTTATTTTTATAAATTAATTTAATTTTTACATTTTTAATGTTTACTTCAAAAAAACAACTGACAATGGTTTTTTTTATTTTTATCATTTATTATGATTAGATTAATAGCAATTTTAACTTACTCACATTAAGGGTTTAGAATATAAAAAACTAAAATACCCTTTAAATTACTACTATTTAATCATGAATAGAGCAAGTTACTCATAATTAAAGTAAAAAAATGTCGATAGCCTTCATTAACACATATTTAGAGTAGAATAAAACAATTTATGACATAAATAACCTTTAAATAACAACAAGTTACATTTATTTCAAATTGTAACAAATCACAAATGTATATTGCAATTTTATAGAGTTAAAATGGAAAATAACAAAAATAAAACATAATAATATTAGCCTGGGGCATTACAAAATGAGTAATACAAGCATTTCACTTCGCAATTTCCCCAATAAATAGTCAAAATGACAAGAAAGACACCTATCATTATTACATTTTGCGCTCATAGCTTAAGTTAGTTTCTTGCCTTTAATGCTAAGAATAAAGGTTACTTACATGGCTAATTCACTAAATAAAGACACTTATTAAGATAAAATCACCCAAGCACCTTTAAGCAAAGTTGATAATATAAGAATATTAAAGCTAAATTAAAGATTTTTTTCGCATAATGTAACTATGAATCATCTTTTTAAGTTAACTTACCCGAAAAAAACACCTGTAACGAGTTAGTTAAATATTATATTCAACAACTTATAATAATAAAATACAAAAATAACTCATTATTTTTTGTTCGAACGACATATTTTTATCTCCTTAACCTAAGGAGATAAAAAGAATGCAATATAACCCCTACTCCACGCTGCAACAGTTCAGTTTCAACATCGCCCTAATGATAAGACCTATAACCTAGGCCGCATTCATAACTTTATTACCCAAGTCGAACAACAAGACGTGAAAATAGTGGTGTTGCCTGAGATATGTATTACTGGTTATTGGCATGTGCCAAAGTTACCAGATGAGGCTTTTTCATGCCTTAAGTGAAACTTTAAGCTCAAATGACACTCGCTCAACATTGTGAACAAGCCCAATGGTGTATTGATGTGATATGGCAGGCTTCATTGCCTAAATCATGGCAAAAAACCATCAATGAATTAATTGATGAAGTTTATAAAACATTTTCAAGAGAGAGCGAATAAGAATAATTCCGTAATTCCTCTCCGTAATTCCTATATATTAAATATTTGAACTCTGATATTTATTGTCATTATCATCGCAAGATAGGCACATATTGATATGTCTGGTAACCAGTCAATAACCCCCCTAAAAATCATTGCTTCTGGAGTTGCACTTCCTGAGCATAAAATTTACTCATCCATGTTGGATGAAAAATTAAATAAACCAAAAGGGTTTGTCGAAAAACATTCAGGTATCGAATACCGCTTCCATGCAACTCATACCGATTCACAAGCAGTATTAGCCGCACTAGCGATTCAAAATGCATTGCATGCGAACCATATCGCACCAAGCAGTATTGATATGCTAATCAATGCTTCAGCTATCCCAGTGCAAGCGCTACCGTGTTCAGCTGCGCATATCCTTGAACAATCGAATTTAAACCAAGGTATTGCCTGCTTTGATGTCAACTCCAGTTGCATCAGCTTCATCACTGCACTTCAGGTCGCGGCTGGGTTATTAGCCACCAGTACTTACCAACGCATCGCAATTGTTTCTGCAGATATCGCCTCGCGCGGTATTGACTGGCAAGATAAAGAATCATCGCTGATTTTTGGTGATGGCGCAGCTTGTGTTGTTGTGGAAAAAGGAGATGGAAATAGCGGAATTATTTCTTACACCCATACCACCTATACTGCAGGGATCGATTTTTGCGAAATTCGCGCAGGTGGCACAAGATGCAACCCGCGCTCAGGTATGACTGACGATGATTTTCTTTTTCATATGCAAGGGAAAAAACTGTTTCGCCTCGCGTCTTCTTTGATTGAAGATTTTATGCAACAGGTTTTCAGTGAATCGGGTTTACAGCTCAAACAAATTGGTACCGTTATTCCACACCAAGCCAGTCACCTTTCTTTAGAACATATGCGCCAACGTGTAGGCGTGACGACTGACCAACTGATTGATATTTACCGTCACCGCGGGAACCAAGTCGCGGCATCGATTCCTTCAGCACTGCACGAAGCGATTATCACAGGCCGTTTCTATGAACAACAAAGTGCGATGCTGATTGGTACTGCCGCCGGTTTAGCGTTGTGCGCCATGGTGTTGGTGCCATGAAGATCTTGGTAACAGGCGCAACAAGTGGCCTGGGACGTAATGCTAGCGAGTACTTACTTCAAAGAGGCATTGATGTCGTCGCTTGTGGCCGAAACCTCCAGGCAGGGGAACAGTTAAGCCAATTAGGTGCAACATTTATTGCCTGTGAATTATCTGAACTTACCGTTCAAGAAGCAAAAATACTCATGGTGGGCTGTGATGCTATTTGGCATTGCGCTGCCCTTTCCTCGCCTTGGGGAAAACGCCAAGATTTTGAGAAAACAAACGTTTATGCAACTCAAATATTGGCTACCGCTGCGGGGGAAGCCAAAGTTTCACGCTTTATCCATATTTCCACCCCTGCCATCTATTTTAATTTCACCCACCAGCAAAATATTCCTGAGTCTACGGTTAATAAACATTTCGCTAACCAATACGCTAGAACAAAATATTTAGCCGAGACTATGATAGAACAGTGTGTTAGGCAGTTTCCAACAACGCGTTACACTATTTTGCGCCCTCGAGGCTTATTTGGCCCTCATGATCGCGTTTTGCTACCGCGTTTGCTTGCTCAAATAAAATCACGAAAAGGAAAGTTGGTCTTACCTAATGGGGGAAATAACCATTTTGACCTCACCTATGTGGGAAATGTGGTTCACAGCATGCAGTTGGCGACGTTCAAAGAAACACTCCCCAATGGCGCCATTTATAATATTACGAACCAGCAGCCGCAAGCTCTTAAACAAACATTAAATCAGCTATTTAGTGAACTTAACTTAGATTGTGAAATTCGTTCAGCCCCTTACACTTTACTGTATGCTATTGCCTGTCTATTAGAGACCATTGGCTATTTAACGGGAAAAGAGCCATTACTGACACGCTATAGCCTTGGCGCTGCCTATTTCACCATGACATTAGATAACCAAAAAGCCCAACAAGAGCTGGGTTACTATCCTTTATATAGCATGCAACAAGGCGTTCATTTAACTGCAAAATGGCTGAAACAACAGGAGACCCCATGCTAACTATTCATCAATATGAGGTGGGTTATTGCACACATCCAGGCTGTGTAGCTTTGAAAGGTGCTAGTTTTAAATCCTGTAAATTCCCAGCAAGAGCATGGCTGATTGAAGATGAGCACCAACGTTGGCTGTTTGATACCGGTTATGCCACCCATTTTTATGATCATACGCGCCATGGCATTATGCGGCTATACCGAACAGTTACCCCTGTGTATTTCGAAAGCAAAGACGCCCTTGTCAATCAATTGGCTAGTGATGGCCTAAAACCTAATGATATCAATGGCGTAATTTTGTCCCATTTTCATGGCGACCATATCGCAGGGCTACGTGACTTCCCCATCATACCCATTATTTGTTCAGGGGATGGTTGGGCTAAAACTCGCCCTTTAACTGGGTTTGCTGCATTGAAAAATGCCTTTGTCAGTGGCCTATTACCTGACGACTTCGAACAACGTACTGTATTTTATGAAGGTTTCCCCAAGGTCGCGTTACCCAATGAATTGCAAGTTTTAGGCGAAGGCTATGCCGTCAATCAGCAGAAAACGTTACTCATTGTCCCTCTCCCTGGGCATGCTGCAGGGCATATTGGTTTGTGTGTACTAACTAACTCAGGCTGGATATTGCTCGCAGGCGATGCGGCTTGGTCTCCGACTAATTATCGTGAATTACGCGGCCCTATGGCAATTGCCAATATCATCATGGATGATAAGCAAGCTTATTATGAAACACTAAATAAATTGCATGAGATTGATAAACGCAATGTGGTTATCCAACTGTGCCATGAAGGGGATTTATTGTGATCCTCTCGATGCTCTGGCATTACTGGCGCGCACGTCGTTTAAAATTTAAAACTCGGGATGAACTAGAAGCCCATCAACAACGGCATTTGGCACAATTCAAGCGCAATGTATTAACCAAAAGCCCCTATTTTCAGCCTTATATTCATCAAGAGTTACATGATTTCCCCATTATGAATAAGCAAATCATGATGGATAATTTTGATGAAATGAATACCGCCGGGCTTTCTAGTCAAAAACTTCTAGAATGTGCGCAAAAAAGTGAGCAATCTCGGGATTTTGCCCCTAAAGTGGGGCGCTACAGTGTCGGGTTATCCTCTGGAACTTCAGGCCGTCGAGGTCTGTTCGTTGTTAGCCCAGAAGAACAAAATGTCTGGTCTGGCAGTATGTTAGCTAAAATGTTACCTAAAGGCTTGTTTAGTGGTGAACGCGTTGCACTGTTTTTACGTGCCAATAATAACCTGTATGAAAGTGTCAATAACCGTTGGATTTCACTACGTTTTTATGACCTTTTTGCAGATTTTGACCTACAACTCGCTGCGCTTGAACAATATCAACCTTCCATCATCGTTGCGCCAGCCCAAGTGTTATGCGCGATTGCTGATGCCATCAGCCAACAGAAAATTCAATTAAATACACAAAAAGTGATTTCTGTCGCTGAGGTATTAGAGCCTCATGACAAACAAAAATTACAGGAGTATTTCCCCAATGTCGGGGAAGTCTACCAAGCAACGGAAGGGTTTTTAGGCTGTACTTGTTCCCATGGTACTTTGCACTTAAATGAAGCGTTTGTGCATATTGAGCCTAATTGGCTTGATAACGACCGTTTTTCGCCGATTATCACGGATTTTACCCGTAAAACACAGCCTATTGTTCGCTATCAACTGGATGATGTGTTAGTGGTGAAAAAAAATGCCTGCCCCTGTGGCTCTCCTGAAATGGCGATTGAACGCATTGAGGGCCGCTGTGATGATTTGCTGCAACTTCCAGGCTATAACGGCAAAATTGTGACGATTTTCGCCGATCCCTGTGCAAGGGTTATTGTGAATCACTTACCTGTTACTGCCGATTTCCGCTTAACACAGCAAGGAAACTCATTATATTTACAGGCTGAATGTTCCCCTACGGAGCTGTCCCATTGCCAACAACAACTGGCAGGCTATTTTTCAAACCAACACGTTGATATGGCTCAATTAGATTGGCAATTATCATCAGCTGCTATTATGCAAACACTCTCGGTTAAAAAGCGACGCATAACCCGTAAGGAAGCGAAATGAGTAGCAAAGAATTATTCACTCGCTTTATTTATTGCCTGCTCGGCTGGGGAACCGTTGGTATTGTTTATCAATATACCGGGCAAGTAACGGGGCAGGCTCATATTTTGTCCCCCAGTGAGATTGATAATACCGTGCCATTTTCACCCAACGCCATCTGGCTTTATCTCTCATTCTTTCTGTTTATCCCACTTGGGTATTTTCTCAGCCCTCTAAGAAAAGCTCGCTCACTCATGTATGCCATGCAGCTCTGTGCGCTGGTTTCTGGGGCGGTCTATCTGTGGTATCCCACGACCATGCTGTACCACGATTACGACTTTTCAACCTTATCTGGGCGGGTTTTGTCTGCATTGATTGATATTGATAGCCCACAAAATTTACTCCCTTCTCTACATGTCTCATTGACTCTCGTCGTACTGAATGCATTATGGTCAACACAACAAAAATTTCGCACGGTTCTCGCCGTGATTTGGGCCATTGCTATTTGTGCCTCTGTATTGGTGTTAAAACGCCATTTATTTATTGATGTGGTCACTGGTGCACTCACCGCTTGTGGGGCATTAGTGATTGTTCACACTGCGAAGTTTGTCTTAAAGAGAAACACTAATGAATGAATTAACCTTTCCGATTGTTTTCATGTTAGCGGTCGTAGTCGCAGAAGGTTTAGTGATCGCTAAAACACAAAAAGGCACCGTTAGCTGGCAAGAATTGGTATTCAACCTCAATTCCGGCCATATCATGTTATGGTTATTCAGAGGGTTAGAGATTTTCTGTTACGGCTTTGTCGTGACCCACTACTCATTCAACCTCGTTGAAAG
This sequence comes from Providencia sp. PROV205, assembly GCF_028479505.1. Classification (NCBI taxonomy): domain Bacteria; kingdom Pseudomonadati; phylum Pseudomonadota; class Gammaproteobacteria; order Enterobacterales; family Morganellaceae; genus Providencia; species Providencia sp. PROV205. The sequence goes on along the minus strand of NZ_JAMPNU010000004.1, from coordinate 181,712 downwards.
CTGGCCAACCGTACTGGTGTGGGTATTTACGATTTTGGCTTGGGATTTTGGTTTTTACTGGCTACACCGTTTGCACCATACCTACCGTGTTTTATGGGCCGTTCATGTGGTACATCACCAAGGGGAACACTACAATCTATCATTAGGTGTGCGTAATTCTTGGTATTCATCACTGACATCAATCCCATTTTTTATGTTACTGGCGCTAATGGGGATCCCCTTAGAGGTGTTTATCACCGTTTCAATATTGCACTACACCATTCAGTTTTTTAACCACAGTGCGCTGATCCCACGTTTGGGTTGGTTAGAGAAATTCATGGTAACCCCACAACACCACCGAGTTCATCATGTCAAGGAAGGGCATTATTCCAACCGTAATTTTGGGGGCAGTTTTATTTTTTGGGACAAACTGTTTGGTACATTTTCAAAATTGCCTGAAACTGAGCACCATTTTGGTATCAAAGGGGCTCCCGCATCTGAAAACCCGTTTATTGATAGTAATTTACCTTTTTGGCGTATCATTAAACGCCGCAGTCAACCCAAGGCAAAACCCACGCCATTATTTCGTGTAAACCAAATCGCATTAGTAATGGGAACGCTCCTCCTATTTAGCCTAGTGATTGGTTATGTCTATATTTATGGCTATGGTTACCAAGGGACGACTCAACAACAAGTAATTTTATTTATCTTATTAGCCTTAGGTACCGTGGCACTATCCGGTATTTCAGATGGCCGTAAAATTGGCCTGTTGAGCTGGTTTTTCATCGCTTGCTTGCTATTAATTTGCATTTTATTTATTTGGCAATGGACAACCCCATTTTGGGTTATTTTTACCAGTGCTCTGTGGTTGCATAGTTTATTAATGTTAATCGGTATAGGCCGAAAACCCATACAGGTGAGTGATGTCTTCTGAGCCGCTAAGGCCGTTAGGCTACCAACATCGCCATGACCAAGCGTTCCAAAAAGCATTGAACATGGCGGCCAAACTCTATTTACAACAGCGGGCTGATCACCGATTCGCTGACACACGTTTTTATTTAAAAAGTCTGGTTTTAATCTTGTGCTGCTTAGGCAGCTACGGCATAGCGTTATGTGTTAATACGTCTTGGGCGTTTTTTATTTTTTACCCTCTATTTATTTGCTTCGCATTGTTATTGGCGATTAATTTAGTTCACGATGCTTCCCATAATGCAATTTTTAAACAGGCCAAAGCCAATTATTGGCTCAATTTTTGGGTCACTATTCCGCTGGGTTTAGACCCTGAATGTTGGCGAGTCAGGCATATTATTTTTCACCATGCGCACACCAATATTCGTCATTATGATTTAGATATCGAAGAAAATTTCGTCTTACGCCAAACCCCTTATCAGCGCTGGTACCCGTTTATGCGAGCTCAGCATCTGTATTGGCCATTAATTGCCGCAATGACTTTCCCTGCACTGATTTGGTTCTTTGATTGGATGGACAGATTTCATTTGACGCGCGTCGCCCCTCATATGCGCCATCAAGGCCGTCGTGGTATTGGGGCATTTTTATTGGCTAAGTTACTGCATTTGATTGTTGCAATAGTCATACCTGCGTTTGTTATTACTGATATCAGTTTAGGGACCTTGCTACTCACTTACTTATTTAGCCAAATGTTTACCTCTCTCATATTTGTTGTATTGATACTTGGCACCCATTGGGCGAAAGCAACTTTTTATACGCCTCCCAAAGAAGGCAATATGCCACATGGTTTTTATACTCACACGTTTTCAACCACTTATGATTGGCAAACCACGCCTCGTTGGCTAACCTATTGGTTAGGCGGGTTAAACTTACATCTTACACACCATTTATTTCCCAATTGGAACCACCGCCATTACCCTGCCCTTGCTAAGATCATTGAGCAAACCGCCAAACAGTTTTCGATGGATTATCATTGTATTAGCGCAAAAGAATTGTTTGTTTACCAACAGCAGTTTTTAAAAGAGATGGGAACGGGCAAGAAAGCGGATGAGCACTGAGCCAAACAACCCAGTGCTTAGTTCACTATATTGATTATCTATCGATAATAATATTTTGATTTATCACGCTTTTTTCACTATTACCCACCATCTGAGCAAATTTCTCTAATGGGTCAGTCCGAAAAGCATACAAACGTTTGAGCGCAAAAGGGTTATCCCCCAATTTGACTTTTCCTTGAATGGTCGTGACGGCAAGGTGTAGCCCCGCATCTTTAGCCGCACCCATCGCTGATTGGTTATAACCACCAAATGGATATGCAAGGTAACGCTGCTCAGGTTCGAAACGACTTAAAACTCTTATCGACCGTTTAAAATCCAACATGATCGTATGTTCTTTCCGGCTAAATAAAATGGGTGAATTATGGTTATCTAAACGATGTAAAAAGTGAGTATGAGATTGGATATTAAAAACGTCTCGACTATCTTTGATTTCTTGCTTATTCATAAATTGCAAGTCATGCGCTGACCATTTTTGTGGCTGTGTTTTGATGCGTGAAGAAATAATAAACAACGTCGCCTGCTGGCGGTTATGCCTTAAAATCGGTAATGCATAGCGATAAACTGATTTTAAACCATCATCAAATGTCAGCACAACGGCTTTACCAGGTAGGTTAGCGGATTTATTCAGATAATCTTCCACATCCGCAAGCGAAAGTGTTTGGTAACCCGCCTGTTTTAAATAATTCATTTGTTCTCGAAATGCTTCTACCGATGTCGTCGTGGATGTTTCACGGAAATGCTTATTTTCACTATCTTTGAGAATATGGTGATAAGTTAAAATTGGAATGCCTTTATCTAATGCGACATCATCTAAACGCACATAACCCAGCCTATCCCCTATACGGATGGTTAGCCAAGCACTCTTTTCTCCTGCTTTATCCGTTTTAATCATCCGAGCTAACACAGGGTAGCGCAGGTTTTCCCATAAAGAGGCAATTTGCTTACGATTACCCTGAGTTGAGTTATATACCGCTGTTTTTTGGTGTGTGACCAAATAATCATAAATAGGATTTTGTAAGTCATTTAGCCTATCTACTTCAGGGACATAACGCGGTTTTTGGTTAGAAAACGATATTGTTTTTACAAATGCGTAGTCATTGCCAAACTGCATCGCGCAATAATCCCCTGAGGGAGAATAAGCGTAAAAACCGTGTTCTGCGTTAAGTTCTGCGACAGCGCGCATTTCTCCAGCAATCATCGCAAAAATAATTTCAGGCTGTTTCGTTTGCACTAGCTTTGGTGGGATGTCTGCCAACTGCCAATCGTCAGTGTTGTTGACGGTCTCAGAAGCCATAGATTGGGGAAGATAATTCGTAAATAAAATACAAAGCAATAAAAGAAATCGTCTAGACATGTTTTATCCACTATAACGCTGGGTTTCCGTAATTATTCTAAACCGACTCTAGATTGAACCCCATACCCTGATAGAAATTTTTATTATTCCCTGCCACCCATTATTTTCGCCCACTAAGCTGTTATACCAATTTTGAAAATATGACCTAACCTATCACACAGAATAAAGAGATCTAGCTCATATTTATCAGTAAAAAGCACCATACAGGCACAATCTGTAAATCATTTGACAGTTTAATCCATTTCCCGCTGCTAGATTGGCATTCAACCACCTTACAACACCTGGGAACAACAATGAAAATAAAAGAAATTAGTACTTTTATCATGCACGTACCTGTCACTAATGACCTAATTGGTGACTCAACTCACAGCATTACCCATTGGGGGATGCCGGGTGTCATGATCAAAACAGAATGTGGGTTAGTCGGTTATGGCCATACAGGGACACATGCCGACATCACCACTGACCGTTTAATCACCACTATTATGGAAGATGTTTTCGGCCCAATGTTACTCGGCGAAGACCCAACAGAAGTGCGCTATTTACATCGAAAACTCACTCGCAGCTCAACCAATATCTGGGTAGGTCGTGGTGGTTTGATGCAAATGGCGATTTCTGCCATCGATATCGCCCTTTGGGACCTTAAAGCTAAAGCCGCAGAGCAGCCACTATGGCAACTGTTTGGCGGTTCAAAACACAATAAAGTTAACGCCTATAACACTGACTGCGGTTGGTTGGTGCGTAGCCAAGAAGACTTAGTCGATGATTGTAAAAAAATGATCTTCGAAGAAGGTTTCAAAGCAATAAAAATGAAGATTGGCAAACCCGACCCACGCGAAGATCTTCAGCGTATTGAAGCAGTTCGCAACGCAATTGGCGACGATATCGACCTAATGGTCGATGCAAACGGTAAATGGGATATCAGTATTGCCAAGCAATATGGCCACCGTTTAAATGATTTTAATATTAAGTGGTTTGAAGAACCATTATGGCATGATGATGTCGCCAGCCATAAACAGCTTGCCGCTTATATGGACACACCTATCGCATTAGGTGAATTACTTTATCACAATGATTCATTCAAAGAATTTGTCTTGGCGGGTGCCGTTGATTATTTACAGCCTGATGCAACACGCTGTGGCGGTTTAACGGCGGTATGGGAAATTGCTGACTTAGGTATGGCCTTTAATTTACCCGTGACACCACACCATGGCGATATGATGCAGGCACAATTGCATCTGGTAATGGCACATCCAGCTTGTTCTTTACTGGAATTTATTCCATGGACACTGGATTGCTTTGTTGACCCAGTCGAAGTCATTGATGGTGTTTATACCACACCAACCGCGCCTGGGGCAGGTACAACGTTAAAACCTGAAGCATTAGCTAAATTTAACGTGAAATAATGATCATTCCCTTTTTCAATATTTCATTTCTAACAACATGAAAAAGGGAAATTAATAACAAGAATTATTCATTTTAAATTACTTATTTACACTCTAAATAATTCATGGTGCAGTCAACAACACCGCAACTTGAAGTATGACGAGTATATTAGCTCTATACTCTACTCTGCTGGTTATTCAGCGGCGGGCTAAACACATAATAAAAATGAATAGATAACATTACTATCTTACAAAAAACTGGGGTGAACCATGTCCACCAATACGGATCATTTATCATCGGCTACCAGCAAAGCAATACGAAAAATAATACCTATGGTGGTATTAATGTTCATATTGGCTTATTTAGACCGTTCAAATATTGGTTTTGCAAAACAAGAGTTTCAATTAACAACTGGATTAAGTGACGCTGCATACGCATTTGGTGCAGGGATCTTTTTTATCGGCTATGCACTGTTTGAAGTGCCAAGTAATATTCTGTTGTACCGCATTGGTGCTCGGGTATGGCTATCGCGCATTATGGTCACGTGGGGGCTAGTCTCTGCCGCCATGATGTTTGCCCATGATGAAACCACCTTTATTGTGCTACGTTTCTTACTCGGTGTCAGTGAAGCCGGCTTCTTCCCGGGGGTTATTCTGTATTTAACCTTCTGGTTCCCACAAAATATCCGTGCACGGGTGACAGGCTACTTCTTATTTGGTGCACCACTGGCGTTTATCATTGGCGGCCCATTATCCGGCTCATTATTGTCGTTAGAAGGAACGTCATTTGCCTTCGGTTTATACGGCTGGCAGTTAATGTTTGTCGTAGAAGGCTTATTAGCGTCTATCGTCGGGATTTGGGTATTCTTTTACCTTGATGACCGCCCTGAAAAAGCCAAGTGGCTGACAGCTGAGGAAAAAAGTGCACTTTCCGCTAAATTAGCCTTGGAAGAAGATGCCAAAGCAGGCCATAGCCCGAAAGGCGCCCTGAGTGCGCTATTAGATATGCGCGTTCTCTACCTGTGTCTGATTTGGTTTACCGTTCAAGTATGTGGCTATGGGATTTATTTCTTCTTACCAACCCAAATCGGTACGTTGTTGGGCAGTAAAGTCGGCATACTTGTAGGCTTTGTTACCGCCATTCCACCACTGTGCGCTGCAATTGCCGTTTACTATGTTCCACGTATTTCAGAACGTCTCAAAGAACGTCGTAAAGTGGCCGCTATTACCTTTATGTTAGGGGCTGCGGGCATTGCGGTTTCTGGTTTATTCGATAGCATTCCAGTCATTGCGATTATTGCCCTGTGTGTGGCAGCGGCTGGCCACTTAGCTATGCAACCGCTGTATTGGAGCTTCCCATCGGCATACTTAGGCGGCACCGCAGCTGCATCGGGTATTGCGTTGATTAACTCAGTGGGTAACTTAGGTGGTTTTGTGGCACCAAACTTACGAGTTTGGGCTGAGGCTACCTTTGAGTCTGCCCGTGCAGGGCTCTATTTTATCGCGTTAGTCGCCTTTATTGGGGGTCTGTTGATTTTGACATTAAAAAGATTAGGTATTGAAAAACGATTTGAAGATTAATTAATTATCTTTTAAATCCCTCCCGAGCCGCATCAATGGCTCGGGTTTTCTATTACCCTATTTCTTATTTATGAGGTTTACTCGAATATTACAGCGGTTCATGATTGAACATAACCCTACCAAATGTCATGATAAAGTTAGCTAATCATGCAGGGAGCATTCAGATGAACATTGCGGTACAAAACAGCCAATTAGTTCTAACGCATGAAAATATTCTTGAAATATTAAAAACAAATAGTTGGTTTAGTAACTTACCTGATTATTTGATTTCCATCTTAATGACATGCGCCACATTGCGTTTTTATCCAGATGGTGAAATGGTTCACTACCAAGGTGACCCTGCCCGTGGTCTATATGCGGTGCTCCAAGGTTCAGTAAAAGTAAGTTCAATTTCCTCAGATGGCCGTGAATGTGTATTTCGCTATCTTTCACCAGGCAATTGGTTTGGCGAAATTGCCATGCTAGATAAATCAGCGCGCACCCATGATGCCAAAGCGATTAGCCCAACCATTTTACTGACGATATCACCGAAAGACTTAACCATGATCTTGGAAAAACACCCCGTTTTTTACCAATTTCTGAATATTTTGCTCTGTAAAGTGATCCGTAATGCCTTTACCATTATCAATGACAGTGCCTTATTGTCCGTTTCAGCCCGACTCGCCAAACGCTTGTTGAGCTTAGCAGAAGGCTATGGGGAGCCCCATGAAAAGGGAATTCAATTGAGCCTATACCTAACACAAGATGACTTGGCGACCATCATTAATACCACACGGCAAACTATCAATAAGCGTTTAGTCGCATGGGAAAAACTAGGCTGGATTGATGCAAAATACGGGAAAATTATTTTAGTTAACCTCCCCGCGCTGAAGCAGATATCTGAAGATGATGAGGAATAACTAGCTGTTATCATCCATCGTTGGGCTATCGGCAAAGAAGTAGCGGTCCATGGTGAACTCGAAGTCATCACTAGTCGCGTTGAATAACATTTTTTTGGTATTTTCCAAATGTTGCCACATGGCTTGCCGCGCCCCTTTTGGGTCTCGACGCGCTAGTGCCTGCAAAATTTGGTCGTGCTCATCACACCAGCTCTCAATCGAACGGTTATCAATGTGCTCATGAAGTTTGAGCCAGTATGGGTTACGTAAGCGTTGGCTCCACATTTGCTCAACGATCACCACCATCGCACTGTTATGGGTCGACGCGGCAATTTGCATGTGAAAGGCAAGATCCCATGTTGAGTCACGAAAACGATCCTCTTTGCGAGCATGCTTTTGAATATCAACTAGTTTTAAAATATCTTCTTTAGTGGCTTGGGTCGCGGCAAACTCGGCGATATGGCTTTCAATCAGTTGCCTTGCTTGTAAGAGTTCAAATGGCCCACAACGACTAAATTCTAATCCGGTTTCTGTATTGACTGAGTTATTAGACCGATTATTGATGACATGTATGCCAGATCCTTTGCGTACATCCACATAGCCTTCCACTTCTAACATAATGATGGCTTCGCGGATCACCGTACGGCTCACCTTCATTTCGTCAGCAAGTAACCGTTCCGCAGGTAATTTAGTGCCAACTGGGTATTCGTCATTTTCGATACGTTCTTTGACCAGAGCCGCAACTTGTTGGTATAGGCGCGGTTCACTCTCTTGTGAGCTCATTATTTTCTCCTTTCACATAACCACCCGACTCGTTGGCCACTAATGCCTCACAGTATAACGAAATTTTTCGACGATGGGTGAAATAGAACTTCACTAATAAATAAATTGCAATAAATTGGTATAACATCTTTTAAAGTTATAAACCAGATCGTATAATGAATGAAATTTAGACAACAAAAGATCATTCATACTTTTTGTGGCTGATCACGCTTAATCCGATTTCCAGTTCAGGGAACGCAATATGATAAAAGATATAATTAAAATACATCCCAATGACAATGTCGCCATTACTTTAGTTAACCGGCAAGCAGGGGAAACCATTACTGTTGCAGAGCAATCAGTGACATTAAAACAAGATGTTGACAGAGGGCATAAAATCGCCCTGAACCCGATTGAAACCGGCAAAAATATTGTTAAATATGGCGCTCCCATCGGCCATGCAACGACTACCATAACAGCTGGAGAACATGTTCATACTCATAATACCGCTACCAATTTAAGTGCTTTAAATGAATATGAGTACCACCCTGAGCACAACACAATTACCGCTACACGGCCGGATCCAGACGTGCAAATCTATCGCCGAACAAACGGTGATGTGGCTATCCGTAATGAAATTTGGGTGATCCCAACGGTTGGCTGTGTAAATGCGCTGGCGAGAAAAATGATCGAACGCTTTAATAAACAACATAATGGCGCTTCTGATATTGATGGTGTTTATCTTTATAACCATACTTTAGGCTGTTCCCAGCTCGGTGATGACCATTTAACAACCCGTACTATTTTACAAGATATGGTTAAGCACCCTAACGCAGGTGGCGTACTCGTCATCGGTTTAGGCTGTGAAAACAATCAAGTCGCCGCTTTTAAAGAAACACTAGGTGACTATGATGATGAACGCGTCAAATTTATGGTCTGCCAACAATTAGATGATGAAATTGAAGCCGGTGTCGAGCACCTTAATGCACTTTATCAATTTGTACAGCAAGACAAACGCGAGGCGGGTAAGCTAAGCGAAGTAAAATTTGGTCTTGAATGTGGTGGCTCTGATGGCCTTTCAGGGATCACAGCTAACCCATTGTTAGGCTGTTTTTCTGATTTTTTAGTCAGCCATAACGGAACGACGGTGTTAACCGAAGTGCCTGAAATGTTTGGTGCTGAACAAATTCTAATGAACCACTGCCATGATGAGCTGACGTTTGAGAAAACGGTCAATATGATCAATGACTTCAAACAGTATTTTATTGCTCATGACCAGCCAATTTATGAAAACCCATCTCCAGGCAATAAAGCAGGAGGAATTTCGACACTTGAAGAAAAATCCCTCGGCTGCACACAAAAGGCGGGTACTAGCCAAGTAATGGATGTTTTAAAATATGGAGAGCGCCTGACAACCCCAGGGTTCAATTTGTTAAGCGCACCGGGTAATGATGCCATTGCCACCAGTGCCTTAGGCGCAGCTGGCTGCCACATGGTATTATTTACGACAGGTCGAGGTACGCCCTATGGGGGATTTGTCCCCACCATGAAAATTGCGACCAATAATGAGTTAGCTGCCAAAAAACCCCATTGGATTGATTTTAATGCAGGCGCCTTATTAACAGGAAAATCCATGGAGCAATTATTAGATGACTTCATTCAGCTTGTTGTCAAAACCGTTAATGGTGAACACACTAAAAATGAAATCAATGATTTCCGTGAATTAGCGATTTTTAAAATGGGCGTCACACTTTAAAAACAAACTGTCCCCTATTGCTTAGGTAACTATTAAGCAATAGGGATATAGCTAACTATTTATATTTGTTAGTCTTTTCTTACTAACCTTACTTTCTCGCCTGAGCCATAACCCCATTTATCGTGACACACCCCCAATAAAGAAAAGTCACCATTTCCCTATTTTTAAGATATGGTAGGATCCGTTTCGTGATGGCGAATTTTAATTTATTAGCAGGGTAAATAATGATAGACCTAAAACTTAGAGAGGCCAGAGACAGCCTTTCCACCAAAGAAAAACAAGTTGCTGAGTACATTATTGCTAATAAGAAAAACATGCAAAGTATTAGCATTCAATCCCTCGCCCAAGAAAATAAGGTCAGTACCACCACTATTTTGCGCCTATGTCATAAATTGGGCTACCAAGGTTTTAGCGACCTAAAAATTGATTTAATTTCATCGATTAATCACAAGTCTTACGGCACCCTGCTGCAAGAAGATATTGATCTTAATGACTCAATGGAAACCGTTAATCACAAAGTAGGACTGATTGAGAAATCATCCATAGAAGAAACGTGTGCTTTGGTTAATTTAAATGCCTTTACGCAAGCAAATGAATTAATTAGTAAGAGTAAAAAAATTGTCATTTATGGTGCAGGAAGTAGCGGATTAGTTGCAAAAGAATTTGAATATCAACTAATTAAAATAAAAAAAGATGTCAATTGCCACCTTGATTACAGCATCCAATTCAGTATTGTGAATACGTTAGATCAAAACGATCTTGTCATTGTCATTTCTCATTCCGGTGAAAACCACGAATGCATCAAGCTACTTACCCTTGCGCGTGAATTACATGTTCCAACCATTGCTATCACTAAAATGGGACAAAGTTCGGTGTCATCGCTAGCTGAAACTATTTTGCACACTATTTCCACTGAACATGTTTCAAGGCTCATTCCTATTCGTTCAAAAATTTCGCAACTGACTGTAATTAATATGCTGATTACTAATCTATTTATTAAACAGTATGATGAAAGAATTCAAAAACAAATTAGCACTCGTGCAGAGCGCTTTTCTCGCTTAAATAGCAATAACTAGTCCTTTTTTCTTCTTAGTATCTTCTACGTGGCTCTAAGTAGCCACTTCGATCTTGCTCACAAAAATGATCCTTTCTAATAGGCGCCCCTTTTCATTCCTCTTTTTTGTGATATTGTTACTTTAAAATAAATATATAAAAGTAATTTTATTACTAAAAGAAGAAAGATAAGGGGAAAAAATGAGCTCTCAGATACCTATCATTCTGGCCAGCCATGGGCCTTTTGCACAAGGGTTATTGGAATGTGCAGAAATGCTAATTGGCTCGCAAGAAGATATCAGCGTGATTTCGATTCAAAGAGAAAGCAATATTAATGAGGTAAAAAAGCATTTATTTGAAACATATCAAAATGTTAATAAAGGTGATGGCGTTTTAATTTTAGTGGATTTATTAGGTGGATCTCCTTGCAACCTAGCCAGCGAGCTCGTTATTACCCAAAATGATGCTGTGCTGTACTGCGGGATCAATGTGCCTACTTTTCTCGAAATACTCAGTAACCGAGACCTCCCTTTACATGAACTTCATCAAATCATTAATGATGTATTCCCTGGCAGCTGCATCAATGTCGGTGAACAACTTAAACCATTAACACAAAACGATAGCGAACTTTAGGAGAACCCCATGCCAATTAATGTTGCTCGGATTGATGACAGACTTATTCACGGCCAAGTTATTACCACTTGGGTTAAAAACTTTGATATTGAGCAGGTGATTATCGTTAATGACAAAGTTGCCAATGACACCGTTCAACAATCAGTTCTGACTATGGCGGCTCCACCAGATCTCAAAGTCGTCGTTTTTGGTGTCGATAAATTCATTGAGGTCTTAAAAAAAGCAGAAATTAAACGTCGCACCATGTTGCTGTTTACTAACAGCATTGATGTAAACAAACTCGTCGAAAGTGGCTTAAAACTGGAAAAATTGAATGTTGGTGGAATGCGTATGCAAGAAGGCCGTCGTAATTTATCCCGTGCAGTTGCCGTCACACCAGAAGAAGAACACGCCTTTAGGTCACTGATCAACAATAACGTTGCCGTTGAAATTCAAATGGTTCCTAAAGACCCCATTGTTGAATTGAAAACATTACTCAATTAATTCATTTAGTCATGCTTATTTTCACTTAATAAGTGAGGAGCCTATTATGTTGGTAGAGGCCATTTTAATTGCGATTTGGGCCGGTATTTGCTCATTGGATGATGTCGGTCCGCAAATGCTAAGACGCCCACTGCTCACCGGTACTGTGGCCGGTATTATCATGGGTGATATGGTTCAAGGACTCGCCATTAGCGCCACCTTAGAATTGATGTGGATGGGGATTGGTAACGTTGGGGCTTATTCCGCACCCGATATCATCGCCGGTTCTATCATTGGAGTTGCTCTCGGTATTGCTTCCAATGGTGGAATTGCAGCAGGTATCGCCCTTGCCGTACCTGTCTCTATTTTATGTCAGCAATTACTGATTATCTGGCGCTCTTTTGCCAGTTTCTTAAATGTTTGGGCAAGTAAATCCATTCTTGATGGAAACTACAGCGGCCTAACCAAAGTCCATTATTTCTCGACACCACTGTGGTTTTTTATTCGCGCCATTCCCTGCTTTATTGCCGTTTATTTTGGTAGTGACTTAGTCAATAGCATATTAAATGCTGTGCCTGAAAGTATTTTAACAGGTATGGGGGTTGCATCTAAGCTGATCCCTGCGGTCGGTATCTGTATTCTGTTATTAATGCTGCTGAAAGGCAGAATGTGGTTTTTCTTTCTGCTCGGCTTCATGCTTACAACCTATTTAAAACTGCCAATTATCCCAATTACATTTATCGCTCTGGCATTTGCTGTGCTTTATGACATGGCATTCGCCAGCAGTTTGCGCCAAACACCAGATGAAAAAGCTACACCAGCCGCCCATAAAAATGAAGAAGAGGAATATGACTTATGAGTGAAATAACCCCCTCTGAAAATAAGAAACTCACGAAAAAAGAACTCAATGGTATGTTTTGGCGAATTCAAACCATGTCATTCTCATACAACTACGAAAAACTGCAAACTATTGGTTTTGCACATTGTATGGTACCCGTTCTCGATAAGCTTTATGAAAAAGCTGACCAAGAAACGCGTATTAAAGCCATGCAACGCCATTTTGAATTCTTTAACACACAAATTAACGCAGGCGCATTAATTCTTGGTGTGACCGCAGCATTAGAAGAAAAAACAACAGAAGAAGAAAAAGAGGCTGTTGTTTCTGTAAAAGCTGGTTTGATGGGGCCATTTGCAGGTCTCGGTGATAGCTTATTAAAATTTACGTGGCTACCTATTTGCGGCAGCATCGGAGCTGCATTTGCACTGCAAGGTAATATTATTGGCCCAATATTAATGTTTATTTTGTTTAATATCGTCAATATCGGTACCAAATATTTCTTTATTCATTATGGCTATAACAAAGGCGTTGATTTAATCGAACAATCGAAAAAATCAAATATTATTCAGCGAATTACTAATATGGCGAACGTTGTCGGGGTCATGGTCCTCGGCTCTTTAATTGCCACGACCGTCAAACTTTCCACACCGCTAACCATCGCCGTTGGTGAGCAATCTATCAAAGTACAAGAGATGTTTGACAAGGTAATACCTAACTTACTCACCCTTCTCTTTGCGCTTGGTATTTTCTTCCTTGTTCGTAAATTTCAAGGGAAACATACCGTTGCATTAATTGTCGCCATTATGGTTTTAGGTGTTGTTTGTTCTGTATTCGGAATTTTAGGATGATAAAGGGAAATATATGGAAATCGAAATCAATAGAGTGAGTGAATCAACACTCGAAATAAAATTTAGTGAAGTTCCATCCTCCCCTCTGGCATTATATTGGACGGACAAACCTGATACTCAGGTTTGTCCTGAGAATTTCATTACGGATAAAATAGAGAATACAATTACAGTTCAAGACCCATTAAAGGCGAAACAGCGTATCTATTTTATTTTACAAAATGCCAATGGATGTAAATTATTCGCTGAAAGAACATTGCCTATTGAGGGGTTAAATAACTTCCGTGACTTTGGAGGTTATACCACAACAGACGGAAAACAGGTGAAATGGGGAATGCTATATCGTTCTAACCATCTGTTTAATCTTAGTGAACAAGCAGTAAATTACATCTCCCATTTAGGGATAAACAGCATCATCGATTACCGTACTCAAAATGAAATTAATAAATCGCCTAATTGCCATGTTGGTGAAAAGAAAACGTATCATCTCGATGCTACGGCTCAAACCGCTGAATTAGCAGCACAATTTGCCGCATCACCGGATAATGAAGACAAAGCATTAATCGAAAGTGTTATCCAACATATTCCTAAAGAAATGATTAACGGCGATGGGTTACAAATATTGGAGCAATATCGCCAATTTGTAGTAAGTGATAAGTCAAAAGCTGCCTTCAAACAAATGATCGAAGTTTTACTCGATAGCCACAATGCCCCAAATATTCAGCATTGCCGAGGAGGAAAAGACCGAACGGGTTATGGTGCACTACTTGTACTTGCTATGCTAGGTGTTCCAAAAAAAGCCATCGTTGACGACTATATGCTTACTCATTTTAATCGCCTTGAACGTAACGAAATTAAAATGGCGGGATATCGCAAAATAACCCAAGACCAAAATGTACTGGATTATTTACTTTCTCTAATTGATACTCAAGAATCATTTATTTTAGAAGTCTTTAATACAATGGAAGAAATATCTGGCTCTGTTGAAAGGTATATTAAAGATGAACTTAAATTCACAGATAATGATATTAATCAGCTTAGAGAAATATACTTAGTTTAAAAACATTTAATTAATCAAAAAACAACCACAGGTTTAACTAAATAAACCTGAGTGATGGCTGTATTTAAAAAACAGTAAAATAGCCACATAGCATATTCATTGTGGCTATTTTATAAACGAAGAAATCCGTTATTGATCATAAAATCAATAATTGCTCTCGTTTGCCAATTCTATTTAATTAATTTTTTAACCGCTTTATTTTTGCCCGTAATACGCATTTTTACCGTGCTTACGTAAATAGTGTTTATCTAATAATACTTGTTGCATGGAACCTATTTGTGAACTTAATTGACGGGTAAATAAATTCATATAGGCAATTTCTTCTAACACTACGGCATTATGCACTGCATTATCGGGGCTTGTTCCCCAAGCAAATGGCCCATGGCTATTCACTAATACGGCTGGAATATCTTTTGCTGACAGGCCTTTTTCCTTGAAGGTTTCAATAATCACATGACCCGTTTCTCTTTCATAATCGCCTTCAATTTCACTTGCTGTCATTTTACGGGTACAAGGAATTTCACCATAGAAATAATCGGCATGGGTTGTCCCTAAAGCACTCAATGGCAGGCCTGCTTGAGCCCAAATAGTCGCATGGCGAGAGTGAGTATGGACAATACCGCCAATTTCAGGGAATGCTTGGTACAGCGCCAAATGCGTGTCGGTATCCGAAGAAGGCCGATATTTCCCTTCTACCACTTTTCCGCTTTCCAACGAGACCACCACCATGTCTTCTGCTTTCATGGTTTCATAGTCAACGCCAGAAGGTTTTATCACCATTAACCCAGCTTCGCGGTCAATACCACTCACATTCCCCCAAGTAAAGGTCACTAGGTTATGTTTGGGTAAGGCAAGGTTTGCTTCAAAGACTTGTTGTTTCAATTTTTCTAACATAACAACTCCCTAGCTTTATAAAATATGCTTTAATATCAACAACAAAAATTTATTATCATGATGTTTTCTGTGTGTTGATAACCTATATCTACCTATTAAGGTAAACAGATTTAGGCCATTTAAAAAGCACCTCACTTTACAAACTCGCAACAAAACAGACCAACTCGGACACATTCGGGCATAGGCGGTCAAGAAAACACATAAATAGGATGTGGTTAGTTGACCGAATTAGCCCAATACTTTTTGTTTAATACCATAAAAGTAAAAAGATACCGCAAATATAGTGATGCAAGTCTAGTTATTGTGTAACTTAGTGAAATTAAATTCATAAAATACCGATCGCAATCACTTTAATCGGCTTTGTTTTTTTCAAAAAGAGATAACTTGAATCCAATCACGACAAAAAAAAAGCAATACGGGCAGAATAAATATCGTGGAAAGAATAGGAGTTAAATATGTTACAAGCCGAACGCCATAAATTAATTTGTTCTCATGTTTCGCAGAATGGCTCGGCGCTAGTGCGTGATTTAGCTCAATTATGTCTCGTTTCTCAAGAAACTATCCGTCGTGATTTAACGGCTCTTGAACGTGAAAATAGGATCATCCGTAGTTTTGGGGGAGCAGTTGCCATCGACCAAGAAGAAATGCCGATGGTGAATGTGATGCCTTCTTCGGTCAAGCTCAGTCAAATGGTTGATGGTGCAGAGTCTTTTCGCAAAAGAACCGAAGAGCACCCTGATGCCAAGATGAAGATTTCGAAGGCTGCACTGAAATTAATTCAGCCTGGTGACTGTATTATGTTAGATAACAGCAGTACTTGCTGGTTTCTCGCACGGCAAATACCTGATATCGACATTACGGTAGTGACAAACTCGGTCAAGATAATCCAAGCGTTGGCCTGCCGTGACCGAGTACGCGTTATTGGTATTGGTGGGGAATATTCAGAACGTCATGATGATTTTCATGGCCCAATTGCAGAAAGTATTATTCGTAGCTTTCAGATAAAAACCTTATTTCTTTCATGCCAAGGATTTAATATCGAAAATGGTATTCGTGATGGCAGTGAAATAAACTCAAAATTAAAAAATATTATGTTACAGGTTTCTGAAAATAAAGTTTTGCTCGCGGATAATAGTAAATTAGGAAAATATGCATTTAGTCAGGTTTGTACATTTGATGATATCGACGTATTAATCACAAACAAACTAAATGATAATAATTTTCAAAAACAATTTTCTAACCTTAGAATTATCGAGTGCGATAAATAGTTTATAAAAATAAAAATCATGTAACTATGATGTAAGTAAAAAAACAAGTTCTATTTTATTTTCTGTATTAAATAAGTGCAGGGATGTTATTTATTCATAATTCCTTGGCACTTAATTATAGGCATACCTAAATATGAGAAATTCATTATTTCTAAATAATGGAATTTCTTGATTTAGTATCCATCTACACTAAGGAATACAACTATGAACATGAAGAAGCTAGTTTTACCTTGTTTAATGAGCGTTGCACTATTTTCAAATGTCGCGATGGCTGAATCACAAAAAGCACAAAAGCCCTTTACCATGGGTGTCGTCGTTAAAGTCGGTGGTATTCCTTGGTTTAATGTTATGGAACAAGGTATTACTGAAGAAGGCAAAAAACTCGGTGTAAATGCCTTCCAAGTTGGCCCAACAACGGCTGACCCAGCGGAACAAGTTCGTGCTATCGAAGATTTAATCGCGAAAAAAGTGGATGTCATTGGCGTTGTCCCTAACGACGCTAAAGTGCTTGAGCCTGTATTAAAACGCGCCCAAGACGCTGGAATTAAAGTTATTACCCACGAATCACCAAATCAAAAAAATGCAGATTGGGACTTTGAATTACTTGATACCCAAAGCATGGGTGCTAACCATATGAGAGATATGGCGGCCTGTATGGGTGAAGAAGGCAAATACGCCATGTTTGTGGGAAGCCTGACAGTACCATTAGTGAACGAATGGGCCGACGCGGCAATTGCTTACCAAAAAGCGAACTACCCGAAAATGCAAATGGTCGATGACCGCTTTGGTGTTGCCGAATCCGTTGATGACTCAATGCGTACAGCTAATGACTTGTTATCTAAGCATAAAGACTTAAAAGGCATCATGTCATTTGGTTCACAAGGCCCTATCGGTGCAGGACGAGCCATTGATAAACGCCGTAAAAATGACGAAACCTGTGTATTCGGGACGTTCACACCAGGTCAAGGCATCAAGTTACTGGAAAAAGGTGCAATTGATGGCGGCTATATTTCCAATCCTAAAGTCGCAGGACAAGTATTTGTACAAGTCGCAACAGCCATGATGAATGGTGAAGAAATTAAAGATGGCGTGTCTATTGGTGATATGGGTGAAATCAAAGTCAGTGGTAACACGATTTTAAGTGATAACCCTGTTAATTTGAATATTGAAAATACGAAAAAATTGGTTGAAGTCGGTCTGTAATTTCACATTATCAAAATAATGTTTAAAACAAAAATACAATATTTATCAATATATTAAATTTTATGTTCTTTGAGTTCGAGTCGCCTGCACTAGCGCAGCGGCTCGCGCTCATCACGAACAAGCCAACACCAATTTATTTGCAGTAGGAATTGTACTTATGACAAACACCTCAAAAGCTGACAAATCCGATCCACTCATTACCTTGCGCGACCTTTCCAAAAGCTTCGGTGGTCACCGTGCATTACGCAATATCGATTTGACGCTCAACAAAGGTGAAGTGCACTGTTTAGCGGGCACCAATGGGTGTGGGAAAAGCACATTAATTAAAACTATCAGTGGTGTCTATGCCCCTGATGACGGTAGTAAAATTGAAATTGATGGGAAAAGTTATCACCGATTGACGCCCGATAAAGCGCGTGAATTAGGCGTACAAGTTATCTACCAAGATTTGTCATTATTTCCAAATTTAACCGTTGCTGAAAATATCGCCTTTGAGCTAAACCTCAAAGGCTATTTTGGCTGGTTTCGTAAAAAACAACTGCGCGAGAAAGCCTTAGAAATCCTCAATGAACTGGCTTTCACCATTAACCCAGACACACCTGTGCAATTTTTACCCATTGCTCAACGCCAACAGGTTGCTATCTGCCGCGCCCTAGTCGCCGATGCACGTCTGGTGATTATGGATGAACCAACGGCTTCATTGACCCGTACAGAAGTCAACCAACTACTCTCAACGGTTAATTACCTAAAAGATAAGGGAATTACCGTTGTTTTTGTGAGTCATCGACTAGAAGAAGTCAAAGAGATCTCTGACCGCATCACCGTGATCCGCGATGGTCAAAAAATTGGTACATGGCCTGCTGAAGGCTTAACTACCCGCAAAATTACTGAGTTAATGACTGGCTTAGATATTGTCCATGAACGTAAGCCACCTAATAATGCGGAAGACCGACGCACGGTACTAGAGCTAAAAAACCTCAGCCGAGCTGGGCAATATCGTGATATCAACTTAAATCTAAAACGCGGCGAAGTATTAGGCTTATGTGGTTTACTTGGCTCAGGCCGCACTGAATTAGCGCTATCGTTGTTTGGCATTACCCACCCAGATAGTGGTGAATTACTCATCGAAGGCAAACCTGTTAAGTTAAAAAACAACACCGACGCCATTAAGCGCGGCATTGGTTATGTCTCCGAAGACCGCCTGACTTTAGGGGCAATTTTACAGCAATCCATCGCAGACAATATGGTGATTTCGATTCTCGATCGCCTCAAAACGCCTTTACATTTAATTGATGAAAAACAGTGCCAAGAAATTGTGCAAGAGTGGATAGCCGACTTAGATATTAAAGTCACTGACCCCAATAATGCCCTTTCAACACTTTCAGGCGGTAACCAACAAAAAGTGGTACTTGCTAAATGGATTTTAACACGTCCTAAAGTACTCATTTTAGACTCACCGACTGTTGGCGTCGATATTGGCGCAAAAGACAGTATTTACAAACTCATTCACCGTTTGTCAGGTGTCGGTATCTCTATTCTATTAATTACCGATGAAGCCTCCGAAGCGTATTACAATTGCGACCGAATTTTACATATGAAACAAGGCTCTATCGTCAAAGAAATTGAGACAGATTCCATCAATGAGCAACAATTGGAGGAAATCATCAATGGCTAACTGGCAAAAATTACGACCACAATCTGTCGAAGGCTGGCTGACTTGGGTCATTCTTATCATGGTGGTGTTCTTCACATTGATGAGCCCGCAATTTCTAACTATTCAAAATTTACTCGACCTCAGTGAAAGCTACGCCGTTACAGGTATTTTCGCCTTAGGTTTATTTGTGGTTCTCGTCACTGGGGGCATTGATATTTCGTTTGCCGCAGTGGCTTCCGTAGTGCAATACGTGATCGCCACTTGGCTATTGCAAGGTTTTATTGCAAGCCCTGCCGTCAGTATCACATTGGCGATTATCATCGGTATCGCTTTTGGCTTAATCAACGCTATCTTAATTTATTCGCTGAATGTTGTGTCAATTATCATCACCATCAGTATGCAATCACTGCTGTTCGGAATGCTGATGTGGCTAACCAACGGACACAGTATTTATGACTTACCTGATTGGTGGGTAGACCCTGTGACTATCCTGCCTTTTGAAGTGGATGGTGAATATTACCAAGTTGGCTTGCCGTTAATTGTGATGCTTGGCATTGCCTTCTTAACGTGGATTTTAATGAATAAAACGCATATCGGCCGTCAGCTATATGCCGTTGGTGGCAGCCAAGAATCTGCGTCTCGTATTGGTATCCGTGTTTCAGTGATTTACCTGTTTGCTTACGGCTACCTTGGCGCGATGGCAGCGATTGGCGGTATGTTGCAAACCTACCGAATGAGTGAAGTGGTACCGAGTGCCCTTGTGGGCGGAGAGCTAGATGTGCTTGCCGCGGCTGTACTGGGTGGCGCCAGTTTATCCGGTGGGCGAGGCTCAGTGATAGGCACACTCATGGGCGTTTTCCTGATTGGTATCTTGAAAAACGGCCTTAACCTGATTGGTGTTTCAAACTACTTCGTCAATATCGTCATCGGGCTGGTTATTCTCATTGCGATTTGTATTACCCACTACAAAAAACGTAAAGAGACGGACGTAGGTTTTGTTTAACAGGAATATCACCATGAGAAAAAATCTTTTTTTTAAAATTGATGGCTCTGTTATCGGACTGCTTTCAATCTTTGTTTTGGCTATCGCTGCGTTTAGTATCGCCATGCCAGGGCACTTTTTTACCCAAAATACCTTTTTAAGCATCACGTTTCAGTTACCTGAGTTGGGCTTACTCACCTTTGCCATGTTTGTTCCTATGTTAAGTGGCGGGTTAAACCTTGCCATTATTAGCACTGCTAACTTAACGGGACTCTTTATGGCTTGGGTGTTTATCAATTACCTCCCAGTGGATGCCAGCACTGGCACACAGCTAATGTGGTTGGTCTTCGCATTAATCGGCGCAACCGTGATTGCGGTCATTATCGGTAGCTTAACAGGGCTGATGATTTCCCATATCGGAGCCCACCCGATCTTAGTGACCCTCGGTACAATGACGATTATCAGCGGCATTGGTGTTTACCTCACCAAAGGAGCCGCACTGAGTGGCATGCCACCCATTGTTCGTGCCATTGGTTCCGATACTGTGCTTGGGGTGCCAATTGCGATGATTATCTTCATTGTTACCGCAATTCTCTTAGCGCTGTTTCTAGGCTGTACGCGCTTAGGTAAAAATATCTATATGAGTGGCAGTAATATCAATGCAACGTGGTTCAGCGGTATTCGTACCGACCGTGTCATGATTGCGATATACACCATTTCTAGCCTGTTATGTGTGTTAGCTGGGCTCATCATGATGGCTCGCTTTAACTCTGCACGTATGGGCTACGGGGATTCCTATTTACTGCTCACCATTCTTGCCATCGTATTAGGTGGAACTAACCCATTTGGGGGAGTTGGTAAGGTTAGCCGAGTGTTCTGTGCCTTATTGGTTTTACAGGTCATTGCGACAGGTTTAAGTCTGCTAGGTGTAAGCCTGCACTTTAACCTCGCAGTTTGGGGGATCACGCTCATCTTGGCATTAGCATTCAAGTTCTTCAAAGAAAAATGGAGTGCTAAACGTGCGATGAACCGTAACCAACGCCTTAATAAAGCATCGACACAAAGTTAATTTTTCAAGGGGAAAACCATGCGTAAGCATCCAATTGGTATTTATGAAAAAGCATTACCGAAGAACAGCAGTTGGTTAGAAAAATTAGTCATCGCAAAATCTGCGGGTTATGATTTTGTGGAAATGTCAGTAGATGAAACTGACGAACGTCTGGCTCGATTAGACTGGAGCACCGCAGAGCGTCTGGAAGTTGTGAAAGCGATACAAGAAACAGGTATTCGCATTCCAAGTATGTGTTTATCTGGTCACCGCCGCTTTCCTTTTGGTAGCCATGATGAAGCCACTCGTATGATGGCCTACTCCTTAATGGAAAAAGCCATTAAGCTCGCTCAAGACTTAGGCATTCGCACTATTCAGCTCGCAGGATATGACGTTTACTATGAAGAGCAAGATGCCGAGACGATTGCCAATTTCGAAAAAGGCATGCAGTGGGTCAGCGAAATTGCGGCCGCTTCTCAAGTGATGTGCGCAGTGGAAATCATGGATACGCCATTTATGAATTCCATTAGCAAATGGCAAACACTTTCCGATAAAATTCGCTCACCTTGGTTCAAGGTGTATCCTGATGTCGGTAACTTAACGGCATGGGGTAATGATGTCGAAAAAGAATTCACCCAAGGAATTGAACACGTCGCAGCCATTCACTTAAAAGATACATATGCGGTGACTGAAACCTGTAAAGGCCAATTTCGTGATGTCCCTTTCGGTGAAGGCTGCGTAGATTTTGTTAATTTATTCAAATTATTAAAACGTTTAAATTACCGCGGTTCCTTCCTGATTGAAATGTGGACAGAAAAAGCCGATGAGCCACTGATTGAAATTATCAAAGCCCGTCATTGGATGGAAGACAAAATGCAACAAGCTGGCTGGTATAACGCCTAAAGGAGCCGATAATGAATGCATTTTTTATGGGTGTTGACCTTGGTGGTACCGTCATCAAAGCGGGTATCTATACCGCAGAAGGCCAAGAAATTACGGTTGCTGAGCACTCTTTTCCCACTGAAAGCCCACAGGCGGGTTTTAGTGAACGCAACATGGAAATGTTATGGGAAGCGACTTGCAGCGTGATCCGCAAAGCGATTCAAAATAGCCAGCTCAGTGCCGCCCAAATTTCCGGTGTCAGTTTCTCTTCCCACGGTAAAGGGCTTTATTTGCTCAATAGCCAAGGAAAGCCAGTTAGAAATGGGATTGTGTCATCTGATTCACGCGCTCAATCCATTGTTGATGAATGGCACCAAAACGGTACTGCGGATAAAGCTTACCCATTGAGTTTGCAGCAATTATGGGCTTCTCATCCCGTGGCACTACTGCGTTGGCTAAAACAACACGAGCCTGATAATTATCGCGATACTCAGCATGTTTTGATGGTTCATGATTATATTCGCTATCGCTTAACCGACCAAATTGCCTGCGAAGAAACCAATATTTCTGGCAGCCAATTATTTAACCAAATCCAGTCGAGTTATGACCCTAAACTATGCCAACTGTTTGGTATTGATGAGGCAAATGACAAACTAGCTCCCGTGATTAACTCGGCCCAATTAGCGGGTACCGTAACCCACAAAGCTGCCGCAGAATCTGGACTGGTGGAAGGAACCCCTGTATTTGGTGGCTTCTTTGATGTAGTCGGCGCAGCGTTAGCATCTGGGGTGAGCCAAAAAGATAAACTCAGTGCGGTAGCAGGCACTTGGACTATTTCAACGCGTGTCTTTGATGAAATTGTGCCTTCTGATTACCCATACGTCTGGAGTAAATACTGCATCCCAGGCACCTATTTTGTCCATGAAGGCAGCCCGACCTCAGCCAGTAACCTCGCATGGTTTACTCGGCACTTCTTCAATCAGCGTTTGCAAGATTATGACGTACTGAATCACTGCGTGGCTGAAGGGGCAACACGGCAAAATGATATTCTGTTTTTCCCTTGGCTGTACGGTTCTAACTACCACAGTAATTTGCACGGTGGCCTACTCGGTTTGAGCTCACACCATACAGATGCTGATATTGTTTATGCTATCTATCAAGGGATTGTATTCTCACATTTGTTGCATCAAGACCGTATTGTTGGCCTTGATAATACAACCGAATCTATTCGGTTCACGGGTGGCCCAACACAATCACCACTGTGGATGCAAATGTTCTGTGATGCCAGTAACTTACCGTTAGATGTCGTCAACGTGCAGCAATCAGGTTGCCAAGCCGCTGCACTTTGTGCCGCAGTCGGAACAGGTTATTATTCAGGTTTTGATGTCGCTATTGCGGCAAGTACCCCAAAAATCACCACTTATCAACCGAATGCGATTAGCCATCAACAGCTACGTGACAAATTTGCTCGTTTTAAAGCAGTTGCCGATGCATTGAGCCAATAACTTATTGAATAAAAATAATAAAGGCAGAACTTATAACTCAGTTCTGCCTTACTTTTTCTAGACTAATAAATTATCGTTCTTGATTGCAGTAAGAAATGAATTAGCGCCCTTTCTTTTAGCCCGTTAAAGCCCAAAACGTCCCCTGAGCAAAACTATCAAAAATGATGCTTTGACAAAATCACATACTCTGTGAAAAACCTATCTGAACTTTTTATTACACCCATTACATCAAAAGTTGTGACAGTGATCGTTAATTAAACATTTATCGCCATTTGGTTAGTGATATAGCTCTGATTTTGCTCTTTCATCACTAGAAAGCACAATGGAACCGGTTCCATAATAAGTCATTCGCAATGACAAATGGGCTAAATACCCTTTAATCAGACAGAGGAAAGTCATGAGCAAAGACATTATCATTGTTACTGCCGCCTACGGTGCACAAACCGTAAAACAATTAGGGGGCCAACAAGCTTTATTCGATATTATTCAAAGCAGCCACGCGGATGGTGCTGAGATCCGTCAAGAACTATTGCTACCAAGCGATAATTTTTTTGATATTGCCAAAGGACTGCAATCAAGACAGCTCACTGCGGTTTATTCCGTGCCAGACACGCTATTCCAACAGCATACCTCTATCGCAATCACTAAACTGCAAGGCTATTTTGAAGATGCCAAACAACTTAATGCTCGCTTTTTAAAACTATCACTCGGTGAATTACCAGAAAATTATGATTTATCCGAAGTCATTAACCTTCTCAATCAATACACCACACAGTTAGTGATCGAGAATGACCAAACCGAGGTTGGCGGTCACATTGCGCCTCTTGAACGTTTTTTTGCTGATGTAAAACACCAAAATCTACCTATAAAAATGGCATTTGATATGGCGAATTGGTATTGGCATCAAGAAGATCCGTTAAAAGCCGCACATATTTTTGCCCCCCAAGTCGCTTACATTCACGTTAAAGCCTGCCAATTACGTGGCAATAAATGCGTTGCAGTAGCACTTGATGACAGCGATGGCACATGGAAAGAAGTGCTAAACGCGCTCCCGAATGACGTTCCTTGTGGTATCGAGTTTCCACTCGAAGACCACGATTTACGCGCAGTCACTGAATACTATGTTTCTCTGTTGAAGGAGATTTAACATCATGAGAAATCAATTAGATGTCATCACTCTTGGTGAAGCCATGATGATGTTTGTGGCAACACAAACAGGGGAATTGCACGAAGTTGAAAGTTTCGTCCGTCGCGCAGCCGGTGCTGAGCTGAATGTCGCCATCGGCCTGTCTCGCCTAGGGTTAAGAAGTGGCTGGATAAGCCGACTTGGCGATGACTCCTTCGGGCGTTTTATTCAAGCCACTTTGGATAAAGAACAACTAGATACTCAATGCGTTACAGTGGACTCTCGTTACCCAACGGGCTTCCAACTTAAATCTAAAGCCGAAAATGGAACCGATCCCATCGTGGAGTATTTCCGTAAAGGATCAGCAGCCAGCCATTTAGATCTCACTGACTTTAATGAAGCGTATTTTCTGTCTGCCCGTCATTTACATTTAAGTGGCGTGGCAGCCGCACTTTCGCCCACCAGCTATCAACTTTCACTGTATGCAGCAAAATGGATGCGAAATGTAGGTAAAACACTGTCATTTGACCCCAATTTGCGCCCATCCCTATGGAAAAGTGAACAGGAAATGGTCGAACAGCTCAACCAACTCGCGTTCCAAGCTAATTGGGTCTTACCCGGCTTAAAAGAAGGCAAAATCCTGACGGGCTTCGACCAACCCGAGTCTATTGCTGATTTTTATCTCGCTCAAGGTGTCGAAGTGGTTGTGATTAAAACCGGGGAACACGGAGCATATTATAAAACGGCAAATAACCAACAGGGCATAGCACCTGCCGTTCATGTGAAACACGTCATTGATACCGTCGGAGCTGGTGATGGTTTCGCCGTTGGCGTTATTAGCGCCTTACTTGAAGGTTTGACATTACCACAAGCTGTTGCAAGAGGTAATTTTGTTGGAGCAAGAGCCATTCAAGTTATTGGCGACAGTGAAGGTTTACCAACTCAGGCACAACTGCAGCATGAAATGGTATTACTGTCTGCAGCCACCACTAAAGCGGTATGTTAAAAGGAAATCGATTATGACAATGAATACTCCAGCAGCGTCACGTTGGTGGCGCATCATGCCAATCGTGTTTATCACCTATAGCCTTGCCTACTTAGACAGAGCCAACTACAGTTTTGCCGCTGCCGCAGGGATCAACGCGGACTTAGGGATTACCAAAGGGATGTCGTCCCTACTCGGCTCATTATTTTTCCTTGGCTATTTCTTTTTCCAAATACCGGGGGCTATTTATGCAGAAAAGCGCAGTGTCCGTAAACTCATTTTTGCTTGTATCTTCCTATGGGGCTTATTCGCTAGTTTAACTGGCATGGTGAGCAATATCCCAATGCTAGTGATTATTCGCTTTAGCCTAGGGGTCGTCGAAGCCGCGGTCATGCCTGCGATGCTTATCTATATCAGTAACTGGTTTACCCAATCAGAGCGCTCTCGCGCCAATACTTTTTTAATTCTAGGCAACCCCGTTACGGTACTGTGGATGTCCGTGCTATCCGGTTATCTCATTCAAGCCTTCGGTTGGCGTGAAATGTTTATCATTGAAGGAGTGCCTGCGATTTTATGGGCCTTTTTCTGGTGGAGAACAGCACGAGATAAACCAAACCAAGTCAATTGGTTAAGCCAATCAGAAAAAGAGACATTAGATAAGATCCTGAGTGACGAACAGAAAAACATCAAACCCGTTCGTAATTACCGTGAAGCCTTTAAGTCTCGTAATGTGATTTTACTCTGCGCTCAATATTTCTGTTGGAGCATTGGGGTGTATGGCTTTGTGCTGTGGTTGCCATCCATTATTCGTGGCGCATCCAACCTCGGGATGGTAGAAACAGGTTGGCTTTCCGCAGTCCCATACCTTGCAGCAACGATGGCTATGATCTTAGTTTCATGGGCATCTGACCGAATGCATAACCGCAAATTATTTGTCTGGCCAATGCTTTTGCTCGGTGCGGTGTGTTTCCTCGGTTCATACTTACTCGGTAGCACGAATTTCTGGTTCTCTTATACCTTATTAGTGATTGCAGGTGCTGCAATGTACGCCCCATACGGGCCCTTCTTCGCTATCATTCCTGAAATGTTGCCAAAGAACGTTGCTGGTGGTGCAATGGCATTAATCAATAGTATGGGCGCATTAGGTTCATTCTTTGGTTCATGGTTTGTGGGTTACTTAAATGGGGCGACAGGTAGCCCAAGTGCCTCGTATATGTTTATGGGGATCGCATTGTTAGCTTCGGTTTTCTTTACCCTGATTGTTAAACCAAACCAAGAGCAAAAGAGTGATGCCGTCATCACAGAGCATGCTTAAAAGGGACACCATGAAAAAGAATATTGTTTTATATAAATCCATTCCCGCAGATCAACTTGAGCGGCTACAGCAGCACTTTAATGTCACTGCATTTGATAGCATTACCCCTGAGAATCTCGCTTGCTTTAAACAAGCTTTGACGAGTGCTGACGGCATTATTGGTGCTAGTTACCCTATCACAGCAGATGACATTGCCAATGCACCAAATTTGAAAGCCGCGTCGACCATTTCGGTTGGTGTCGACCAATTTGATATTGACGCCATGAATGCCAGAAAGATTGCATTGATGCATACCCCCAATGTATTAACCGAAACCACCGCGGATACCATTTTTACATTAGTGCTTTGCAGTGCGCGACGCATTATCGAAATGGCTGAGATGGTCAAAAACGGCCAATGGACCCAAAGTATTGGTGAAAATGCATACGGCAGCAATGTGCATGGTAAAACGATTGGTATACTCGGAATGGGGCGCATTGGCTATGCTGTCGCTAAACGTGCTCACTTAGGCTTCGGAATGCCAGTTCTCTATTACAATAACCATATCCACTCCGATGCAGAAAACCAACTTAAGGCACGTCGTTGTGACCTCGATTCATTACTCGCGGAATCTGATTTTGTCTGTGTCGTGCTGCCATTATTACCTTCAACCGAAAAATTGATCGGCAAAAATGAGTTGGAAAAAATGAAACCCAGTGCGTTTTTGATCAACGGTTCAAGAGGTCGAATTATTGATGAGGCCGCGCTGACCGATGCATTAGAAATGGGCATAATTCGTGGAGCGGGTTTAGATGTGTTTGAGGTGGAGCCGCTTCCAAGCAACTCTAAGCTACTCACGCTGCCAAATGTGGTTGCTCTGCCGCATATCGGTTCCGCCACCCATGAAACCCGTTATGCTATGGTCGAATGTGCCGTTGATAACCTAATAGCGGCTTTAAAGGGTGACCTAAGCCAAAACTGTGTTAACCCTGAAATAGCAAAATAACTCAGAACCTAAAGAACCCTAATTTGTTAGGGTTCTTTGCCTATTTACCCATCAATGCTCATGAGCGCGTCCCGGGCGAGCAACACTGCTTCGTTCACACTCCGTCAGAAATTGGATAGAATTCAGTTTACTGGTCGATGGCGCTAAATAATATAACCCCACTGTTTTTTGAGTTGGTGAGTAAATTTCCAACATGCCATTGACATCAGAATAATAATCACCTTTATTTATCACGATGTTAAAGTCTTTTATTTTCTCAACACGTCGCTGCTCTGTACTTTTCACTAGCGGATAACTCATATACTCATAGCCAACAAAATCAACAATATTGACCTGACCATTATTGAAAAAGACTTGTACCTTACTTGCCCCTGTTGGAAAGGTAAATTTGCCGTTACGTTCTAATGTGATGTGATTATAACTTTGGTCTACTTGGCAGGTATACTCTTTGACCTGACTTCTGGTGCTACAACCCGCTAAAACAAGGCTAGCTAGCAATAATATCCCTATCTTTTTCATATGTTCCCTATGCTCTCAAAATGGTTATAATTTAGTCTACACACCAGTATACATGTAATAAACCTTAAGCTAAATTGGTAAATGGTAACTAAATTTTAAGAGCCACTAAAAACTACAATGTCGTTGATTTACGGATCAGTAGTTCCCCATTAAATAAGTATTGCACTGGGGGTTTATCTGGGTCTTCCAGTTTTTCTAGCAAGCACTCCACCGCCTTGTGCCCCATTTCCGCTGTCGGTTGAGACACCGAAGTCACCCCTTGCCCAGCTAATGCAGCCCATTCGAGGTTATCGAAACTTAAAAAACCAATATCTGTCCCCCAACGTAGCCCTTGCTTATTCATGACATATGCCAACTGCAAGGTCAGCACGCCATTGGCGGCGACAATCACTTTGCGCATACCACGATGTGCCGTACAAAAATCAGCAACGATGGCCTCTAATTTTGCCGGGTCAGGCAAGGTCACTTCATGAAATTCGCTTTGAATATGTTGATGACTCTGTGATAGCGCTTGGAATGTCTGTAAACGCTCCTGACGTGCGCTGTTATACACAATGGGCTCAGTCACGAAGCAAATCGCTTCGAACCCTTGCTCAATCAGATGATTAAAGGCCATTTGCGCAGAAGCAGGGTTATCTAACCCAACCATATCACTGGGAAAGTTATCGATTTTTCTATCTAATAAGACAAAAGGAAGCGTGGTTTCTTTCAACACATCAATGAATTGCTCATTAACACCCGCTGAATTTATAATAAGCCCATCCACGCGGTAACCTTTTAGTAGCTGAATAAATTGGCATTCACGCTCAATGCTATTATTGGCATTGCAAACCACTGTCATAAAACCTTGTTTGATTGACTCGGCTTCCACCCCTTTTAGGACTTCAACAGAGAATGGGTTACCGATATCGGCAATAATCAAGCCAATCAGGCCTGTTCGCCCATGTTTCAAGCTACGTGCCATTTGGTTGGGGCGATAGTTTAATTCACGGATGGCACTTTCAATACGTTGACGCAAATTATCTGAAAGCAAATGGAATTCACCATTCAAATAACGTGAGATACTGGTTTTCCCTGCCTGAGCTTTGGCAGCGACATCTTTGATCGTGGCAACTTTTTGCGTTTTCGGGGCCATAGCTTGCGGTTTTTCCATTCTCTAAAAACATCACCAAGTGGTTATCTTACTCGAGTAAGCGTCATTTTACTTGTGATATTGCGTTAACTTGCTGTTTTAACCATTGAATAAAAATATCTGCCTTCGGATTACGTTTATCATTAAGCATCGCAAAATAGTGGCGTTGTTCGCACTTCAGCGAAATATCGCCAAATGGCATTACTAGCTCTTGCCGCTTAAGACGTTTTTCAACCAATTGTTTACGCCCCATGGCTACACCTGCATGGTTCATGGCGGCAACAATCGCTAAATCAGAACGATCAAAACATAAGTTTCGGCGATGAGGAAACAACGTTAATTGGTAATACTCACTCCACGCCTTCCATTCATCATAGTCAGAGTTACTGCTCCATGCTTGCCTATCATGCAATAAAGTACAATTTTTCAATTGGTGCATATTATTAAGTAAATCATGCTGTTCTGCATATTGTGGGCTACAAACCGGGACAATTGATTCTGACATTAAATCTTCACAATATAAGTTTGGCCGAGTGATATCATCATAATAAATAGCAACATCAATACCATAACCTCGAAAATTAACGTCATCGTTCCCTGTTAATAGATTCAATTGAATCGAGGGGTATTGATGAGCAAAATCCGCAATTTTGGGAATTAACCAGCACTGAGCGATGGATGGTCGCGAATATACCGTAAGTTCACCCGAGATTTCTTGGTTCTTGATATCAATGATTTCTTGGTTAATATCATCCAAATTTTTGCGTAAAGCCCAGTAAATCCGCTCACCATCAACCGTCAATTCAATGCGCCGATGAAAACGTTCAAATAATTTAAACCCCAATTCCCCTTCTAGGGTGTTAATTCGGTGGCTAACTGCACTAGGCGTTAACGCCAGTTCCTGTGCCGCCAATGCAAAAGAGCAGTGCCGTGCCGCCGCTTCAAAGGTATGTAGACGCGATAGCTGATAACTTGATAACCGTTTATTCCACTGAATAAATCCAGATTGCTCAAATTGATTGAAATGTGCTGACACAACGCCTCCGATAAAAACAATGACCCCCAATAATCTCTACAATACCCATTTTAAGATGAATTAGGGTGACTCAAATGCACTAATCTCCATTTTATATGACTAATATCACACCCTTGAGTTAATTTAGCTCATCTAAACCATATGTTTCATCGTTTGTCACCTTTGAATATTTATTATCCAATAGAAGAACAACAACAAGATGATCAGGGGTAGGATATGGACTCTACAATGTGGATGATTGGTACTTTAGTTATCAGTATTTTACTAATCATCGTTTCAATTATTAAATTTAAGTTTCATCCCTTTTTAGCACTTTTACTCGCCAGCTTCTTTGTCGGTATCTCCATGCAAATGAACCCATTAGAGATGGTCAGCGCCATCGAAAATGGCATTGGCGGTACGCTTGGTTTTTTAGCAGCCATTATTGGGTTGGGTACCATACTCGGCAAAATGATGGAAATTTCAGGTGCCGCTGAACGCATCGGGGTCACTTTACAAAAAAGCCGCTGGTTGACGCCTGACGTTACCATGGTGCTAATTGGGTTAATCTGCGGTATTACGCTGTTTGTTGAGGTTGGTGTGGTGTTACTGATCCCACTCGCATTTTCCATTGCCAAAAGAACCAATACCTCGTTATTAAAACTGGCTATCCCATTATGTACCGCTCTGATGGCCGTCCATTGCATCGTACCGCCACACCCTGCTGCCCTATTTGTCACAAATGAATTGGGGGCTGACATTGGCACGGTGATTGTCGCAGGGTTAGCGGTAGGCTTAGTCGCCTCATTAGTTGGTGGACCACTGTTCCTCAAATTCTTAGGTGACCGCTTACCATTTAAAACTGTGCCGGAGGCCTTCTCTGACCTTGAAGTACGTGAAGAAAAAGACTTACCTTCTTTAGGTGCCACACTGTTCACGGTGTTACTGCCAATTGCTCTCATGTTAATCAAGACAGCCGCTGACTTGAACATGAGCAAAGACAGCCAGTTATTTACCTTATTACAGTTTATTGGTAACCCAATAACCGCTATGTTTATTGCTGCTTTTGTCGCTTATTACATGTTAGGTATTCGACGTAATATGGGTATGAGCGTATTACTCAGCAAAACCGAAGAGAGTTTTAGCTCAATTGCTAATATCTTATTGATTATCGGGGCAGGTGGGGCATTTAACGGCATCTTAAAAGGCAGTGGACTGAGCGACTCCTTAGCGATGGTGTTATCGGGCATTGATATGCACCCCATCTTGCTGGCCTGGCTAGTCGCCATTATTCTTCATGCCGCTGTCGGTTCTGCCACCGTTGCGATGATGGGCGCAACCGCGATTGTGGCTCCATTAATGCCAATGTACCCACACATTAGCCCAGAAATCATGACATTAGCCATTGGCTCCGGCGCAATTGGCTGCACTATCGTCACTGACTCGTTGTTCTGGTTAGTTAAACAGTACTGTAATGCCACTTTAGCCGAAACATTCCGTTTTTATAGTGTCGCCACGTTGATTGCGTCTTTCGTCGCGCTGGCAGGGACTTTTGCACTTTCATTTGTGATTTAAAAGAGAGTAATTATGACTCAGATAAATGTTGATAAGTTAATTGCTGACTACCCTTTAGTTCAGGACTTAATCGATTTAAAGCCAATTGCGTGGTTCAACCCAAATGTCACGACAACACAAGCGGGTTTGCCTTATGTCGGGCTAACCATTGAAGATGTGCAAGACGCAGAAGCGCGATTAAACCGCTTTGCGCCTTATTTGATGAAAGCCTTTCCTGAAACCCAAGCCACACAAGGGATCATAGAATCCGAAGTGGTCACTATTCCACAGATGCAAGCCGCTCTTGCAGCTCGCTACCAAACGCCAATTACTGGGAAAATATTACTTAAAAAAGATAGCCACCTGCCAATTTCAGGGTCAATCAAAGCTCGGGGCGGCATCTATGAAGTCCTCACCCATGCGGAAAAACTCGCCTTAGCAGCCGGTATTTTATCTACAGACGATAATTACGAAATTTTATTCTCTGAACAGTTTCGTCAATTCTTTAGTCAATACCGCATCGCGGTAGGCTCAACCGGCAACCTGGGCATGTCTATCGGCATTATGAGCGCTAAACTCGGTTTTAGTGTCAGTGTGCATATGTCCGCTGATGCCAGACAGTGGAAAAAAGACAAATTGCGTTCACATGGCGTGAATGTGGTGGAATACGAGCAAGATTACAGCATTGCCGTCGAACAAGGCCGTAAAGAAGCCGAAAAAGACCCGAACTGCTTTTTTATTGATGATGAAAACTCTACCACCTTATTTTTAGGTTATGCCGTGGCAGGCTTGCGCTTGAAAAAGCAATTTGCAGACCAAGGTGTTACCGTAGATAACGACCACCCGCTGTTTGTCTATTTACCCTGCGGTGTCGGGGGTGGCCCCGGTGGTGTCGCTTTCGGGTTAAAACTCGCCTTTGGGGATGCCGTCCACTGCTTATTCGCTGAACCAACCCACTCACCTTGTATGCTGCTAGGAGTACATACTGGCCTGCATGATGGAGTCTCTGTTCAAGAAATTGGTATCGATAATATCACCGCCGCAGACGGCCTTGCGGTTGGTCGTGCATCAGGCTTTGTAGGACGCGCAATGGAGCGGTTAATTGATGGTTATTACACCATCGAAGATAGCGAAATGTATAACCTGTTAGGCTTACTCAACCAGACAGAGTCTATTAAATTAGAACCGTCGGCCTTGGCGGGTATGACTGGCTGCGTGCATGTCACGCAAAACACCGATTATTTGCAATCAAAAGCACTCACACCAACGAAACTAGCTAACGCAACACATCTGGTATGGGCAACGGGTGGTGGCATGGTTCCTGCAGATGAAATGCAAAAATATTTATCACAAGCCAATCTAAACTAATAATTAACATGTTCAAAGCCCTCTTACATTCAATGATATGAGGGCTTTGATAAAAACTCGGGATCCCAAGCTTGGTCAGTTCGGGTGAATACCCAATGCGAATTGTAGATCGGCAAGCGTTATCATCAACATCATAGAGTCAAGTGGTGAAGGGACGAAACCAATGTGCTCATAGAACCGTTTAGCATTGTCCGTTAATGCGTGAACCACAACCCCTCGAATACCCACCAGCCCAGAAGCCTGAATAACACGATGACAGGCATCTTTAACTAACCCCCTACTAACTCCAAGACCTTTCGCCCTTGTATCTACAGCTAGCCTGCCGAGTAAGATGACGGGAATGTCAGAGGGCATGTTGCTGCGAAATCGTCCAACGGCTTGATTGGTGCTCACAACCCCGGTGGACAAGGCATAGTAACCCATTACTTGGTTATCCGAAGTGGTCACAAAAGTGCGCGAGGCCCCTGAGTTTTGATTACTCATTGCCCGGTTTTTTAACCAGAGATCCAATGCCTCTTCACCAGAGGAAAACCCTTCCAGTAAATGGCCTGTTTTTAGTGGTTCTGGCGCTGTTAGCTTCAATGTCATTCCTCCCAAGGGGATTTAGACATCATCGTTTTCCTCAATGCCTCATTACTACTCGGCGCGGCATCAAGCTGGCTGATAAATTCTTGGTAAACCTCGGCGCTGACGTTAATCACCCGCAGATCGGCCAGTGTTTCTTCAGCTGCACGCCGCGCTGCTTCCAGAACAAATTCGGTACGGTTTTTTCCCACAGCATTCGCAGCACGGTCGATCAGGATTTTGTCTTCCGGTTTTATTCTCAGGTTAAGAGATGAGCGAGTCACGGCAACATCATTTTGAGTCGACATATCGACCTCCCAATTGATTGCTTACTCAGCTAAGCATACAGAAATGTAATGTCGTTGTCATTACATTGTAAATACAAGATTGTCGTACCATGTATTTATGACGTAAATACCACATTGATTTAACAGTGAAATTAATAAAAAAATCAAAAAACTGACATGAGTGAAATCCCCCAATAGCTGAGCAACCAATTATTAGGGGTCACTTAATGAGAAGAGGGCTTTTTACCATCAACCGCACATTATTCGCTTTATAATGATTGCCCCGGTAATGGCACTAAATCACTTTCAATATAGCGTCTTACTAACGTCGCAAGCGCGACTAATGAGTCAAGATGCGTTCTTTCCCAGCCGTGGGAACTGTCTAGAGCAAAACAGGCTAAAGCCGCACGAATATCCCACCCTGCATCAATCGCGGCGGCACTATCCGAACGATAATGTTTAAACGTATCGCGGACGTGAGGAATATCATACTGCTGACATAGCTGCAATAAATGCCGTGTAATGGCTAAATCAAACGGCCCGGTTCTGTCACGAAAAGCTAAAGTGAGTGCGTCATCCCGTGTGGTTTGGTCTGGGGCAGAAACAGAGTTATCAATCGCTAATAATTCTTGAACCTGCGGACCAAAACCGTGTGTTCCGCCAATACCAACCTCTTCTGAAATCGTGAACATCATCTGGCAAGGCACCGCTGGCACAATGTCATCATCCACCAGTGATTTTAATGCAGCTAACATCACCGCGCAGCCAGCTTTGTCATCTAAATGACGAGAAACAATAAAACCGTTGTCAATGAATTCGGGTTGCGCATCAACCGCAACAATATCACCGACATTTAAGCCATGGGATTGCAAATCAGCGAAGTTATAACAGGGGGCATCAAGGCGAATTTCTAAATTATCCCAATCGGCTATTTGGGTATCAACTTCAGTATTAAAGCGATGCCCAGAGGCTTTTAATGGCAAAATCGTGCCGCGATATTGGTGATTGTCACTAAATACCGTCACCCTTGCACCTTCCGCAAAACGCGCCGCCCATGTACCTGTATTACGCAGAGCCAAACGCCCATTCGGTTTGAGTTGTGTCACCATTGCCCCTAACGTATCAAGGTGGGCGGCTAATGCACGTTTAGGCTCTTCAGAGCCAAGCGTGATATATAACACCCCACGGCGTGTGTATTTCGGTGTGAACCCCAACTCAGTCAACCATTGGTGAGTTTGCGCCACGGCTTGCTCCGTCATACCAACCGGGCTAGGCGTACATAACAATGTTTTTAATACAGAGGTCAGATATACTTTATCTATCATTATATTACCTATCTTCACTTAAAAAACGTTCTTGCAATGTGGCTTGCAGCGCTAACATGGCTTGTTCTGCGTAAGCCATATGAGCTTCCATCACCGATTGGACTTTTGCGACATCTTTACGGCGTAATGCTTCGATTAATTGATATTGGTATTCAATGCCTTGGCGTCTATCGACAGGCTCAGGTTTTAAATAAATATCCTTACAAACCGCTAAATCTTTGAGTAAACGCTGTAAAAAATGGCAAATAAACACTAATAAAACGTTGTCGGAATAGCTGGCAACCACGGCATGAAAATCCAGTTCGGCCATCCGCTGTTGCCAGCGTTCGTTTTCATCTACGGGTTCATGGTCATAAATGGCGATGGTATCGTACAGCTTTTGAATACCCTCATTATCAATGTTGTCAATCGCACTAACGGCAACCACTGGTTCGAGTAATTTACGTAGCGTATAAATATCTTTGATTGATATATCCCGCGTAAACAAATAGTTCGATAACAAACTCATCGCTCGGGATTCAGTCATGGAATCAATAAACGCGCCACCACCCGGCCCGGTTTTCGTTTTAATTAATCCTTGAACTTCTAATGATTTCAGTGCTTCTCGCACCGTACTTTTGCTGGCGTTATAATGTTCAATCAGTTCTTTTTCTTGTGGCAAACGGTCACCGGGTATGAGGTTATTGGCCATGATAGTTTCTTTTATTGCATTGACGATTTCATCAGTCCGCTTAATACGTACTGGCTCTATTGTCGTCGGCTTATTGGTGCTCATATTAGGTTCTCAACTGGTTTAAATTATTTTCTAAACGACTGAATCAACACGAATACGTGGGGCACTAGCCAATAAATTTCGCGTATATTCATGCTCCGGCGCGGCAAATAAGCTGCGGGTATCTCGACATTCTAGCAAATCCCCCAAATAGAGTACGGCAACCCTATCTGCTATCGATTCCACTACCGCTAAATCGTGGCTAATAAATAAATACGACAACGAAAACTGTTGTTTAAGTTGTTCTAATAACAACAAGACTTGCGCTTGCACCGAAACATCCAACGCACTAACTGGCTCATCAAGGACTAATATCCGCGCATCTGCGGCTAAGGCTCTCGCAATCGCTAGTCGCTGTGCCTGTCCCCCCGAAAACTCATGGGGATAGCAAGCTAACGCGTCAATTGGCATATTGACGGCCTCAAGTAATTCCGCCAAGCGTTTCGCCCTTTGTGATGCATTCATGTGCTTTAAGTATTTCAAGGGAACCGTTAATGTTTCCCCAATCGTTTTACGTGGGTTCAAAGATGCGACAGGGTCTTGAAAAACATACTGAATAGCTTGCCCAAACGCACGAGCACCTTGCTGCAGCCACTTGGCTCGAGTCTGCCCTAATACGGTAATTTCCCCCGAGGTTTCACGCTCCAACCCAACTAAAATACGCGCTAAGGTGCTTTTTCCAGAACCACTCTCCCCTACAACAGCAAGTGTTTCGCCTTCATAGAGCGATAATGAAATGTTTTTTAGTGCATGAACTTGGCGCCCTCGGGGGTGAAATAGGCTCTTCGGCTGCCCGAAGGTTTTCACCAACTGATTAACCTCAATCACTTTTTTCATTAAGCCTCCTGCGTTGATGCTAAATCATTACCATTAGGCTGATGACCATAGAGTTGTTGAACCTGCTTTAAAAACCCACGCCCTTCCCCTAACTTCGGTACACTGGCGATCAGACGTTGTGTGTATGGATGCTGAGGCTGACGTAATACCGTTTGCGTATCCCCCGTTTCGACTATCTCACCTTGCTGCATCACCGCAACACGGTCGCAAATTTGATTAATAACCGCGAAGTCATGGGTAATAAATAAGAGCGCAACACCGCGTTCACGGCGTAGTTGGTTGAGTAACTCTAAAATACGCGCCTGGACCGTGACGTCTAATGCGGTGGTCGGCTCGTCGGCAATAATCAACACCGGGTCATTGGCCAACGCCATCGCGATCCCTACCCGCTGACGCTGCCCGCCCGAGAGCTCATGGGGATAGGCATCAAAACGTTCTTGCGCATCAGGGATCCCAACACTATCCAATAATTCGATAGCTTTATTTTTCGCCTCATAGAGTGACAAAGACTGGTGAGCAGTGATGGCTTCACGCAATTGCACACCAATGGTAAATTGCGGATGGAGTGTCGTCAGTGGGTCTTGGAAAATATAGGACACCT
Organism: Providencia sp. PROV205; assembly: GCF_028479505.1. NCBI lineage: Bacteria > Pseudomonadati > Pseudomonadota > Gammaproteobacteria > Enterobacterales > Morganellaceae > Providencia > Providencia sp. PROV205. The sequence continues at coordinate 143,278 of NZ_JAMPNU010000004.1, read as the reverse complement.
TCGCACCACGACGGCGCTGCATAACGGATAATGGCAATGACAACATTTCTTCATGTTCTACATAAATCCCCCCCGCGGTAATCAGCGCAGGAGGCGACGCTAGCAGCCCCATCACAGATAAAGCCGTAACACTCTTACCTGAGCCGCTCTCCCCAATTAACCCTAAGCACTCCCCCGCTCCAACGGTAAAACTGATCCCTTTTACAGTCGGACGTAATTGATTTCCTTGGCGAAAAGCGACAGACAACTCTTTGACTTCTAATACCGCTTGTTTATCCCCTGTTTTCGCAGGAATATTAACTCTATCAGTCTGTGTCATCGGTTGTGAGCGCTGTAAAGCCCCTGATTTTAACCGGGGATCAAGAATGTCACGCACGCCATCCCCTAACAGGTTAAAGCTAATCACAATAAGAAAGATCATAATACCGGGTACCAATGCCACATGAGGAGCGACAAACATTTGTGCGCGCCCTTGCCCTAACATTGAACCTAAATCTGCATTCGGTGGCTGAGTCCCTAGCCCTAAAAATGACAAGCCCGCCGTCTCTAAGATCATCCAACCGATGGTCGTTGACATGGTAACCACAATAATTGGCAAGACATTCGGTAACACTTCCGTTAATAGCACTTGTAGGTGGTTTTTACCTGACAACCTTGCTGCTTGAATAAAATCCCTATCACGCAAACCCACCGTTAACCCACGAATATTTCTCGCAAAAAAGGGAATATTGACCAATGCGATAGCATATAACGCATTGAGTAACCCTGGCCCAAGGACTGCAACAATCGCTAATGCCAATAGTATGTATGGAAATGCCATTAGCATATCAATACAACGCATCAATAATGTATCGGTGCGATGGCCTACATAGCCAGCCACCAAGCCAATCAGGGTGCCGAATATTGCCGCAATGAGCGTTGCTGAGATACCGACCAATAGGGATACTCGGGTTCCCCACAGCAATCGAGACAAAATATCTCGCCCTAAATGGTCTGTCCCTAATAAATGATCAGGAGAAAAAGCGGGAAGTAGCCGATTCACTAAATCAGTTTTATCTGGATCAGCAAGGGGGAGCCAAGGGGCTAAAAATGCCAAGAGCATAATGATAACTAAAATAAATAGCCCCAACGTTGCTAGACGGTTCGCCAATAATAACGAGCCGATCGATTGGCGATGACGATGCTGAATAACAGGGGTCACAGACTGGCTCATGATTTCAACCTCGGGTCTAACATGGCTTGCACAACATCCGCAAGCAAATTGATAAAGACATAGGACGCTGCCGCAATCAATACGCCCCCTTGGACTAAAAACAAGTCACGGGTTGCTACTGCCTTGACTAGCATGGCGCCTAGTCCCGGCCACTGAAAAACGGTTTCAATGTACACCGCACCACCAAAAACAAAACCCGCTTGGATACCAATGACTGGGATGACTGAAACCAGCGCCATACGAAATGCATGGCGGAAAATCACTCTGCGTTCGCTCAGCCCTTTAGCTCTGGCGGTACGAATGAAATCGAGCCTTAATACTTCTAACATTGCCGTACGTGTCAAACGCGCTATCACTCCTGTCGCAACCAATGAAAGCGTTACAGCAGGTAAAACAAGGTGATGTAATAAATCGCTCAGGCCACCGCCTTGCCAAATATCATACATTCCAGATGCCGGAAACCATTGTAATTGAACAGAAAAAAGCATAATCATCAGTAAGCCTATCCAAAAAGATGGCATTGATATACCCAATAAAACAGCGAGTGTAATAAACCGATCACTCCAACTGAACTGACGAATGGCAGAAAGGACCCCGGCCAGCAGCCCTAGAATTGAGCTGAGTAACAACGCACTTCCGCCCAAAATTAACGTGGCAGAAAATCGCTCTAAAACCTCATCAACAACTGGACGGTTAAGGACAAATGAGCGGCCAAAATCACCCGAAATTAAATTATTCATCCAAATAAAATATTGCTGATATAACGGCTTATCGAGCCCAAGCTCAACTTTGACTCTCGCCACATTTTCAGGAGTCGCCCAAGGGCCAAGCAACGCTTGAGCTGGGTCTCCAGGGATCATTGCCATGATAAAAAAGACAATTAACGTCAAACCAATCAGTATGGGTATGGTCGCTAAAACGCGTTTCAAACAGTATAACCACATAGTTTTTCCCCATAAAATCAAATGATTAATTGAATAATCAATTCACATTAATCAATCTTTACGAACGTCTTTAAGTAATAAATTAAAATTAGGCTGCAATTTGAAATGCTTAACATGCTCATTCGCGACCGCATTTTGCTTCCAATTCGCGACAAACAGCCAAGGTGCATCTTGATGAACAATTTTTTGTACTTGCCGATATAGCTGGGCGCGCTCCTCGAGGTTATTGGTGACTCGAGCTTTGTCTAATAACCTATCAAGCTGCTTGTTACTGTAATAACCGGAATTAAACCCGCCTTTATCTGGCCAAGAGGCGCTATGTAAGGTTAAAAAGGGTAAAGTATCTGGGTCATTCGTCATCCATGCCATTTCAGCCATGTGTGCTTGTTTGAGGCCTGCATTGACCTTGGATAGGTAGGTATTCCACTCAAAAGTTTGGATTTCGACAGATAACCCAACCGCTTTCAGGTCAGCTTGAATGGCGGTTGCCATGGGGATCGGGTCTAGCATCCCTGAGCCCCCTTCCGTGACATAAAAAATAACTTTTTGCCCTTGAGCCCCTGCTTCTGCTATCAATTGGCGTGCTTTTTCAGGGTCATAAGGATAAGCCTTGGTTTCTGCATCAAATGCCCAATCAAATGCCGATGGAATGGGCCCTTGTGCTACCCCCGCAGAGTCCTGAAGAATATATTTCACAATATTGTCTTTATTTACCGCATAGTTAACGGCTTGCCTCACACGCACATCATCAAACGGTGGTTGAGACGTATTGAGCATGGCATACCAAACATGAGGCCCTACCGCTTCATAAACATCAAAGCGGTCGTCATTAACAAATAGCGGGACATTATCAGCGGGTACCTCAACCATGGCATCAATCCCCCCTGATAACATTTCTGCGACCCGAGTATTAGCGTCAGTAATAGGCCGAAAAACCACATGCTCTAAACTGGGTTTTCCATCCCAATAGTTTTCATTCGCGGATACGACCACCCTTTGGTTTGCGGTCCACTCATCAAATTTAAAAGGCCCTGTTCCACTGGGATGGCGGCTAAAGTCTTTGTCGTATTGTTTTACTGCTGTAGGTGAAACAATCAGCCCTGCCGGTGTCGCTAAGTTCGATAAAAACGGGGCAAACGGCTCTTTTAAGGTAAAAACGACGGTTCTGTCATCCGGGGTCGTTATCTTGTCTATCGCGGAGAAAAAAAACGATAATGGGAATGGCCCTGTATGGTAGTACGGGTGCTGGTTATCCAGCATTCGTTCAAACGTGAATTTGACGGCATCCGCATTGAATGGGCTGCCATCGTGAAATTTTATATCTTCGCGTAAATGGAAAGTATAGGTGAGGCCATCGTCACTAATAGACCATGACTGGGCTAAAGCAGGCTCAAGCGTTAATGTGCCATCGGCATTGCGAACTAACCCTTCATACAAGTTAACCAAAATTCGGGAATCATTCGCTGCTGTCGCCACTTGTGGGTCTAATGACTGCGGCTCAGCAACTTGCCCTAATAACAAGACATTAGGATGATTCACCGCCAATGTCGGTAGCGAAATAAAGCATAAAAGCCAAAGACTGGCTATCCATCTACATAAACGCATCTTCATTCGCGCCTCCCCGAGTGCTGACATTGCTATATGATTGTGAAGTGTGATTTGTGTCAATTTTGTTAATAATTTTATCTTTTTCTTTATTTATGATGATAAATTATATTTCAAGCAAGAATTTATGATGATAAATTTGATCAAGGTCTAATTTATGAGGTGTAAAATGACATTTTCAATTGTGGCGCGCTGCCCAGTGACAGGAAAAATAGGCGCAGCAACGGCAACAGGTGGCCCTGCTGTTGGTGCATTAGTCTTACATGGTGAAAGCCAAACGGGTGCAATCGCCACTCAAGCAATGACAAACCCTATTGCAGGACTAACAGGTATTGAATATTTGCAACAAGGTCATAATGCGAATAAAAGCTTAGATTACCTAGTGACACAAGATATTGGCTGCGAACAACGGCAATTGATTATTCTTGATAACCACGGTGGTACAGCCGATTGGACGGGACAAGATTGCTTACCTTGGTGTGGAAGTTTATCGGAGCCCAACTTCGCCATTGCTGGAAATATGTTAGCTGGTGAGCAGGTTCTGGATGCCATACATCAAAGCTATTATAAAAACGCCCATCAAGATCTGGCTGATAGGCTACTGATTGCCATGCAAGCAGGTGCAGATGAAGGCGGTGACTACCGGGGGATCCGTTCAGCTGCATTAAAAATATGGAATAACCGACAATATGCAGATATCGATATTCGCTGTGACTGGTCTGAAGCACCGTTATCCGCGCTTGTCACCATTCTTCAACAAGTCCGATCCGAGGATTATGCTAATTTTTTCGCACAAATTCCTACAGGGAATGAATATATCACTAATAATTGAACCTATCATGGTGCATATCGACTAATAAAGTAAAATAACTGAATGATATGTACCTAAAATAAAAAATAGCCATCCGCTAAATGACAATTAACCACATGAATCACTCTGTATTTTTTCTTATTACAACCAATTTAGCTTTTTATTCAATTTCCAATTCATTACTTAATCTTAATTATCTATTCTTGTTATACATTCTCTTAACTTTTATCTCTGATAGCCATCAAAAAATAAATGGTTATTTTTACAACATTAAAGATAATAGAAAATACCTATCTCTTTGAGTCTGTCTAATTCTATCTCATAAATGATGACGTTAATTAACCTTAGTAAATGCTAGGTTATTTTCTTCTGCTTATGTATTACACATAAAAAATAGAATGAACAACATTATCAACATGTTAAAAACAACCCTTACTATTAATATCATGAATGATATTTAGACAGGCCAGCCAAGCAATATTAAATAAACTTAAATTTTGTAGGTCTTACCAGATGGATAATTAATAATCAAATGAACAAAAATAACTCAAAGAGGTCATTAAAATTCCATTTATATATTATATTTCTCATTTTATAACTTAAGGGATATTCAGAACTTTCATCTATGGTGAAATATTAATCTCCTTCTTTGATCCCCTCATCAATTATTAACCTTAAGTTAAATTATCATATTTACACCTGTACACTTTTAATGACATTAACATTAAAAAAATATTAATTCTTACATCTCTAAAATAAAGTAATCACCGACAAAGCCTTTACAGCACTGAGCACATCAATTTACGTCACATTTCATTTCAATGACCTTTGTTAACAAATGCTACCGGCACTTAACAATTACAAAATATATGATAAGATCATCATCTCAATTTGAAATTATTTACTATATAAAAAACAAGATTGTTATTGAGGTTATAGATGAAAATCTCGAGAAGAAAGCTATTATTAGGGGTTGGTGCTGCTGGAGTTCTAGCAGGGGGTGCTGCAGTTGTTCCTATGATCAATCGTGAAGGTCGTTTTGAATCGACTAAATCACGTGTACCTGCTGTTGCTGGTACTGAAGGCAAATTACCTGAGTCTGCAGATGCAGTCATCATCGGTGCTGGCCTTCAAGGGATCATGACTGCAATTAACCTTGCAGAAAAAGGTCTTAATGTTGTTATCTGTGAAAAAGGTGTTGTCGGCGGTGAGCAATCAGGCCGTGCATACAGCCAAATCATCAGCTACAAGACCTCCCCAGCGATTTTCCCTTTACACCACTACGGGAAAATTCAATGGCTTGGAATGAACGAAAAAATCGGTGCTGACACCAGCTACCGTGTTCAAGGCCGTGTTGAAGTGCCTTCTAGCGAAGAAGATTTAGAAATTTCAAGAGCGTGGATAAAATCTGCATCTGAAAACCCAGGTTTCGATACCCCATTACGTACCCGTATGATTGAAGGTACTGAACTGGCTAATCGTCTGGTTGATGCACAAACTCCATGGAAAATTGGTGGATTTGAAGAAGACTCAGGTAGCCTTGACCCAGAAGTTGTCACACCAACCATGGCAAACTACGCAAAATCAATCGGTATCCGCATCTACACCAATTGTGCAGTACGTGGTATCGAAACTGCAGGCGGTAAAATCTCTGATGTTGTCACAGAAAAAGGTGCAATCAAAACTTCTCGTGTTGTTCTGACGGGTGGTATTTGGTCGCGTCTGTTCATGGGTAACTTAGGTATTGACGTTCCAACACTGAACGTTTACCTGTCACAACAACGTATTACTGGCGTACCAGGTGCACCAAAAGGTAACGTACACTTACCTAATGGTATTCACTTCCGTGAACAAGCTGATGGCACCTACGCGGTTGCTCCACGTATCTTTACCAGCTCTATCGTTAAAGACAGCTTCCTGTTAGGACCAAGATTCCTGCACGTATTAGGTGGTGGAGAATTACCATTAGAGTTCTCTATTGGTAAAGACTTATTCAACTCCTTCATGATGGCAACATCTTGGAACTTAGATGAGAAGACACCATTCGAAGAGTTCCGTACAGCAACGAATACACCAAACAACGAACACTTAGATGGCGTTCTGGAAAGACTGAGAAAAGAATTCCCAGTATTTAAAGAGTCCAAAGTGGTTGAACGTTGGGGTGGTACCGTTGCGCCAACGGATGATGAAATTCCAATTATTTCAACAGTCGAGCAGTATCCAGGTTTAGTCATCAACACCGCAACAGGCTGGGGTATGACAGAAAGCCCTGCATCTGGTCGATTAACGGCTGAATTATTAATGGGCGAAAAACCATTTATCGACCCAACGCCGTACAAACTTTCTCGTTTTAACTAAAAAACGGGAAAAATAGCGATTTTTACTGTGGATCTATTAGTGAATAGTTTAAAGTTAAATGAAAGTTTAATTTTTGATAAAATTAATAGATCCTATTTACTTTGATAATGTTAAGGAGTTTACATGCGCTATAAAACTTTATTGCTTTCTCTGCCTTTGATTTTAGGTGTAGCAAGTGCGAATGCAGCTGATGATGTTAAACGCGTTCCAGTGAAAGGATTCCCTATCTCTGAATCAGTAGAAATCGGTGCGGGCAACAGCCTTATTTTCCTGAGCGGAAAAGTACCTTCTAAAATCTCTGCAGACGCTAAAGAAGGCGTTTTAGAGTCTTATGGTAATACCGAAGCACAAACTATCAACGTGTTAAAACAAATCCAAGCTAACCTTGAAGGTATGGGTTTGACCATGAACGACGTTGTTAAAATGCAAGTATTCTTAGTTGGTGGTGAAGAAACTCAAGGTACTATGGACTTTGCTGGCTTTATGGCTGGTTACAACAAGTTCTATGAGTCTGAGAAAGTAACTAATCTGCCAGCTCGTTCTACCTTCCAAGTCGCTAAACTGGCTAATCCAGCTTGGAGAGTAGAAATCGAAGTGACAGCGGTACGCCCAGCTGCAAAAAAATAAGTTATTCGATAACGAATAACTAAACGATAATGGGGCATAGCAATGTGCCTCGTTATATTAATTACCTTTCTTCTATTGCCATATCTTTCAACATCCTCTCACAGATTGTTACTCTCGTTTCCTGTATGCTATTGCTTAAAGTTCTTCAATAAATAAACGTGCTATGCTGCGATTATCAATCGTAAACGTTAGTAATGGCATAAGACAAGGTAATGTATGATTAAAGAGTCTCTCAAGATCCATGGAAAAAAGCAGTTTGAAATCAAACAAAAAGTGTTGTTTCCACGTAAGTCTAAAGAGATCCGTTACCAAGTAGATACTTTTTTCTTTTTACCTTCATCATTACAGATTAACCCTGACCTCTATGCAGCATCAAACCTCCAGCGCAGCCTAAAGAACTATATTCGGCTACGCCCACCTACAGTAAAATTATCATCACTTACTGACGAAAACGGGGCATTGAATGAGCTAAAGCAGTGGCTACAGCAATATAACCCACAAAACTTACCTTCATTGGACGAATATGAAAATAGGCTAAAACGTTATGCTTTAACGTTCAAAAGAACGATCCGCTTGAACATTAAAATGGTAAGCCAAACTCCCCAACGGCAGACTCCCGAATATTTGACTGAGTTCATGGCAAATATCGCCAAATGTTTCTGTGCTTATCGGGAATTAGCCATTCCGTCAGCCAAAATTGAAGAAGCTATCCATTCCAATGCTTTTTCTTATTGTGACGAATTTATGACGTATTACACCATGAATTATTTGCGTGATTTATTAGCAGATAAACAAATACCGTTACGCGAAGAAATACGTCATTTTTGGTACCAAGAGATGCGTTATTTGAAAAAGCAGTATCCTGATTGTTTTCCCAGTGATGAAACGGATGCTGAATTAGTCACATACCGCCGCAATTTATTGAAAAAATATATTAATCGTTATCTCTATTTAGAAATTCGTCATAAACGGGGGCTTCCTCTTCTACTACACTCTATCTATGGTATTGCAGCTGCAATTTCAATGATTTTCGCGACTGTTATCGCCTTTTTCTGGCAAGGAAAATATGGTGCTTTAAGTGCCAACTTATTTTTAGCGATGATCATCGGCTATATCTTCAAAGATAGGCTAAAAGAAGTTGGCCGGGAGCAATTGTATCGGCTATTCCAAAAATGGATCCCTGACCGCCAATTGCGTATTTATCGGGAAGGTATTAAAGCACCTGTTGGTATCTGTAAGGAGTCCTTTCGTTTTATCAATGAAGCGATGCTTTCACCCGATATCCGTGAAATGCGGCAAAAATCCCATTGGGTTAATTTGGTCAATGTTCAACGTATGGAAGACATACTGTATTACCGAAAGGATGTGCTACTGCATAATCGCCAATCCGTCTTCGAAAAGAACCAATCTTCTATCGCCGATATTACTCGGTTCAATATTTCTGATTTTTTGAAACACATTGATATTAGTTATGAAGAGTTAACCGTCAATGATGATGAGCCCGCGATTATGGGAGAAAAGGTTTACCATATTTACCTTTGCCGTCGCATCACGATAAATAAAAAAACCTACAATGAGCTGGCGCGTTTAGTGGTAAATGCCGATGGGATAAAACGCTTAGAAATGTTGCAATCACTGGACTTGCTGACAACCGATGAAGACATTGAAATTTCACCGCAGTGAAGATTACCCCTTTTTATAAAAAATATTCTAACATTTAATTTTCTAAATCATTCGAACTGTAGCAAGGCGGCAAGAGAAGCTAATCCCTAGGAGCATACAAAAGTATGTGACTAGGGTTAGCGAGCGTAGCCAACACCGCTACAGCTCGAAGGATGACGAAAATTTAGTAGTAGAGAGCAATATACTGGTCATCCACCCTCTTAATATCAACCGGGGTATCAAAAATATCCTCAATAATTTCAGATTTCATGATCTCCTCAGGCTTACCGTGATAAGACAAACGGCCGTTTCTCAGTGCAACAATGTAGTCAGAATAAACTGACGCAAAGTTAATATCATGGATAACTAAAATAATCGTTTTTCCCAACTCGTCTGCGGCTTTACGCAGCAGTTTCATCATAATCACGGCATGCTTCATATCAAGATTATTCAATGGCTCATCGAGTAAAACATATTCTGTATCTTGGCATAAAACCATTGCCACATAGGCCCGTTGACGTTGACCACCCGATAATTCATCTAAATAACGGTGACGTAAATCTGATAAGTTTAGAAAAGAGAGTGACTCATCAATTTTCTTTTTATCATCAATGGTTAAACGACCTTTGGTATACGGGTAGCGCCCAAAACCGACCAACTCTTCAACCGTTAGTCGACTCGCAAATTGGTTCTCTTGGCGCAAAACAGATAAACATTTTGCGAGTTTATCACTCGGAGTTGTTGATACATCAAGTTCATTCACTTTGACATAACCACCGTCATCGGGCTGTAACAAACGCCCGATAATCGACAACAGTGTTGATTTACCTGCACCATTAGGCCCGATGATTGAGGTAATACCGCTATTTTTAATTGTTGTTGTTACGTTATCTAAGACTTTAGTATCCTGATAACTTTTCGATATCTGACTAATTTCAATCATACTAAAACCTTCTTAACACCATATAAATAAAGAATATTCCACCGACAAACTCGATAACAACCGATAATGTCCCCGCCATATTTAGGCCATATTCAAGGATCAATTGACCACCAACCAGTGCAATGACACCAAGTAGAAAGGAAACGGGTAGCAAATAGCGGTGTTGGCTACTGCCAGCCACTAAGTAAGCTAAGTTCGCGACCATCAAGCCTAAGAATGTTAAAGGGCCAACCAGTGCCGTCGAAACAGCAACCAAGATTGAAATAAGCAACAAGATAACCGTGACTTGCTGGCGATAATTAATCCCTAAGTTCACCGCATTGGCTTGCCCTAACGCGATAACATCGAAACAATAGCGCATACGCCACAATAAAATGCCCACGACCGCAGTGATAAGCAGCGTGAATAGAATGAGCTCAGGTGTCCCTTTGGTAAAGGTGGCAAACATCCGGCTTTGTAAAATGGAAAACTCATTGGGATCCATTAAGCGCTGTAGCAATGTCGCTACACTGCGAAATAATGTGCCAAGAATAATACCCACCATCAATACTAGGTTGATATTCATTTTAACTGACACAAATAACCAGCGATAAAGCAGTACAGAGAACAGCACGAGTAGAGTGGACTCTAATAAAAACTTACCAATATTCAATAGCCAAGAGGATGGAAAGCTATCGGTATAGAAGACAAAAATGGTTTGTAATAATATAAATAATGCTTCCAATCCCATGATAGATGGAGTCAATATCTTATTATTAGCAATAGTTTGAAAGAGAACTGTTGAAACCCCTGAGGCAAAAGCCACCACGATCATGGTGAGAACAATATAGCCTCGGTGCGGCAAAATGTAGGCAAGATTACTGCCCAAATTGACCGTCATATAAAGAACAATGGATAACAATGACAATGCCAGTAGTATCCATATTCTTTGCAACGGCGTTACCCCTTTCCTAGGCAACGCTATTGATGAGTTAACTTTTTGCATAACGTTGTTGCTTCAACAATAAATATAAAAAAATCACCGCGCCAACAACACCTAAAATCACACTTGCAGGGATTTCAAATGGATAGCGAATTAAGCGCCCAATAATGTCACAGAGTAAAACTAAGCCACCACCAGCAAGACAAATCCATGGAATGGTTTTACGTATGTTATCGCCCATCACTAAGCTCACCAGATTTGGAATAATTAAGCCTAGGAAAGGTAATGCCCCGACCACCACGACCACCACACCACTGATTAAGGCGATAATCGATAAACCGATAGTCATCACTTTGCGATAATTTAGGCCAACATTAATTGAAAACTCACGTCCCATACCGGCAACCGTAAAGCTATCTGCAATCCAGCAAGCAATTAACGTTAATATTCCTACTAACCACAAGAGTTCATATCGACCTTGAATGATGCTAGAAAAGTCACCACTCATCCATGCACCAAGAGATTGCAATAAGTCGAAATAATAAGCAGTAAAGATGGTTAATGCGCTAATCACTGCACCTAACATAATCCCTACCAGAGGGACGATTAGTGCAGATTTTAAAATTACGCGGCGCAATAGCATCATAAACAGCATGGTGCCAAGGAGTGCAAAACCGCTGGCGACCACCATCTTGGTCATAATACTCGCTGCTGGGAAAAGTACCATGACAACCAATAAACCTAAGCTGGCTGACTGGGTTGTTCCTGCAAGAGAAGGCTCCACAAAACGGTTTTGCGTTAATAATTGCATGATTAGACCTGCAACGCTCATCGCGCTACCGGCTAAAATCAAGGATATGGTTCGGGGAATTCGGCTAATAAAAAAGATGTCTTGCATCTCTGGGTCGGTGAAAAGCGAAACGGGTGACACGTCACCCGCTCCAATAAACAAGCTTAATACCGCTAAAACCAATAACGCGATAATTCCACAAAAAAGATAAAGCGTTTTCATCGGTTATTTTGCTTGGCTCTTCTCTAGTGCTGTATTGATGTCGTCCATCAACTGAGAATAAGTTTGGATCCCACCCGCGATATACACGGCAGTTGGGTCAAGGTAAGTAATTTGGCCTTTTTCCCATGCTGCTGTTTTTCTCACTAATGCGTTATCAAGTACCTCTGCGGCTGGCTGAGCATCAGATTTACCAATCGCACTATCACGGTCGATAACAAATAACCAATCTGGGTTCAATTTCACCAGTAATTCTGCATTAACGATATTACCGTGACGCCCTGTGTTTTCAGTAAATACATAAGCCGGTTCGAAACCTAACACATCAAAAATAAAGCCAAAACGTGAGCCTGGACCATACGCGGAGATTTTACCACCACTGACTAAGATCACCATCGCTTTACCTGCTGTCGGTGCTTTAGTTTTGATACCTTCAATTTTTGTGTTGAAGTCAGCAATCAGTTTTTTGGCTTGTTCTTCTTTACCAAATAATGCGCCAAGCTCATTAGTACGCTCAGTTAAGCTACCAATAAAGTTTTTGTTATCAATGTCTAATGAGATAGTTGGAGCAACACCACTGAGTTTGTCATAGGCATCACGAGCACGGCTACCACCTAAAATCAGGTCAGGTTTAGCATTACTTAATGTTTCATAAGCAGGTTCAAATAATGTTCCGCCATTGACGTATTCAGAGCCGCTATATTTCGTTAAGAATTCAGGGAAGCGAACGTTGGTTTGTGGAACACCAGCAACCGGGGCTCCGAGTGCATCCATGATGTCCAGTGTTTCCATGTTCATCACCATAACTTTTTGCGGATGACGAGGAATTTCAGTTTTGCCTTGGGCATGTTCTACTGTGATAGTTTGTTTTTCTGCAACTTGAGCTGTTTCTGATGTGTCTTTCGCGTTATCACAACCCGCTAATACTAATGCTGATAACAAAGCAATACCCGAAACTAATGATTTTACAAACATCTAATTTCCTCCGTCCATCGATAAAAGTACTGATGATTAAATTTGGTGACCCATAATTTAGCGTATATTACACGCAAATAAGCGCAAATGATATTAGTTTGCATTTGCATTCGCTAAAAAGTTGTTACAACGCACAAAAACATCAATTTCATTCTATTGGTGGATAATTAAGAGAATTGCAAAAGTAAAACGATAGGGAAAATATTAAGGAATTAAGATGAGGAAACGGTGACTTGAAGATGGATATATTGATAGATGGATATATTGATAGATAGATTGAATTTACAGTTAAACCTTGATGCCCTACTCATTTGTACAAAAGACAATACAAAACCGTAATCTCAACCTACCTATCACCACTAATCATTTAAAAACTCATTATTGTATATCATCCAAGTTCCCATGTTTATTAAGCTGGGAGCTAATATCTTCAAGGAACCAATCGATTGGGGTTCCCATTAAAAATGCAAGTTTGAACAGATGAAACAGGTCAATTTTAATTTTGCCTCTTTCGTAACGCGAGATCTGTTGTTGGCTAACACCTAGCAACTGAGCTAACTGAAAGCCTGTATATCCCAACTCTCTACGCTTTTCTAAGATCCTCTGACCTACCATATAATGGATTTTTTCACTACCATTTTCTGAATACATATTTTCACCATTTATTAAGGCACAGTTAAAATAAGGGCTGCAGCACCTTCAAACTGACCAGCTTGAACTCGGCCATTAGTGCCTAGCACGGCTTTGAGGGTGACCGAGTTTGTTCCACCTGCAGGCACATGGATTTTGTAACCATTTTCCCCAGGTGTATCGTTCCCACCTAAATACAAATTCGCATATAAGCTATTATCCGCCCGTAGATTTACACGACCATTTGTCACGTTAACACCAGTTGCAACCACCAAAACATCCATCGATAAGTTACATGTCACACTAATGTTCACTTGTTTTGATTGGCCAGCGAGATCGGCTTCACTAATTGGGCCAAAGTTGATATCCGGGACGGTATTGTTGATCTTACAAGCTCCAATTGGTGGAGGCGCAATACCACATAATGAGCCGGGAATTAACCCACCGTTACTTGTAACCCCTGTGCGATCTTGGTAAAACAGCCCCACACATTCCTGATTATTCTGTAGCCTAACCCCGGTATGAACAGCCCACTGTGTTGCTGGAGCTGTCGCCTTTGCCAAAACACCGGGTATATTCTGAACGTCACGCATGTATTCATACCTAGAAATTTCAGCCAACTCGACGGTTGCCGCCCCTGGTGTTCCATTAGCTGTATGCTTATGGCTTATGGTGAGATAGCATTTCGACCACCTAAAGCAAGGATTAGGCGTATTTGGCAATTCAGGATCCCAACGGGCAATCACATACTTATAATCTGCATCTCCGTTATTTGGGTTACTACCGGGTCTTGATTCAGTGATATAGGAAAAAACATAAGCTGATGCAGTAGATGAAAACATGACTGCACCAATTAATAGCGATAAAAATACTTTCATATTAGTTCACAGCCTTATTATTCATAATCTAATTTAAATGTTGCTACAGCACTGTAAGGCCCTACTTTTATTGTCTTATCTGCAATAGCATCCGGTTCACCTTTTAAATAGGCATAGAACCGCAATTGGTTAGCGCCATCTTGTAACGTTAGCTTCGAGCCTTTCTGTTCAAGAGCCAGTGGTGTTTTATCTGAATTTTGCAGCCCCACCGCAAAACCAGATGCGACACTACTTGTTGATAATGCTAAAAAACCAGGAAGCGCTAGATTCGGAGTTCCAGAGAAAGTGACTTCTACAAATTTACCAATCGTTGTGTCACAATCAGACAGCTTAATCACAAACTCTTTAGGTGGAGTTTCACCATAGGCATAAAAGTTTTTTTCTGGTGTATCAAAAAAATCCATCGGGATGTTTTCATCACCAGGTAAAATAGTGCAGGGTTCCTCCACTAAATTACCGATAATCCTTAAATTATCAGGTACAGCAAAAGCCGTACTAACGTCGATAAGTAAGGCTCCAGCTACTGCACATTGAATTAGTTTGTTCATTATTGGTACTCCGCTAGCAATGTCCCTGTTGCGGTAAAGCCTCCTTCAGGCAACGTAACTCCCAATCTCTTAACTGGAACAACTTCTAAAACAGGCGGTTGCCCATACGTAATCTTTAACGGTTTATTGATTTCAAAACCTAAACCATTTTGGGTAATACGCATGCCAAGATCTCGGAAATTGGTTTCCAGAGCCGACGTATCAAAGTCGGTTGCAGTTCCTTTGATTGTCAGCATCAAATCCCAACCTTTTAAATTGTCTTCACACTTCAATGCGTAATTAATAGGTTTCGTGAATCTGACTCCATCTATTTTATGTAAACCAATATCTTTATATTCAATGACGTTGACTTTATCTTCAAAAACAGTGCAAGGCGGTGGAATTAATAAAGTTCCCGTAAATTCCACATCGTTCGCCATCGCAGCGCTAGCAGGTATTACTAGCAGACCCATTATCAGCGGAAATCTTTTCATTATTCTTTGCATTATTTTTCCCTCACTGATAATCAAGTTTGATAGTGACGCCCGCATGAAAAACCCCACCTTTTGTCAATGTTGTGGATAAGTCACGAACAGGTATAGCTTCAAATTGAGGGGCATTTGGGTACACGAACTTGATTTCTTGATTTAATCGAAGCTTGCTTCCGTTATAACGAAAAGCAATCCCTAAACCCGGAAGATCTGTCTCAATTGCACCAGTATCAAAAGATGCAGGAATACCAATCAACGTCATTTTCATTTGCGACGTTGGCCTTTTTTCACAGTCAATATTGTAATTTATGGGTTTCGAATAGGCGTTCCCGTCAATTCGCGTACTCATGATTTCATCAAAATTGACTTTGATGATATTTCCACCATTAATTTTGCAAGGGGGTGGTGCTAAAACAACCCCTTTAATCGGTACGGTTATCATACCGGGTGTGACTGTCGCCCGTGTACTTCCCGACGGGCTAATACGTGAATCGGGTAACCCTGCATAGGAGGCCGATGTAAAAAGTAGTCCAACGAGACATGATGCCAGCAGGTACCGCTGCTTATTTAAATCACTCATAATCCACCTTAAAGTCCATTACGGCGCTGAAACTTCCTTCCGTCAATTTTTCGGGAGTTCTCACTGGTGTGACAAAATATTGAAGAGTCCCCTGCGGTGCATCAAGGAATTGTGGACGACCTCGGCTTCCTAGCCTGATATCTTCTCGTTGTGCGTCAGTCACTTCTAATGCCAAGCCAGAGACACCTTTTACACTTAACATTTCTGGAAAGTGTTTATCCGATACGGCAACAAAGGAAACCGTTATGACGGGCTGCATTGCATCCCAAATCGCTCTGCCCGTTCTTGTGTCTTTCATTCGGCTTTCTGTACGAATGCAATGTCTAAATTCTAATTCGAATGACACTGGTTCAGCTCTATCACCAGGTTTACGGAGTGAATAAGAAGGGATCTCCCCTAGAGACACTTCTTGGCGCTTTGAATTGGTCACATCCATCGTACAAGGTGCCTCGGTCATCATGCCATTTACTGTCAATGTTCCGTGTAATCCATCAATATCCCAGCTACTTATTCCAAAGGTAAACACTGGAACTAAGCTGAATAAGATAGTGCTGAACTGGAGAGTCCTTTTCATACATTGTTCTCCGTTATCTATCCGTCGAAGATTCAACTTTGCAAGTTGTACCTGCGCAACCAAACGTCAATTTAGGCCTTCCACCATAATCATTGATATAAGTTAGAACTGGCTTTGCCCCCATAGCACTTGCGCTACCCTTAAGCATTCCGTTACCTTTTGGTGAGATCATCACAGGCTCAAACTGCTTCACCGTATCTCCTCCCACTTTTGAACTTGCATCCACAATCGTGACAAAGTAAGCAGTTGGATTCGTGACTTCGTAGGCATCACCTTTACGCGTTAACGTAATTTTTTCTTGCCATGGGTTTTCTAAATCCGTACGAGTGGCATATAACGCTTTTGGTCGATAAAACAACTTAATACGTGTTTGTAATGCAATTTGTAATACGTTAGCTTCTTTACTACGTGGTGGAATCTCACGTAAGTTAAAGTAATAAACACTTTCTCTGTCCTGAGGTAATGTCGCGATATCAGGAAGAGATTGAATTTTAACTTGGCTACCTTCACCTGGTTCTACACGTTGAACTGGTGGTAACACCGTGAGTGGGCTTTCAATTTTGTTACCATTAGCGTCTTCAATCCAGCCCTGCGCAAGATAAGGTAACTCTGTGTTTTCATTCTTAATATTTAAGCTAATGGTCTTTTCTGCCCCATTATAAATGACGCGTGTTCTATCAAGTGCAATAGCGGCCAAAGCCTGTCCACATAGCACTGCAGATAACGTAATTGTCGTAGTAAAAAATGCAATTTTCTTAATATTCATATGTACCAACTATTTATAAAATCAAGCAACTTGGGTTACTCGGTATAATCTGCGCTGTAAGCAATATCCGGTGGCTTCAATAACCAACGCTGACTCGGTTCTACGCCCTGTTTAACGGGTGCAGGTTTGTAGACAGGGGCTGGTTGCCCAACAGGAACAGCTTTTGCAGGCATATATCCAGGTTCAATACCTGGGCTGCTTGTACACGGTAATAACAGTGAGTTAAATTCCGCCGTTTTAATATTTTCTGGGATCTGAATTTTGCATTGCGCACTTCCATCCCAATGCACATCTAAAACTTCATTTGGATTGACACCAGAGATATATACGGAGCCATTATCAGTCACGATACCGAGCTCTCTATTTTTCTCATTTCTCACGGTAGCCCCGAATGGCGGATAACTTCCATCGGCCAGTGCCAATCTCACCATCGTTTTAACACCCGCTAACACCTCAAATTCGCGGTAAGCAACAGCCCCTTCAGTCAACGTAATAGGCTGCGATGTCCGAATAGCTTCCACATCGTCAGGCAGCTGAGTCACATCAATATGCGCACTGGTACGGTAGTAATCACTGATGTCAGAGACTACTGCTTTACCAAAAATGTTGGTTTCTGTGGTTGGCCCAAAACCTTGAATAGGGACATTTTTCACACCTTCAGTACCTACCATCACCCGGCTTCCACCTGGCGTGTTAATGCGGTGTAATGCGGCACCATGCCCTGTGACTGTTGCACCACCCTGTAGAGAAAATGCAGCTGAAGAGGTATCGCCATTGATATAACTGGTACTTGCCGTAACTGTTGCTAAATCAGCATAACGCGTATAGAAACCATCAATGGTTCCACGGCCACGACTACTAACCCCAGTACCAACACGATAATTTGTTTTATCATCAACGGAATCGAAATAGCTGACGGTATGTGAATTACCATCCCTCGTCACCATGTTGTTATAGCTAATTGACGCTCTATCAGCCCAAGGCAAAGAGAGGTTCATATATAGCCCATCATCATTATTTCTATTATCAAATTTGTTACGGAATGCCGTTAAACTTAAATTGATGTTTTTAAAACGACCAATATCAAAATATTTAGCAATAGAAACGTTATAGCGTTTTGCCGCAGGCTTATTCCAATAAGTTTCGTGGTTATAGTTCAGATACGCAGTCAGATCCGCACTAGTGAAATACTTATTAAATGTGATCGTATACAGCTCTTTACTATTATCGAATTCCACCCCTCTGTAACGACGGTCGAGATATTGGTTCATACTCATAAAGTCGCGTTCAGAGAATCGATATCCTGCGAAGGTGACTTGGCTGTCATATTCTTCAAAACGTTTTGAATAACTTAAGCGATAAGACGCCCCTGTATAAATTTTGTTTTCTGTTTTCAGTTTTGCTCGTGACTCAGTGATATCGAATGAAATTGCACCGAAGGCGAGTAAATCTCGACCAACACCGAGTGATAATGCGTTATAGTCACCTGCCGCGACACCACCACCGAATAATGACCAACCGTTAGAGACCCCCCAGCTAAATTCCCCTGTAACGAATCCTTGCCCTTCTGTTTCATGTTCCATATTATTCGGTCGGCCACCGGCAATCTTAAACAGCACTGAGCCTGGACGAGTTAAATACGGAATGGAGGCGGTATTCATTTGGAATTCTTGTATGGAGCCATCCTGCTCTTCGATACGTACATCTAATTTACCGCTAACGGCATCACTTAAATCTTGAATACGAAAAGGCCCCGGAGCAACTTGCGTTTCATAAATGACACGCCCTTGCTGAGTCACAATCACTTTTGCATTGGTTCTCGCAACACCAGTGACTTCAGGTGCATAGCCACGTAAGTTAGGTGGTAACATTCTCTCATCAGAGATAAGACTTACCCCCATATAACGGAATGAGTCAAATAACCCTGAGCGAAGAAATTGCTCCCCCATCGTTAGCTTTGCATTTAGCTCTTTGACGGCTCGATAAGCATAATATTGGCTCCAATCCCATTTACGATCTGTGGATTGACCATTCGTTCGATTATAACTTGCTTGCCAGTCAGCTCTAAAACGCCATGCGCCTAAGTTAAAACCTGTCGTACCGTTACCAGTAACTGACTGGGTATTGGCTGAATCTGCAGGCCTTGTTAAGTTAGCATTCAAGTTATAGTCAAAGATCAGAGCGGGAACACCTTCATCCCAACGAGATGGGGGATCCCAGTTATCAGAGGTAAATTCGATATAAGCCTGAGGTACAGTAATGGTGATCGTTTCTTTGGCTAAAGAACCACTTACTGTCATTCCTGGGATCGTTTCTGGAATTAAACATTGGCCATTTTTAGCAAATTCAACCTTTTGTTTCCATTCATCGCGCAAAGCGATATGGTCAACAACATCTGGCGTTAAACAAGGCTCAGTCATACCCGGATCATTAGGATCCGCGATATATTCAATATCAAAAATGTCAGCTAAATCGCGACTATTTAAATTAATTTTAAATGGGTACTTCCCAGGCATAACATAACCTGCGCGAGAGAACTCATTTAAGGAAATATTTTTTTTATCCTGAAGATCTAAAACATCCGTATTAAACTCAATACTATCATTATTTGCATTAGCTAAATTTATATGAGCAATGGCTATAAACACCATGGTAGCAACAGGCGTTAAAAAATAACTTACTGAGTTATTAAATACTTTATTTTTACTTTTTAATCGCAGAGCCATAATAGTCCCTTAGTAATAACTCAGTAATAATCCATTTTAAAACGGATAGTTGTCTGATAATTTCCTGGTTTTAAGCGTTTATTATTAGGTACTACCCGCACCTTATAGTGCAGAGTTGTCTCCCCCGCGCTAATAGGTAAATCAGGCATTGCCTTACCAGGTATTGCAACATTTCCAGCCATATCAGAAATTTTTACTGACAATCCATTTGCATGCCCAAAAACATCGAAGTTACGGCCATCAGTTGGGCCATCAAATGTAATATTGAAAGTTTGCCAATTAGGGG
This sequence comes from Providencia sp. PROV205, assembly GCF_028479505.1. Taxonomy (NCBI): domain Bacteria; kingdom Pseudomonadati; phylum Pseudomonadota; class Gammaproteobacteria; order Enterobacterales; family Morganellaceae; genus Providencia; species Providencia sp. PROV205. The sequence continues at coordinate 122,751 of NZ_JAMPNU010000004.1, read as the reverse complement.
TTCCAGGAGTTACCGGTGTTAGAACACAATTGATAAGGCGTATAGAGAAATCACTTGTTGGACTTTCTCTGTCGTGAATTATCTGGCTAACCGGTACAGTCGTTATGCTAACTGATTGATCTCGGCTATCTGCATCTATTGCACAAGGGCTCTCAATGATTGAACCGCCCATAGTAACAGTTCCTTTGAACTGACTTTGTGCCCGAGAATTTTGATTTTGCGCACTGACTATCGGGGCAAATATCATTCCTGAAAGCACCATGACAATGATGCCAAAGTGATTCATAGCGACTCCATCTCAACTTAATAACCAATTTCAATGCATTAAAATTAGTGCCCATACATCCTTGTACGGGCTATACCAATTACTGGTAGCTCAGAGCAAATGTTGCAATTGCATCAAATTCACCTGGTACAGCTGGTTTGTTTGTTGCATCATCATCGCCTTGCAAATAAGCTTGGAAACGCAATGTGTTCGCACCAGTTAATAAAGTTTGAGATGGTGATTTAGCACCTAAAGCAATTTTGGTGCCGTTGAAATCAGTGATCACGATACCCGCGTTTTTCGCAGTACCAGCAATAGCTAAACCATCAGTTACCGAAGTACTTGGAATACCAGTAAATGTAGTTTGAACTGTTTTCAGAGTTGTGATGTCGCACTGCTCTAATTGAATATTGAAGTCACGAGCAATACTTTTACCGCCACCGTTTAATGCAGATGTTGCGATAGCACCCATTGGTACTTCAAATGCTTGAGATCCTGGTGGAATTGAGCAAGGAGCATCAATAATTGAACCTTTAAAAGTGACTTGGCCGCCACCTTGGTTTGCAGAAGCAGAACCAGCAACCACAGCCAGACCTAAACCTAATACTAAAGCAAGTTTATTTAATTTCATTTTATACATTTCCATTAGATAAAAAGACAACACAAATTAAAATAATGAGTTATTATTAATCTGATTATTTCAACTTTTTCTTAAAATATATTCGATTAGCAAATATTAAAGATTGACACTAATAACTATTTCTATTTATCAAACTCTATCAGTTAATAAATGAAATAATTAAACAATGCATCAATGCGTTGCCATTATTATACCACATTTTAGTTATGTCAAATTTAAGGGTTAATTAAACGCCTTCACTATAAGTTAGTGATATATATATATAATTCATAATACACTCCATCTTAAATACACCATTACGGGATAAGTTGGTGATGTACTTCTAATTAAAATGACCTTTTCTTAATAAAAAACCATAAAATAAACCCAATCATTATTAATAAAGTTTTTTATACTCATAAAACGGGTTCTTATTAGTGAAAAAAAATGAGATGAGAGGAAGTGAAATCATAAAATTAATTCAAAAATATTAAATCGATATTTTACCTAAAAATAATTAATCAGAAACTTCCCAAAAAAAACAATTAAATATTTTCATAATGTTTCTAAACTCACCAATTGTTACATTTTAAATGAGTAATAAATTAAAAATAAATCCATAAATATCATCATGATAGATTAAAAACAACCATGAATTCAATATAAACAACACCTAGGTACCATTAATATAATAAAACACTTTTTAAATAAAAATAAAAATAGAAATAATTGATAGAAAATAAAATGAAAAACGATAGCCAGACAGCCTTAATATTTCAAATTATTTCAAAAAGTAATTAAAAGTAACTTTCAATAACTTTATAAATACCACCAGAAGGATTAAAATAGAAGAACAAGACACCTTTAATAGAAATAAACCAATCTCTATTTAAGTTGATTAGCTAAATCAAGGTAAGTTAAATAGCGAAAATGAGGATATCCCAAAAATGAGTAAAAGTAATGCCATAAATTATTGTCGACAATTACATTACTGACCTAATAATAATATCTCAAATATAGAAACCGCTGTTTAAGTCAAAACACCATAAAGACTGAGCATAACTTACCATTATATTTAGCATTACCTACACCCAAATTAGAGTATGTTTATATGGCGATACAAAGTAAATCACCACTTAAAACAAAAAACCCCATCTCATATGAAATGGGGTGCCAAAATAGCAATATTTGTTGTTTACACAAGAACAAGTTGTACAAAAGCAATGTACTGGCCCACCGCCTTGTGGAGCCAAACCTAATGGCGATTCCTCACCAATTGATACCGACGAGTCAGGTATTCGATAGGGGCACTCCAAATGTGCACTAAACGGCAGAATGGGAAGAGTAAAAATATCGTCATACCCAACACAATATGCAGTTTAAAAACGATGCCAACCCCTTCAAGGTAATTGGATGCCCCCCAATGGAATGTCACAATAGATTGCGCCCATCCCACTAATTTCAACATTTCGCTACCATCCATATGTTGTGCTGAGAATGGAATGGTGAGTAACCCTAAGCAAACTTGCACCACCAGCAAGGTTAAGATCATAATGTCACCGAAGGATGAAGTTGCTCTCACGCGAGGGTTCGTCAGGCGGCGCTTCAACAGCATCGCGCCACCAATTAACATCATCACACCCGCTGCGCCCCCACCAATCATCGCCATTAATTGCTTAATATGCATTGGCAGAAAAGATTCATACATCCAATGAGGCGTTAACATACCTAAAAAGTGCCCGACAAAAATCCCAATAATCCCCAAATGGAATAAGTTTGATGCCAAACGCATGTTCTTTTTATCTAACATTTGGCTGGAACCCGCTCGCCACGTGTATTGCCCGTAATCGTAACGTAACCAACTACCGACAATAAATACCGTCCCAGCGATATAGGGGTATATATCGAAGAAAAATTGATTGATAAAATTCATTTTTGAACTCCTACATGGCTACCCACACTGAGATCCAAGTATTGTGGTACCACCGCATTGGCGAAGCGATGTTGATGTTCCGCCACTTCGCTACCACATGTTTTTTCATCGGCAAAAAATTTCACTTGCTCCTCTTCCCAAACCGCATCTAGCGCCTCTGGAGTGTCATCCCGTACTTCGATTGCTACTTGTTTGCTTAATTGCTCCGCCGCAATGTCGCTATGGGAAAGCTCAAGTAAAAAATCAAATAAAACAGAGAAACGGCTTTCTCGCTGTTTTAGCCTTTCCCCTAACAGCGCTAAAATTGGCGCAATATCCTGTAACCCCTCGATAGTTTCATCGGTCGGTAATGCCGTGAGGTATTCCAAATAAATGGGCAAATGGTCGGGTAATTCACGGCAATCAATTTGTAAACCGTGTTGCTGGTATTGAGCCATTAAATCAACCATCGCTTGCCCTCGGTCTCTGGACTCACCATGCACATGCTCAAATAGCAATAATGATGTCGCGCGCCCTCTATCAAACAGCTCACAATATTGCGCTTGCATATCGAGTAAGTCTTCATTGAGATACTCACGCACAAACACCATCAGTTGAACAGCGCGTGTGACAGACAGTTCATCAGCCTGTTCTAGCGCTTCAATGAGCTCATCGCGATGTAACCAAAGCGCTTCCGAAGGGTATTCCAATAACCGAGAAATCACTTTTAGTGCCATCATAGTGCTTTCTCCTGATTATTTTTTGGTGTGATATCTATGGCATCAATGCGCCTGCTATTAAACAAATTCGCTTTGCTATCGCTACCATGGCAGCCATCACCAAAACTAAAGCCACAAGCTTTCGCTTCAGGAAATGCTTCACGCGCCAATTCTCGATGACTGGATGGAATGACAAAACGGTCTTCATAGTTAGCAATAGCTAAATAACGGTACATTTCTTGTGCTTGAGCTTGTGTTAATCCAACTTGCTCTAACGCACTGGTATCACATTGGTTTTCTACGGTTTCTGCTCGCTTGAAATGGCGCATCGCTAACATACGTTTTAGCGCCAATAGCACCGGTTCGGTATCCCCTGCAGTTAACAAATTCGCAAGGTATTGCACTGGAATGCGTAAACTTTCTACATCCGGCAATACACCGTTATTAGCTAAGAGCCCTGAATCCGCCACTGACTGAATTGGTGACAAAGGGGGTACATACCACACCATGGGTAACGTGCGGTATTCAGGGTGCAGTGGCAGAGCTAAGCGCCATTCCATCGCCATTTTGTACACTGGGGATTTCTGTGCCGCATCGATCACACTTAATGGGATCCCTTGTTTTTGCGCTTCTTCAATCACTTTTGGATCATGGGGATCAAGGAAAACATCAAGTTGGCTTTGGTAAAGGTCGGTTTCCTTTTCGACACTGGCTGCCGACTCAATTTTATCGGCGTCATACAGCAATACCCCTAAATAGCGGATACGACCAACACAGGTTTCAGAACAAACCGTTGGCATGCCTGACTCAATACGTGGGTAACAGAAAATACATTTTTCTGATTTACCGCTTTTCCAATTGAAATAGATTTTTTTATACGGGCAACCGGTTAAGCACATACGCCAGCCGCGGCATTTGTCTTGGTCAATCAACACAATACCGTCTTCTGAGCGCTTATAAATTGCCCCACTTGGGCAGGTCGCTACACACGCTGGGTTTAAACAATGTTCACACAGGCGTGGCAAATACATCATGAATGTATTCTCAAACTGCCCGTACATCTCTTTTTGAATATGTTCAAAGTTTTTATCTTGGGCTCGCTTGGCGAATTCGCCGCCTAAATCATCTTCCCAGTTTGGTCCCATTTTCACGTTACTCATTCGCTCACCCGTAATTAATGAACGAGGACGTGCTGTCGGTACGTGCTTGCCTTCTTTGGCATTTTTTAAATGGCCGTAGTCATAATTAAACGGCTCATAATAATCATCCAAGGCAGGTACATCTGGGTTAGCGAAGATTTTCGATAAAACACCCACTTTGTTCCCCATCCGTGGAACCAATTTGCCCTTAATGGTGCGTATCCAGCCTCCTTTCCACTTTTCTTGGTCTTCCCAATTATGGGGATAACCAATACCCGGTTTAGTTTCGACGTTATTAAACCATGCGTATTCAACCCCTTCGCGGCTAGTCCACACGTTTTTACAGGTCACTGAGCAAGTGTGACAACCAATACATTTATCAAGGTTTAGCACCATGCCGACTTGAGAACGAATTTTCATTATGCTTTCTCCTTTCCGCTCAAGGTCTGCTGGTAGGCATCACCTTCACCATCCAGCCAGTCAACCTGTTTCATTTTGCGAACAACCACAAATTCATCACGATTAGAACCTACTGTTCCGTAATAATTGAAGCTATAGGCAAGGTGCGCATAGCCACCGATCATATGCGTAGGTTTCGGGCAAACACGCGTGACCGAATTATGAATTCCGCCACGTTGAGCCGTAATTTCAGATCCAGGCAAGTTGATCAGCCGTTCTTGGGCGTGGTACATCATGATCATGCCATCAGGAATACGTTGGCTAACGATCGCTTTAGCGGTTAATGCACCATTACTGTTAAAAGCTTCAACCCAATCGTTATCTTCGATACCAAGCTCGCGGGCATCTTCTTCGCTAAGCCAAACCACTGGGCCACCGCGGCCTAACGTCAACATTAATAAGTTGTCGCTGTAAGTAGAGTGGATCCCCCATTTTTGGTGCGGTGTTAAAAAGTTCAGTGCTTTTTCTGGGAACCCATTGGATTTTTTCCCCATAAGTGGCTGAGCGGCTCGTGTGTCAATCGGTGGGCGATATACCACAAGGCTTTCCCCAAAGGCGCGCATCCATTCATGGTCTTGATATAACTGCTGGCGACCACTGAGCGTTCGCCATGGGATCATTTCATGAACGTTGGTGTAACAGGCGTTGTAAGAAACATGTTCATCTTCCAACCCTGACCATGTCGGGCTAGAGATAATTTTACGCGGCTGCGCAACAATATCGCGAAAACGGATTTTTTCGTCTTCTTTATGACGAGCAAGATGAGTATGGTCGCGGCCTGTTACTTTGCTTAACGCATCCCATGCTTTTACTGCCACTTGCCCATTGGTTTCAGGCGCGAGTGTTAAAATAACTTCAGCGGCATCAATCGCTGTTTCAATTTTTGGCCGCCCAGCATTAGCCCCCTCTGGCTGGGTTTTATTGAGTTTTTTCAAGAAATCAATTTCATCTTGCGTATTCCAATTGATCCCTTTTCCCCCATTACCCAATTTATCCATCAGTGGGCCAAGAGAGGTAAAACGTGCATAAGTATTTGGATAATCACGCTCAACACAGATAATGTGCGGTGCAGTTTTTCCGGGGATCAGCTCGCACTGGCCTTTTTTCCAATCTCTCACATCAAAAGGCTGTGCCATCTCAGCAGCACTATCATGTTGGATCGGCAACGTCACCACATCCGTTTCTTTGCCTAAGTGCCCAACGCTGACTTCAGAAAATGCTTTGGCAATCCCCTTGTAAATTTCCCAATCGCTTTTGGATCCCCAAGCTGGGTCAACTGCTGCAGAGAGCGGATGAATAAATGGATGCATATCCGAGGTATTCATATCGTCTTTTTCATACCAAGTAGCAGTCGGTAAAATAACGTCCGAGAACAGGCAGGTGCTCGACATTCTGAAGTCGAGGGTCACCACTAAGTCAACTTTCCCTTCTGCCGCTTTATCTTGCCATTCCACTTCTTCTGGTTTGACGCCGCCTTGTTGACCTAAGTCTTTGCCTTGAATACCATTTTCAGTTCCTAATAAGTATTTCAGTAAGTATTCATGGCCTTTCCCTGCGGAACCCAATAAATTTGAACGCCAAATAAACAGATTTCGTGGGAAATTTTGAGGGTCATCAGGTTGCTCTGAAGCAAAGCGAATATTGCCTTCTTTCAACTGTTTAACAGTATAATCAGTGGGTGACATCCCTTCACTTTGTGCATTCTTCGCAATATTTAATGGGTTGACATTTAACTGTGGTGCTGACGGCAGCCACCCCATGCGTTCTGCTCGTACATTCATATCAACCAAACTGCCACTAAAGGCTTGCTTATCGGCTAGAGGCGATAACAACTCTTCTGTTGCGACTGTTTCATAACGCCATTGGCTTGAATGGTTATAAAAGAAAGAAGTGCTATTCATATGGCGAGGTGGGCGCTGCCAGTCCAAACCAAAGGCTAAAGGTAACCAACCCGTTTGTGGACGTAATTTTTCTTGCCCCACATAGTGAGACCAGCCACCACCGCTTTGCCCTACACAACCACAAAAAATCAACATATTGATAATCGCGCGGTAGGTCATATCCATGTGATACCAGTGGTTAATCCCTGCGCCAACAATCACCATAGAGCGGCCATGGGTTTTCTCTGCGGTATCGGCAAACTCACGCGCTATGCGAATAATATTTTGGCGGCTAACCCCTGTGACTTTCTCCGCCCACGCAGGTGAATACGCTTTCATATCATCGTAATCAACCGCACAGTTTTCATCACCAAAACCACGGTCAATGCCGTAGTTCGCTAGCATTAAATCATAAACACTAGTAACTAATGATTCGCTACCATCAGCTAACTGAATACGTTTAGCGGGCAGTTTATGTAATAAAATATCTTTAAGTTCAACATGCTGGAAGTGCTCGCTTTCTAAGCCACCAAAGTAAGGGAAACCAACATCGACAAATTCATCATAGCTATCTGCCAAGCTGAGTTTCATTTTAATGTTATGTGCATCTTGTCCAGCGCGCGGTTCTAAATTCCATTTTTGGCCGCCATCCCAACGGAATCCCATTGAACCTTGTGGAGCACATAATTCGCCTGTCTCTTCATCAATCGCAATAGTTTTCCATTCGGCATTTTTTTCTTCGCCTAATGAATTATGTAAATCAGATGCCCGTAGCATGCGGCCTGCGGCATAAGAGCCATCTTCACGCTTATCTAGCATGACAAGCATCGGCATATCGGTATACGTACGCACATATTCACGGAAATATTCAGCTTCGCGTTTTACATGGAATTCATTGAGGATCACATGCCCCATCGCCATTGCCATGGCGCTATCTGTTCCTTGTTTCGGGTTCAACCAATGGTCACATAATTTGGCAATTTCCGCGTAATCTGGCGTCACCGCGACCGTTTTCGTCCCTTTATAACGCACTTCTGCAAAAAAATGTGCGTCTGGCGTACGCGTTTGCGGAACGTTAGAACCCCAAGCAATAATATAAGACGAGTTGTACCAATCTGCTGATTCCGGTACGTCAGTTTGTTCGCCCCACGTCATGGGTGATGCAGGCGGCAAGTCACAATACCAGTCATAAAAACTTAAGCACGAGCCACCAATTAATGATAAATAGCGCGCACCTGAGGCATAAGAAACCATCGACATCGCGGGAATGGGTGAAAAACCAACAATGCGGTCAGGACCAAATTCTTTAATCGTCGCGACGTTTGCCGCTGCAATTAGTTCATTCACTTCCTGCCAGCTTGAGCGAACAAAACCACCACGACCACGAGCTTGTTTATAGCTTTTTGCCTTTTGCGGGTCATTGATAATAGATAGCCACGCTGCAACAGGGTCTTGTTGCTCCGCTTTTGCTTCACGCCACAATTTAAGTAAGCGCTTACGCATCATTGGGTATTTAACACGGTTTGCGCTGTATAAATACCAAGAGTAGCTCGCCCCTCGAGGGCATCCTCTCGGCTCATGGTCAGGTAAATCAGGGCGAGTTCGTGGGTAATCCGTCTGCTGAGTTTCCCAAGTGACTAACCCATTTTTGACATAAATTTTCCAGCTACAAGAGCCAGTACAATTAACACCATGAGTGGAACGCACAACTTTGTCATGCTGCCAGCGGCTACGATAACCATCTTCCCAATCACGGTTTACATTTAACTCTTGCCCGTGATCACCTGAAAAGGTTTCGCCCAACTGCTTAAAATACCGAAATCTGTCTAAAAACTTGCTCATCGGATTGCCTCCAAAGAGACGGCGACCGGCGCCGTACATTGCTAAAATTGATTTTTATGACTTGTTATTATTTGTGTTTACGGCCGTATACCAGCCATGTGATAAACACACAGGAAATATAAAATACAAAAAATACTTTCATCGCATCTGCTGGTGAACCCGTCAGTGTTAATGATGTTCCGAACGCTTTTGGAATAAAAAAGCCACCGATTGCCCCAATAGCAGAGATAAACCCTAGAGCCGCAGCACTTTCTGTTACCGCTTCTTTTTGAGCCTCTTGCTCTGAAGCCCCTCTTAAAATGGCCTTATCCATGGTTAATTTACGAAAAACGACTGCGATCATTTGGAAGGTTGAGCCACTACCTAACCCTGCCGTTAAAAACAGCACCATAAATACGCCATAAAAAGCCCCGAAAGAGCCTCCTTGACCTTTTTCTGGTAACGTAAAAAACAGCAAACCAGAGAAAACAGCCATGACAACAAAGTTCAGTAATGTGACTTTCACGCCGCCAAAACGGTCAGACAGCATGCCGCCAACTGGACGCGCTAACGCCCCGAGGAAAGGACCAAAAAAAGCAAATTTCAGAATAATGACGTCTGGGAACTGCGTTTTCGATAACATCGCAAAACCGGCAGAAAAACCGATAAATGAGCCGAATGTCGCCAGATATAACAGGCTTAATACCCATAGATGGCCCCGTTTCAAAACAGGTAATTGTGCTTTAAGAGATGCCTTATTAGCCGCTAAGTCATTCATGCCAAACCAAGCCATCACCGTAAAAAGCAGTAGAAATGGCACCCAAATCCAAGCGGCATTTTCTAACCACAGCGTTGAGCCATCAGGTTGAGTCGCTCCCGTTCCCCCCACGAAAGTAAATACGCCAACACCCACAATGAAAGGGGCCACCAATTGCATGACACTGACCCCTAAATTGCCTAGCCCACCATTCAGGCCAAGTGCACCACCTTGACGAGCTTTAGGGAAAAAGAAGCTGATATTAGCCATGCTGGATGCAAAGTTAGCGCCGGCAAAACCACAAAGCAGGGAAATAATGACAAAGACTTGATAAGGCGTGGCGGGGTTTTGAATCGCATAACCTAGCCAAATGCATGGGATCACTAAAAATAGCGTACTAATAGCAGTCCAACGACGCCCACCAAAAATAGGAATAACGAATGAATAAGGGACTCTTAATAAAGCGCCTGAAACGGAAGGTAATGCGGTTAATAAAAATAATTGGTCTGTCGTAAAATTAAAACCCACTTTATTTAAATTCACAGCAACGGCACTAAATAACATCCATACGCAAAATGCGAGCAATAAACATGGAATAGAAATCCATAAATTACGATTTGCAATACGCTGCCCCGTTTGCTGCCAAAACCGAATATCTTCAGGACGCCAATCCTGTATAACACCGTTATTTGACTGTGCAACCACGTTATTAACATTATCTCGTTGAGACATAAATCACCCCGATAAATACAATTTCTGCTCGCAGTGTGTGGCGAATAGCCCACTGTGAAGCTGATCTAAATCAAGAGAGATTTAAATGAAATATGCGTGATTTTTTTCGTTAACCACTAGAGGGGTATTAGGAGTACAAAACAATAACAAATTGAATTAAAACAAAAAAATCAATTACTGCGTAATTTTATGTGTTGGAATTTAAAGCGAATGATTCAATGGGATATTAAGGAGTAATACCGAAGTGGCATATTCAATTTTATATAATAGAGAAACAATATCTACGTTATCAAAAATAATGAATAAACGTAAAGAGTAGAAAGGATCACTTATGTCTATTGCTTATCACCGATTTTCAATCATTAACCAAGTTATTGGTCTAATGTTATTGATTGCCGTACTCGGTATTATTGGCATGACAATTTCAAATAGTATGATTATTAGTGTACAAGGAAATGCACATGCAATTAATAAGTCAGGCTCATTGCGGATGCAAAGCTATCATTTACTTTCATTAGTGCCACTCAACCAATACTCTGACGTATATGTTAGTGAGCTTGAAAAAAATTTATTAAGCAATGAACTGACACAAGTTGTCGAAATAGAAGATTTAAATCCGCAATTTGCTGAGCTTTATCAATATTGGGTTACAGAATTAAAACCAGCACTTAACCATGCAGTTTCTCCTAGTGATGCACGTCTTGCGGTCGTTACCTTCGTTAATAAACTCGATGCATTAGTTCGTAATATTGATGAAAAAACAGAACGAAAAATAACCTATGTAGCCATCACCCAAATGGTATTTATTAGCCTCGTTTCATTGCTACTTATTTTTGCTATCTGCCATTTTAGAAAGAAAATTTATACACCTTGGCTTAAGTTACTTCATATGGTGAATGCGATTAGCCATCAAGATTTTAGTCAGCGCTTCCCTGTCGGCAAGAAACAAGATGAGCTAAATTCCCTGGGTCAAACATTAAATCAAATGTCGGATGAGCTCGCACAGAGTTACCATCAATTAGAATCCCGAGTTATCGAAAAAACGGCTGATCTACAAAATAAAAATAACGTATTACTCTATTTATACCAATCTAATCGCACCTTACATGCCATTGGGCCACTATCCGTCAGGTTAGAAAAAGTGTTATCTGAACTGAAAAGCTTAATGCCATTACAAAACATCAGATTGAGGCTATATGAAGAAAATAATAATGCCTGCTTTCAAGAAATTCATTGCCCTGAAAACAAGGAACACTGTCTCAAGTCACCCAAAAAAGCTGAGCACCTTAAAGTAATATCATGGGAGATTTCCGATAACTTACAGCGTTATGGCATGATTTTGGCTGAAATAGATATAAACCAGCCATTATCTGAAGAGCAAAATAATTTAGTGCTCATGCTAGTCAAACAAATTGCTGGAATGCTAGCGATGGAGCACCAATTAGAACAACAACAGCAGTTACTGATTATGGATGAACGCTCGGCGATTGCGAGAGAATTACATGATTCCATCGCACAATCATTATCTTGTCTCAAAATGCAAATTAGTTATCTGCAAATGCAACCTAAAACATTGCCAACTAAGCACCAAGAACTATTAAACGAAATGCGCAATGAAATAAATTCCGCCTATAGCCAATTACGTGAACTTTTAACAACCTTCAGGCTAAAATTAACTGAACCAGGCTTATTCCCTGCTTTAGAAAGCACAATCCAAGAATTCAGCCAACGTCTTGGTTTTCAAATTGAATTAGATTACCAAATTCCAGCCAAAAGCCTCTCTCCACATCAATCTATTCATATTATTCAGATAATCCGAGAAGCTTTAAGCAATATTCTCAAACATGCTAATGCGAACTGGTCGCGAGTCTCATTAATCGAAAATAATGGGTTAATCACCATGACAATAGAAGACAATGGGGAAGGGATCCAACCTCAGCCAACAAAAAATAACCATTATGGATTGATTATTATGAGAGAAAGAGCCCTAAGCCTAAATGGGAAATATCAAATTTCCCCAAGAGTTCAGGGTGGCACTACGGTTAATGTCGTATTTCCACTGACTGTGGCCTAATTAAATTGGAGTAACTCATTAATGAAAAATGACAATAAACTGACTGGGCAATCTACCATTTTACTGATTGATGACCACCCGATGCTACGTAACGGTGTTAAACAATTAATTAGTTTAGAACCCACATTGAAGGTCATTGGTGAAGCAGACGATGGAATAACGGGTATTAAAATTGCGGAAGAGCAAGACCCCGATTTAATCCTATTAGATCTCAATATGCCGGGTATGAATGGCTTTGAAGTACTCGATAATTTACGTAGCCACGAACTTTCAGGCCGAATTATCTTATTTACAGTATCCAATTACGGTGAAGACTTAATTCATGCATTAAAACGAGGTGCTGATGGCTATTTACTCAAAGACATGGAACCCGAAAAACTCATTATTGCATTAAAAGAAGCAGCAAGTGGTAAAATGGTCGTTAGCCCAACGCTTACCTCCATTTTAGCTGAATCTTTAAGAGATAGCCGAGCCGCTACAGAGCATAATCTATCCGCATTAACCCCAAGAGAAACGCATATCTTAGATTTAATCTCACAGGGGCTATCAAATAAGATGATTGCGAATAAATTACAAATCACAGAGAGCACCGTCAAAGTCCACGTCAAACACTTACTAAAGAAACTTAATTTAAAATCGCGTGTTGAAGCCGCTATTTGGGTTTTACAACAAAAGTCATGACACAGCACCTCAACTTAATGCATCGAGCCATGGCTGTTGTTTTGGGTAACGTCGACGATAGCCATGCATAGCAACAGATAGCTGAATAAGATCCGTAAACCTTGTGGGGTCCAAACTAGTTTGCTTTTTAATTTGTTGTAACCGATAACTTAATGTATTTCTGTGAATACCTAATTGCTGCGCTGTGCTACCTATTTCGCCATTTTGCGATAAAAATAACTCCAGGGTTTCAAGCAAAATATCGCCCGAATCATGCAACAATATTTTATGGCAAATATCTAAAAAGAAATTAAATAGATAGCTATTTTCCAATTCATTAAAGAGGCATAAAGATGCCATTTCTTTAAATAAAAAGACTTGTTTATCGGGAACCGTTAGCCGGCCAACTTCAATCACTGAACGTGCGAAATGAACGGCATCTCTCACATGTTCCTGTGTATCTGCCTGAACACCAACACCAATGTAATATTGGCTAAGTTGGCTATCTAAAATGAAATGAAGGCTCGGAATAAATGACTCATTTTGATAATGTGTTGATGGAAATAGCATCAAAATTTCGCGGCTATTGAGTAATAACACATCACTTTTCTCCATAGCGGATAATTCAGTAATGATCGTATCGAGTATTTCAGGACGGTACTGAATAGCTTCAATATTAATAATCACAGGAATAGTCGGTAAAGTGAACGCAAAACCGGAATTATGCAATTTTAGTAATGCACTGCGCCCCTGTGCTGGCGTTGTGCTTTCTATAAACTGGACAAATAACATGTCACGCAAACGATGCTGCCAGTTAATACTACGCCGCTCAATTTCTTGTTGAATTAGCAGCTCAGCCGTCAGTATAGCGAGCTCGGCATAACGCTGGATCACAACAGGATCACCACTCACACCAATAACTAATTCCACTTTATCTGCCACAACAATCGGATGGTTTATCCCCGGTGCCACATTCGAATAAGCTCGCGCTTCATTTTCATTGTAAATAGTGATCCGTTTGCCGCAGCGGATCACTTCCACTGCGGCTTCATGGGTTTCACCAATACGCTTTTTTTCTCCTGAAGCGATAATCACGCCCTGACTATTAATCACATTGACGTTGTGATGGATAATTCCCATTGCACGCGTGACAATATCATTGGCTAGTTTTTCAGTCAGTAGCATCTTACCGCCTCACTTTAGGGTTTTATTTACGTATTCGAATTTGCGAGTACGGTACGCAGCAAATTTTCAGCTGTATCTGCCAAGTAACGCTCACAATTTTTCATTGCTTGCTCAAGGGAAACCGGCCCCGGACAAAGCGACCACATTGCGGTAATGCCATGTTGGTATAGGATACGGCTATCATCACTATACCCCCCACAAAGTGCAATGACAGGCACACCATAATGGCTGGCCATACGAGCCACTCCCACAGGAGCCTTACCATTCGCACTTTGGCTGTCCAGCCGCCCTTCTCCTACAATGACTAAATCCGCTTGTTGAATATAAGATTTTGCGCCAAGGAGCCCCAAAACGAGATCAATTCCCTTTTCGAGTTTTGCCGAAACAAACCAACGAAGCCCAGCACCTAACCCACCCGCTGCACCACTGCCAGCCTCCAGTGAGACATCTTTCCCCGTTATTGTTGACATCAATTTCGCATAGTGAGCCATTCCGATTTCAAGCTGGTCGAGTGTGGCTTGGTCGGCCCCCTTTTGGGGACCATAAACATAAGTCGCACCATTTTTGCCTAATAAAGGGTTTTCAACATCGCAAGAGACATTAAATTCAACTTCTACGGCTCGTGAATCAAATTTATCAAAATCAATCTTTGCAATATTAATGAGATCTTTACCACAAATTGGCGCCTCAATAAGCTGCGAGTTTTTATCATAGAACTGAGCACCTAATGCTTGAGCAAATCCTGCACCACCATCATTAGTTGCACTTCCTCCTATCCCAATAATAATACGAGAGCAGCCCATATCTAATGCATGTTTGACCATTTCACCCAAACCATAAGTTGAGGCATTCTCAACTCGACGGTGTTCACGTTGAACTAATTCCAGCCCACAGCATTGCGCCATTTCAATAAAGGCAGTTTTTTCCTCCAGCACTAATAACCCTGCATCAACCTTACTACCATAAGGCCCAGTACAGCTAAAAATGTAAGGTGTTACACCAGAAAGCACGGGGCTATGTTCCAGTGACTCCAACAAACCTTCTCCGCCATCAGATATGGGTAATAACGTCATATCTAACTCAGAGGATACACGCTTGAAACCCTCAGCAACGGCTTGGCATGCCAACCTTGCAGAACAACTTCCTTTAAAGGAATCAAGTGCGATAACAATTTTCATGCAGACTTTCCTATTGTAAATGGCGATGTTGAATTATTTGCTTTCCGCTGGAGCCGATACTTGTAGTGATTCAGGCTCGCTCATACCGTTAGTATTCACTCGTGAAGCAATAATCGTTCCAATAACTAACAAACCGACACCAAACCATAATCCAGAAGTGGCTGTTCCTGTATAATCTTCAAAAAATCCTAGAATAAACGGGCCAAGGAAGCCACCAAATAATCCTAAGCAGTTCAATAATGCCAAACTTCCCGCTAGCATGCTGCCACTCATATACGTCGGTGGAAGTGAGAAAATAATAGATTGAACCACAAAAAACATAAATGCAGTTAAGCAAAAGCCAATTAAACCGACTACTGGGCCGCCTAAGGCACCAATCACTAACCCAACCGCCATTACTGCATAACCTGAAACTAGAATGCGTGATGAACGTCGTGGTGTATTGGCCTTTCTCGCCACAAAAATGCCACCAATTGCAGCTGAAATCCAAGGGATTGCTGTTAATAAGCCAATTTGAATAGGCGTCAATTTGCCATACTCACCTATAATAGTAGGCAAGAAGTAACTTAAGCCATAGACCGAGAACTGGTGAGTGAAATAGATAGCAACAATCATCATGAAGGCTTTATTTTTAAATGCCGCCTTGAGTGAGAATTTACTGTTACTCACACTAATGCTATTTTTGTCTTGATCGTGTTTATATTTAATATAATTCCGATCATCTTCATCTAACCATTTCGCATCTTCTGGTTTATTCGGCAACACGAACCACACAACAAATGCTAGGATAACTGCTGGCAGGCCTTCAATAACAAACATCCATTGCCAACCATGGAAGCCCCATAAGCCATCCATACTCAATAATAGGCCGCTCAGCGGTGCCCCAATAATATTCGCGAGACAGACTCCAAGTAAAAATAATCCTGTTGCTTTAGCCCGCTCCTCTTGGCTAAACCAATATGTCATATACAAAATGACCCCAGGATATAGACCCGCTTCAGCCGCTCCTAGTAATAACCGCAAGATATAAAAAGAAGTCGGCCCTGTCACAAACGCCATTGCCGCAGATAATAACCCCCAAGTGATCATAATCCGCGTGATCCAAAAACGCGCGCCCACTTTTTCCATTATTAAATTACTTGGGATCTCAAGAATCGAGTAGGTTAGGAAAAAAAGCCCTGCACCAATACCAAATGCGGTTGCAGATAATCCTAAATCAATCGACATCGCATTTTTTGCCATGCCAATATTGGTTCGGTCAATAAAGCTAATAATGTACGCTAAAATCAACAACGGCATCAGGTTACGATATATCTTTGCGTTAGTTTTTTTACCCTGAGCTGCATAATCTAACTTTGCATTTGTAGAAAACATAGATAAGATCCTCATGTTGTAGTGAAACAGGTACGGCTCTCGGCAATAAGTGACCCATACCTGTTGTTTTACTTCAGCAACAGCCCGACGCCCCACGTCGGGCTTTCTGCTTGCAGTTTTTCTTATTCTCTTTCGAACAACATTGATATCCCTTGACCACCACCGATACACATAGTCACTAACCCGGTAGCAACCTGGCGGCGTTCCATTTCATACATTAACTTCACAGGCAAAATAGCCCCACTGGCACCCACAGGATGACCCAGAGCAATTGCGCCACCATTCACATTCACTTTAGTGCTATCAAGAGACAAATCATTCATGACTGCAATAGCTTGTGCAGCAAACGCTTCATTTAACTCAATTAAATCAATGTCTTTTACATCCATTTTGAGCTTTTCCATTAATCGACGGGTTGCTGGCGCGGGTCCAAAGCCCATAATGGCCGCTTCACAACCTGCTACAGCCCAATCGACCACTTTCATTCTTGGCTTCAGACCACGTTTTTCCGCCTCTTCACGACGCATCATCACTAATGCCGCAGCTCCATCATTGATACCTGAAGAGTTTGCTGCCGTAACCACACCATCAGCTTTAAATGCAGGGCGCAATTTTGCTAATTTTTCACGTGGTGTATCCCGTGGATGTTCATCGGTATCAAAAATACGCGTGCCTTTACGGCCTTCAGGTATTTCTACGGGTAATATTTGATCAGCAAAATAACCCGCTTGAATCGCTTTTAACGCTTTTTGCTGGCTATCCCATGCAAAATCATCCATTTCTTCACGGGTAATATTGAACTGTTCTGCAACATTTTCTGCCGTCATTCCGTTGTGATAAGGGCCTTCTGGCCAAGTTAAGATAGACGTTAACCCATCCTCGAGCACATCATTCCCCATGCGGTAGCCATAACGCGCTTTGCGTAAGTAATACGGCAGCATCGTCATATTTTCTGTACCACATGCCACCACAACATCGGATTGGCCAGTCTGTAGCAGCATCATGCCATCAGCTAAAGCTTGTAACCCTGAGCCACATTGGCGGTTAACCGAATATGCAGTCGTTTCTTTTGGGAGCCCTGCTCGTAGCTGACAAATACGTGCGATAAAACCACTTTCTGCGATTTGCCCAACATTACCCACGATGACTTCATCAACATCTTCGGGGGCAATTCCTGCTCTTTTCACAGCTTCACGGATCACCACAGCTCCGAGGTCATGTTGATGCGTATTTGCAAAACTTCCCCCCATCGTGCCAATTGCTGTTCTCACACCACTCACAATGACAATATCATTCGCTTGTTTCATTATTTCCCCCTATAGCACCATTCCGCCGCCAACATTGATCACTTCACCATTGATATAACGCGCTTTATCAGAGGCTAAAAAGGCAACACATTGGCCTACATCGCGCGGATCCCCGGCAAAACCCGCAGGGATCTTACTGATCATGATGTCCCACACTTTTTCAGGTACACCACGGGTCATATCTGTATCAATAAACCCCGGGCAAATCGCATTTACTGTGACACCTTTACGGGCTAACTCGCGGCAAGCCGTTTTTGTCAGACCAATAACCCCTGCTTTAGACGCGGCATAGTTGGCTTGCCCAACATTCCCAAGCCAACTGGCCGAGGAAATATTGACAATTCGCCCATGTCCTTGCTCACGCATTAATTTTGCAGCCTCTTGCATGCAGTTAAATGTTCCTTTCAGATTGATATCAATGACTTTATCCCAATCATCTTCCGTTAATTTATGCAGCATGCCATCTCGGTTGATCCCCGCATTGTTCACCAGTACATCAATCGCCCCAAAGTGTGCTAACGTTTTAGAAAATAAGGTATTGACCTCTTCACGCTTGGCAATATCACAAGGAATAAAAATGGCTTGATGGCCTTGTTCTTGTAGCTGTTTTGCACTTTCTTCACCTGACGACATGGCTAAGTCAGAAATAACGACTTTTGCCCCTTCTTCCGCAAGCACCTGAGCAATAGCAAAACCAATACCTCTTGCAGAACCCGTCACAATGGCGACTTTATCTTGTACTAACATGGATAAATTCCTCTTTAATATTGAAACTATAAATACGAAACCAGACCAAAAGGGGCTTCCTCAAATAATGAAGAAGACATCACCTTCAAATCAGGGGAAATTTCGGGTACGAAGTCCATATGGGCAAGGATGTCACGCTCTAGGTCAATACCGGGGGCAATTTCAACCAGTACTGGGGTTTCCCCCCCTAATGTGAACACTGCACGTTCCGTGACAAAATGCATGGTTTGGTTGATATTTCGTGCGACATCCGCATTCCATGAAATTTGCCGTACTTGGTTAACTAACTTTCTAATATCCCCTTCCCGCACAATATTTAACTGCCCATTTTCACAACGAATATCTAACCCTTTTGCGGTAAACGTCGAGCAAAACACCACGTGCCGCGCATTTTGGGTAATATCAATAAACCCACCTGCCCCAGGGCAAATATTGCCTAGCAACGTCGCATTGACATGGCCACGGGCATCCATTTCCCCTGCGCCCATATACGTGATATCAACGCCTGCACCGTTGTAGTACAACATTTGGTCTTGGTGACTAATCATCGCTGATAGGTTACGGCCTATACCAAAATCAATACCGCCAGCTTGGACGCCCCCCCAAATCCCTGACTCCACGGTAATATCGACGCGCTTAGTTGCATTTTCTTCCTGAATAATTGAGCCGATAACATCGTTTGGAATACCCGTTCCTAAGTTAATCACACAGTTTTCATATAGATAACGGCATGCAATTCGCCCAATCAATTTGCGAATATCCAAAGGTAATGGCGTAGTTTGTTGGACAGGGGTGCGAATATCACCGCATAGAGTTGGGTCAAAAAACCAGCTTGAGGATTGGCGATGGTCTTCTTCAGGGTTATCGCACACGACAATGTGGTCAATAAAGCTTGCGGGAACAGTGACACGCTTGGGATGCAGAGTCCCTTCTTCAACGCAATACTTCACTTGTGCAATCACTTTCGCACCAAAGCGTTTAGCCGCCAGTACCGCATGCAAGACCTCTAGGGCCATGGCTTCTTCATCGGTGGTGAGGTTACCTTTACTATCAGCGTGAGTTCCTCTGATCACCACCACATCTAAGGGAATTTCTGGGTACCATAACCATTCTTCCCCTTTGAAATTCACTTTTTCAACCAAAGGAGGAAGTGCCAACGTTTTCGCGTTCATCCTACCGCCTTCAAGATCAGGATCGATAAATGTCCCTAACCCTACTTTGGATAAGCGCCCCGGTAAGCCTGCAGCCATTGCGCCATATAAGTGCACCATTTGCCCTTGAGGGAGGCAATACGCTTCGACTTGGTTATCATTAATCATTTGCATCCATCGAGGTGCTAACCCCCAATGGGAACCAATGATCCGTTTCACCATCCCTTCATGGGCAAAGTGTTGATTCCCTCGAATACGGTTACACTGTCCAGCCGCATGAACCAGTGTTAATTGATTTGGTGTACCCTCGGATAAAAAACGTTGTTCAATTGCCGATAAAATAGATTCAGCAGCACTGGTTAATGTCATTCCCACAGTACAAATCGTATCGCCATTATTAATTAATTTAGCGGCATCTTGTTTCGAAATAAATTTATTATTCATGATAAAACCTACCTGAAGGCTAATATTTCATAGCCCCTTTTTGATTAATTAAAAACTAATTTAGAATTTAGTTATTTAAAGAGTAATATCGTAATTTCAAATCTTTCTTACTTATTTTCCCATTCCACGTTCTAGGGAAATTACGTGTAAACATAATTCTTACTGGAACTTTATAAGTTGGCACCCTGTCTTTTAACCATTCAATAATTTCTTTACTGGTTAAACATACTTGGTTTTCAGGAATAATAAATGCAATAGGCTCTTCACCATAAATGGTACTTTCAATTGGAATGACAGCGACTTCATTAACACCCGGATAATTAGAAATCAAATCTTCGACTTCAATAGAATATATTTTTTCACCACCACGGTTAATCATGTCTTTAATTCGATCTTGAATATAAAGAAAACCATCATCATCCCTATAACCAATATCCCCTGTGAAAAACCAACCATCATTAAATGATGTCGTGTTCGCAGGGCTGTCAGGCCAATAACGTTGGATAACAACATCCCCCTTCACCCAAATGTTACCTGTCGTGTTAGCGGGTTTATCTTTACCGTTATCGTCACGTATGGCCACCTGTAATCCGGGAACTGGTGTACCTGAGCTCGCTTTCTTATCACTATAACGAATATCTTCACGAAATATGGTGGCCGGGGATGATGTCTCAGTCAAACCATAAATAGAATGAATAGATGTTTTGGCGAATATATAAGAAAGCTCTTTAATCGTACCTTCATTTAAATGCCCTGCACCACAAGCAATCATTTTTAATGAATTAAATCTTTCTAGATTAATACTTTTATTTTCTTTTATTTTTTGAATTAACAATATAAATACAGTTGGAGAACCATGTAGAAATGTTATTTTCTCTCTTGCAATTGTTGAGATAATATCTTTTGCATTAAATTTTTTCTGAAGATAGATCGTACCACCAATATGAATAAATAATGCTAAAATAGCGGAGAGCCCCGTAATATGATAAATCGGTACAGCCAAAATTGTTTTATCGTGTTCAGATAACTTTAACGTTTCCTGATAGGCATATACAGCAGATAATATATTCTTGTGCGTGATCACAGCACCTTTCGGTGTTCCCGTTGTGCCCGAAGTGAATATCACCACCGCTGGGTCTTCTTCATCAACTTGGTTAATAAAATTAATTTCATCGGTAAGGATTAAATTACGCCACTGAGAAAGGCTAACTCCTTTTTCACTGAGCTGTGCCAGCCATGGTTGGTATGTATCATCCCAAAAAATGGCATCGGCATTAATACAGGATAAATGCTCTTTACCTTCAAATTCTTTCATTTTGGTACTTAAGGGCATTACCTGAATACCCAGCCCTACCGCGGCATAAAATAATTGGCAAAATTCAATCGTATTACCCCAGCCGAGTACAATTCGATCGCCTTTTTTCAACTGCACGGTGGTTGTTAGCCACAACATTGTTTGATTTACTTTCACAAGTAATTGGCGATAACTCCAACTTTGCTCTTCAAATACAATGGCAACAGCGTCTGGCTGCACTTTTGCTCTCTGTAATAAGCTTTGGTAGATGTTTGAATTTGGCACAAGCATGGACACACTCCGATACCGCTGAATATGACTGATATGCTATCAATGTATAAAATACACTCCGATAAATTAGTGCCAATCTTCACAAATTATTCACACCCTTTTTTTATTTGAATTAGTGATCTGCACAACCCATTTGTTAACGTTTTTTTTTATTTAGGTCTCATTTCACACCCTGATTTTTATAACAAATGAAAATATTTACCTTTTGTTATTGGCGAACTACCCAAAAGGCACAGAAATTCCTATAAAGAACTCAACCGCCATTGTGCGTATAAACAACGACTCACAAACGAAAAAGAGTTCAGGGTTAATACTTAACAAGCCCGTTTATCCCCTATCAGCTCTTGCACTCTGTGCTATTTAGCCTTCTCACCAAACCCAATAAGATAATAATAGTGGTGAATTCACTAGAGATTGCTACAGTGGAACACGGTCATAATGAAAGAAATGATGTGAAAGCAATCGCCATCTTTGAAAACGGTTAAGGAGTTAACTCATGGCAAACACCCCTTATATTCCCCCTAATGTCTGGCAATGGGAGCAAGGTAATGGCGGAAAATTCGCCAATATTAATCGTCCAATTTCCGGTGCAACTCACGAAAAATCTTTACCTGTAGGTAAGCACCCACTACAGCTATATTCATTAGGAACACCGAACGGGCAAAAAGTCACTATTATGTTAGAAGAGCTATTAGCCCTTGGCATTAAGGAGGCTGAGTACGATGCTTGGCTAATTAATATCGGTGAAGGAGACCAATTTAGTTCGGGTTTCGTTGAAATTAACCCTAACTCAAAAATCCCCGCCTTAGTCGACAGAAGTGGTAAGGAGCCTATCCGAGTATTCGAATCAGGTTCGATTCTGACCTATTTAGCTGAAAAATTTTCTGCTTTTTTACCCACAACTCAACCAGAACGTGCTGAAACCTTATCTTGGCTATTTTGGCAAATGGGCTCAGCACCTTTTGCAGGTGGCGGTTTTGGCCATTTTTATGCCTATGCTCCTGAAAAATTTGAATACCCTATTAACCGCTTTGCAATGGAAACCAAGCGTCAATTAGATGTGTTAGACAAACGTTTAGCAGAACATAGATATGTTGCAGGGGAAAACTACAGTATCGCTGATATCGCCATCTGGCCGTGGTACGGTGCATTAGTGAAAGGTTGGCTTTATGATGCCGCTGAGTTTTTATCTGTCCATGAATATAAAAATGTCATTCGTTGGGCTGATGAAGTCTATGCACGCCCAGCAGTACAGCGCGGTCGACGGGTTAATCGCCTACAAGGTGATCCTGCACAGCAAGTACGCGAACGCCACGATGCGAGTGATATAAGCTAAGTCATTTTTACCAACCAAAGTACTTAAATCGCACAAGGTAGTTATTATGAGCTCACCTTGTGCTTTTTTAAACTTTACCCCTCATTTAAGCTCACTAAAGTATGCCAATATTGTTCTATCAAATATAAACTTTTATCGTGTAACTTATTTATGTCAGGGACTGAACTCTCTTTATAAGCGTATTTTTATGATCCGCATCCTAATTGTTTCTGAATTATTTATTACATTTATTTTCAAATTAACATTATTAAAAAATCCTTATAAATAATTAATCCATACTACTCATTCACAATTGCGCATTAAATTTAAAGGAATAATTAACAAACATGTAAGATAAAAGGTCAGCATTAAGAAAATGTATAATTAATCCTTTAACTTTATCTCCCGCCTTATATTGGCGGGAGCATTATTTAGAAAAACAGCTTGGTCATTGTACGCTGTACTTGTAATTCTCTTGCTAACATATTTACTACTATATGTGTAATCTCCCCAGCCAATCGATACACTGGAGTTTTTGTATTTTGATAAACTAATTGGCAAAAACGTTCTTCCCAAGTAAGAAGATGTTCATATAAAACAATACGAGTTGCATGTTTATAATACTCCTTATCTTCACCCTTTAAATTTGGGTCCATTATTTTTTGCCATAGTGTCGCTAATACTGACAGCATTAACCCTATATGGTCTTGCGGTTGTTTTTCATCAAGTATATATCGGAATTTATGCTCTTCTAAAAAAGCTATCCACTGATAAGTTGATGAGCGAAATAATAAATTTTCTTCATCTAGATAGACAGAGCCCCATGGTGGAGCTAGAGGCATTCCAATACCAACAAATAATGATAAATGGTCTGCCTGTAATTTATCTAAAACATTTTCATCAGATAAATAGTTTTCTAATACACTACAATCATTACCTAATTTTTCTTGCCAATATAATAAAATACCACTTGAACAGACTTCTTTTAAAAGTATAGCATTTGGCTCGAAAAAAAATAATTGGTATAACAACTTCAATGTAACAACAGTTTCTGATGGTTCAAGTTGTAATTGAGTATCTGTAATAATACTTTGGTCATTTCTCATCACTTGCCTCTTTCCCCATAAACTACAGCAACTATATAGCCTTAACTTCTACCAAATTGGTGCCTTGTGGGTTGGCTTTAGCCAATGCAGTAGGTCTTAAGCGAGTAATAGTATTAATGCATCCGCCTATATCGACACCATTAGAATCCGGCTTATACCATGCTCCTTCAGCCAAAGCGACAACACCTGGCATAATACGAGGTGTGATTTTAATCGGTATCTGGATAGTTCCCCGATCATTGTAAACGTGAATAAGTTGTCCTTGCTCCAAGCGACGCTCACTGGCATCAATAGGATTAATCAACAATGCATCTTCAATGACTTCTCGCAGCCAAGGGACATTATAGAATGTAGAATGTGGACGCCCTTTTGATTTAAATCCTATTAGCTGTAGTGGATATCGTTTCTTCGTATCTATATCCGTGTAGCTTTCCCATGTTTGTATATATTGCGGTAAAGGAGTAACTTTGTCCCCTTCATCTAATTGCCAAGTATTCGCGATTTTAGCTAGCTTATGGCTATATATCTGAATTTTGCCTGATTCCGTTGATAATGCATTTTCTTTAGGATTTAATCTGAATGCTTTTAATACATAGCGATCTTCTTCAGGATCGAAAGGTCTACGTATTGTTTTCTTTTGTGACAATTCCTGATAACTAGGAAAATTAGGATGTTTAACCCGGCTTTCTTCATATAAATGACGTTGCCAATCATCCCATGTTCTACCTTCTCTATATTGCTCTCTTATGCCAAACTTTCCTGCTAAATCTGAAAACACATCATAAGGGTGGCGACACTCATATAATGGATCCAATACATGTTCTGTTTTTGTTATATGTGTAGAAAATGCAACAACGCGTGAATTTTCTAGCCATGTGATATCAGGCAGTAAGATATCTGCAAACTTGGCACTTGCAGTCATATGATTATCCATGACAAAAATAAACTCAAGCAGCTCTTCATTGGCTAATATTTTAGCCATTGCATTACAGTCAGAATGTTGATTTAATAGCCAATTACCTTGATACATAAACACACATTTTACATCTGTGTTAAGCTTATCTTCACCTTCAATACCGTCACTTAATGATGTCATTTCGTGACCTCGTAGGATCGCTTCCGACCATTTAAAACAAGGTATTTTTGCTTTGACGGGGTTCTTGCCTGTAGGCATCTTAGCAATATCAGTTTTATGAAATAAAAAATCTGAGCCGCCATTATTCGTTCCAGGCAAACCAATTTTTCCAAGTAAAATTGGTAACATAAATATGGCCCGAGCTGTTTGCTCACCAGCTGCATGACGTTGAGGCCCCCAACCTTGAGCGATAAATGGAGCTTTAGCATTACCTAATTCACGCGCTAGCTTATATATTTGCTCGCTAGGAACACCGCAAATATGAGCCGCATATTCAGGTCTTTTTTCTATTCCATCTTCACCCTGCCCTAAAATATACGCTTTATAACTAAGTGATGCGTCTAAAGCGGGTAGCCCATGCTCTGGTATCGCAGGCTCTGCATCATAACCGTAGCAATATTCCTTTAAGAAAGCTTCATCAACAAATTTTTCGGTAATCAAAACCCATGACAACGCTTCGACTAATAAAGCATCTGTTCCTGGGCGAATTGGAATCCATTGGTCTTCCCGCCCACAAGCTGTATCAGTATATTGAGGGTCAATAATAATAGTCCGAGCAGAACTTTTCGCTTTGCTAACTTGATAATGATAAGTATCACTACCTCCGCTCATTCTAGTATTAGCGGGGTTATTACCAAAATAAACAATGAGGTCTGAACGAGCTAATTCTGTTGGAGCACTCCCCATTGTGTAAGACTTATCCCCATAGGTATAAGTTGAGGCAGTATCAATTTGGTGGCTACTATAATTACCAACAGGTGATAGAAAACCACCAATCATATTAAGGAAGCGAGGAACAAAATGATAGGGTCCATCAGGTTTACCATAGCCTATACGGCTAAATATAGCCTGATTACCATATTGGCTAATAATTTTACTCAGCCTAGTATATATTTCTTCTAATGCTTCATCCCAACTAATTCTTTTAAACTCACCATCTCCTCGTTTGCCAACTCTTTTCATTGGATATTTCAAGCGATCTGGTGAAAATGTACGTTTATGTAGCGAACGCCCACGTAAACATGCTCGAACTTGATGCTGTCCGAATTGATCATTACCTATATCATCAGTTTCAATTCGCTTTATCTGATTATTTTCTGTAACAATCTTTAGTAAACAACTGGAATGACAATGTGCCCAGCAGTTATGCCATTTTGTTACTTCTCCAATATGAGTTTCTATTACTGCTGATGCTATTGCATTCATAGAATGAGTAGATAAAAAAGCACCTGAACCTAAAAATGTTCCCAGCTTTATAAAATGGCGTCGAGAAAGCGTATAACGTTCTTTTTCAAATTGGTCTTTTGTATCTTTAAGCATAATGATATCTCTATTTTTAATAAGAATTCTAGAGGTGATTAAATGTAATTAACTCATAAAATACAGCACGGCCTAATAACTCAGCACTGAAGACTAAAAGCGTGACAAGTATTAAAGAGACTGTTTTAATCTGTACAGCACTTCTGATTACCCAAGTAAAAGCACATACAATCAGCATCATTTTGATGAACAAAAACAATTTAATCCATTGAGGTAAAATTATATTTTCTATAACTAACTGGGTAAAAAAATGCATTAAATATCCAGTATTAACTGCCATACTTATAATAAAAATAACACTCCACAGTTGATTAAAAAATTTCCGACTATCTTCTTGATTAGTGACTATTTTAATGATCAGTGCAATCAGTAGTGAACCTGAAATAAAACCACTAGATATAAAGTTTATTAACGTCCATTCCGAATTCCATAAATAAACAGTATCCAAATAGTAAACATTTGAAATGGCAATGATTTGTGCAAATGCAAAAATAGTAGCAATAACATTGATAATTATTTTTATCACATTATTTATATTAAACCTTTCAAGAAATATCAGAGAAAATAACATGGCACCAAAAATAGATATCGTTATAATTTCTATTGACATAGCTGATGAATGGGTTAAACCGAGTAACACATTTGGAGCCCGTAAAGGAGTACCTAAATGAGTTAATGCCACGGCCCCTGATATTCCAAGTAAAATAAGTAATATAATGAAAATATTAGTAAGCTGCTTTTTATTTATCAGAAATTGATAGCTGACTGAAATGACTCGCAAGTACTGCAAGAATATAAAACTAGCAGCGACCGCTTGAGCTAATACAGTAAAAAAAACTAAAGGAAATTCCTGCATAGTTACCACTCCGCCTTATTAATGATAAAGCCTTGCTGACTATGAGTAGGCTTAGCATGACGATTATGTCGAATAATTAAAGATGGTTGAGTCAGATTGGAATCTGGTAGGGGAGCGATATTAGCCGTTTCACCATATTTAGTTCGAAGGAAATCCATTGGCCCAAAATCAAGAGCCCGTAAAGGACAAGATGCAACACAAATTGGCGCTTTATTCTGAGCTATTAACTCAAAGCATCCATCACACTTTGTCATATGTTTTTTTTCAGGGTTATACTGCGGCGCTCCATATGGGCAAGCCATTTCACAGTAGCGGCAACCTACGCAAATTTTTTCATCAACAACAACTAAGCCATCATGCTCACGCTTATGCATTGCTCCTGTAGGGCAAGCTTTTGTACAAGCAGGATTACTGCAGTGATTACAACTAATCGAAACATAATAGGCAAATACATTTTGTTGCCATGTATCATCACTAGTTTGTTTAGTCCATTCACCACCTGTGTATTCATATACACGGCGGAAATTAACGCCGATTGGTAATTCGTTTTTATCTTTGCAAGAAACCTGACAAGTTTTACAGCCAGTACATTTACTCGTATCAACAAAAAAACCATACTGTTGTGCCATAACCATATACCTATATAGTATTAAATCCTTATAAGTATATTTACGATTTTTTGGCCATTTTTCTATTAGGGGTACCCACATAAAACATGGGTATATAATGTGGTTCACTGTTTTTGAATTCAGCGATTACTGCTAAATTCTATAATTAATAGAACATCAAAAATAACATCATAACCAATTGAAATATATTCATATTTCTCAAATTAGATACGCTAACCAAGAACTATCTAATCAATAAGCGTCAATAATACGGTTTTATTTTTTTCGCCGAATTCTCATTGGAGGAGGAGGAATAGTTGCTATAAATGGCTCAATCTGAATGTAAATTTTAATCATTTCCGCCAATGTAGTTACATCCAAGTGACGTAGTGTACTCGCTTTATGAACTTCTACAGTCCGTGGTGATATGTGAAGAATATTTGACACTTCTAGATTATTTTTCCCATTCGCAAGCAAGGCTAAAATATCACGTTCACGTTGCGTAAGCTTTTGATATTTTTCAATATGATTTTTTTGATATATTTGTTTTTTACTATAAGACAACGCGGCTTCTACCGCACTAAGCAATGACTCCCTATAGATAGGTTTCTGTAAAAAGTCTACGGCACCGAGTTTAAGCGCATCAACTGCCATAGGGACATCACCATGCCCAGTAATAAAAATTATACCTAAAGTTTTATGATTCTGTTGAAGGATAACTTGTAGTTCTTGCCCACTCATTCCTGGCATTCGACTATCAAGAACCAGACATCCTTGCAATACACCTGATTGTTTTTGAATAAAGTCCAAAAATGCTTCTGCTGATGAGAAACATAATGGCTCATACCCTTCACCTTGTAGCATAAATTCCAAGGCGTCTAATACGGATTCATCATCATCAACTACAAATAAAAATGATTTTTTCATCCCAAAATCCTCTGGAGCTCCCGAACATTAAGACGGGGTACAGTCAATATATTTTATTTAACTTTAGCTATAGGGATACGAGCTACAGCTCGGCAGCCTCCGGTTGATAAATTTATCAATTCAAACTCACCGAAATGGGACTCCATGACTTCTTTACAAATCACCAACCCTAAACCAATACCATCTTGCTTCGTTGTCACAAATGGAGTTAACAACTTTTCAAAAGGCATTGATAAACCTGTACCCTGATCGTAAACCGATACTTCAACTTTATCATTTGTTTTCGTTAAGGTAATGGTGACTTGTTCACGATCATTTTGAAATGTAGCATCAATTGCATTTGTCAACAAATTCACAAGCAATTGTTCAATTGCTGCTTTATCCCCAAAGATAAAAACTGCATCACTAGCTGACTTCCAATGTAAGTGAACGTGCTTTTGATCTGCATATATTTTAACTAAATCTATTGTTCCACCGATTAATGCATTTATATCTATATACTTTTTTTCTATTGCTTTCTTTTGAAGTAATGAACGAAAACGGCGCACAACCTCATCGACTCGATTAACCTGTCGATGGATTTTATCTAAGAGTACAGTGATATCTGTATCTAATTTGCCTTGATTCCTTCGTGAAATTTCACTTTCAGCATAGAGGCGAATTGCAGCTAGAGGCTGATTCAATTCATGTGCCAAGCCTGAACCTAATTTATCAACTAATGCGTGACGTTGAACCTTATGCAAACTTTCTTGAGCATGTCTCAGTTTGAGATAATTCTTTCGGTAACGAAGAGACAAAAAGAAGTATTGAATAGGAAGAATTGCAAACAGTAATAGACCAGCAATGGTAGCGTAGTAATTATTAATTAACCAATTCCAAGTTTGATACCACCATTTTTCTTGTAGTGGATGCACCCCTAAGTCAGTAAATAACCGATCTAACTCAATTTGACTTTCAGGAACACTCCATCCCAGAGATTGGGCACTTTTTGCAGCAGAAGAATCTGACGGAATATCGAATAAAGCAACAACGACTTGCTTAGCCAATAAACGGTCTGCCGCATTAGTCATAGCAAAACTCCAATTAGGATATAAATGAGTAGATACTTTACAATGCGCGTCAGATTTATTTCGCTGACCAAGTATACGTAATTGATTTGGCTTTAATTCACCTTTTAAAATCATAGATTCAATCAAACAAACAGGTAAGATCGCCCCCTCTATTTGCCCACTAACCAATGCATCCACAACATGTTCATGAGGGTAGCCAATCTCAACCAAATGAGAAAAATACCCCTTAAGCTTCCTTTCATGAATGACATCATGAGCAAATGCCATAAACCCGCCAAAAGCTTGTTTACTCGCAGTCCCAATCGAATGCCCCGATAACTCTTCAATTGAAGATATAACACTTTCTTCTTTCACCCAAACCGCGGACCCTGTTGAATATTTTGTTCCGCTATCCATAGGGCTAATCAAAGTTGCTAACCAAGAGAGTGATGATTTTCGACCAATACGGATACTTTCAGAGGGATTAACGATAATAAAAGGTAAACGTTGCCGTAAAATTTCTTCTTGTAACTGTTCTAGTAATAAAGGCTGTAGAGTGAAGTGATATTCTGGGAGACGCTCATTTAGCCAATCTATAGTCTTTTGCCAACGATTACTCGCCTCTTCTACCCCCCTATCAGCAAAAACACCAACTGTGATTACTTCTTTGGGTACTGAGGTTGGCTTTGATATTGCCAATGGGTTTAATAAAAAAAATAATAAGTTACATAAGCAAAGACTTATGAGTATTCTTTTAAGTATATACATAATAAGGAACCGTAATATTAAGTTCTAAGTACATAAAAAAATTGTTTAAGAATTTAAAAATTAAATTCACACTCTTCACCCATTGAAAACGTACTGTGTTCAATTTTATCTTTCGCAAAGAACAACATGCTATTGTTTATTATTCTTCTATGATTCAACAGATAGAGCAAATATTTTTCATCAAATAACCACATATCGACATACTCAGAGAGATTTGTCATTCTTCAAACCAAAACTCTTGATGTAACGAGCTGACGTAGACTTTTGTAGACAAGATTGATAAAAACCTAGCATAGATTCTTCTATGATTCGCTACTTGAGAGAGTAATGAAACCTCTAAATTTACCCATTATAATAAGAAAAGGAAAATACCCATAAAAACGCTAATAATCCTATTGAGTGCTGGCTTGAAACTAGTACCTTCGTATTAACGACTATTGTCGAACACTGTCTTATTTTTCGTAAAAAAATAGTTTTTTAATTAACAATTAATTTTTAACTTTTGTTCATTTTCATTATAAATAAAGCCTAAAGTTTAAATGATAAAATTTAATTTCATGATTTCCTTGTGAGATTAGCTAGCAAGTTCAAACAAGCATTTAATTTACAACAAATAAAAAACACTCAATTTCTTAAATTCATTTTGATAATTTAAGAAATAAAGAAACCCATCATAAATGCTATCTAATCATTTTACTCAGACAATAATATTTCAGCCACAAAAAAATATTAAATAACACATATATTTCATATGGTTAAATTAAAACAATTTCTTCGAATTATTTATTTCCCGACCATTGATAGGCAAATCTTATTTCAGCAATCGCTTAAACCGATGGCCATCATTGATAAAAATCAAGAACCTCTCAGACTTATTTATCCATCATAGTCCGGCTGTAGAATTATATTAATTAAAAAATATTTAAATATATTTGACCGCAATCTTTCAAGGATAGTGTAATGAAAAAACTTACTCGCATTACGGTCGCTGTCATATTTTTGCTTTTACTCGGTTATTTTGGGTTATCTGGATATGTGTGGTATCACGATAACCAACGAAGAGAAAATAATGACATTCAGACATCTAAAATTGCAGAAAATAATCAAGTCCTAAAATTCTTTGCTGAAAAAGGATGCGATTACTGTCACACGCCGTCAACTGATTTGCCTGCCTACGCATCATTCCCCATTGCTAAGCAACTGATGGAGTACGATATTCAGCTAGGTTATAAATCATTCAACCTTGAGGCCGCTCGCGCTGCACTCATCGCAGGAGAACCTGTACCGCAAAGTGAATTAAATAAAATTGAGTGGGTTATGCAGAACCACACCATGCCACCAACACGTTATGTTGCACTTCATTGGGCCAGTAGCGTCAGTGACGAAGAACGTGATAACCTATTGAATTGGATAGCTAAACAGCGGGAAGAGCACTATGCCAGCCAAGATACCGCTGCTGAGCACCGCAATGAACCAATTCAACCAATTCCAAAATCACTGGATGTCGATGATGCAAAAGTCGCATTAGGTTTTCGCTTGTATCATGATGCGCGTCTGTCAGGGGATAGCACGATTTCTTGTGCACACTGCCACGCGCTCAATGCAGGTGGTGTTGATGGCCGTAAAACGTCAATTGGTGTTGGCGGTGCAGTAGGTCCAATCAATGCGCCAACGGTGTTTAACTCGGTATTTAATGTCGAACAGTTTTGGGATGGTAGAGCACCTGATTTACAAGCCCAAGCCGGTGGCCCACCATTAAACCCTATCGAAATGGCATCAAAATCATGGGATGAAATCATTGAAAAACTGGATAAAGACCCTGTCTTAAAGCAAGATTTCAATGCCGTTTACCCAGAAGGGTTCACGGGTGACACCATCACAGATGCGATTGCAGAGTTCGAAAAAACCTTAATCACCCCAGACTCTCCGTTTGATAATTGGTTAAGAGGCGACAAGACTGCATTAACCGCGCAACAACTCCATGGCTACCAGTTATTTAAAGAAAACAAATGTGCAACCTGCCATGGTGGTGTGATCTTAGGTGGTCGTTCCTTCGAACCGCTTGGTTTGAAAAAAGACTATGAGTTTGGTGAAATCACTGCACAAGATATTGGTCGTATGAATGTCACCTCTGATGAGCGTGATAAATTACGCCAAAAAGTACCAACGCTAAGAAATGTTGAATTAACAGCGCCTTATTTCCACCGTGGGGATGTCGCCACCTTAGATGAAGCCGTGAAACTGATGCTGCGTTATCAAGTCGGTAAAGAACTGCCACAGAAAGATGTCGATGACATTGTTGCCTTTCTTGAAAGCTTAACCGGTGTGTATACACCATATGTGCAACAAAGTGATTCACAACAGTAAATATCAATAGCTGATTGATATGAAAAACCAATAGCACCGCGCAAATGATAGCGGTGCTATTTTTATTTATAACGTATCTTTGTAAAACACCACTTTCTCTAATACAGGCAATGTTAACTGTTGTTGATATCCATCCAATGTTTCTTTGGCCAGTATCGCCAATGCGCAGTAAAAATCGCTGTTAGCCGAATCTATCAATACTTCGAGAAAATGTGCCGACCAAGGTAATAGATGCCAAGCGAGTAACTCTTCTAAATCAGCTCTGCGATTTTGCTCAGCGAGCCAAGCCGCTAACATCAAAATCAGCCCAAAGTGGTCTTCTGGCTCTTTTTGTGTTGTCACTGGCTCAACACCTTTAGTACGCATCCATTGGCGCAGCTCAACGGTTGAGTCACCAAAAACAATCTTTTCTTTGTCTAACCAGACTGAGCCCCAAGGAGGCGCGGGTAAAGCATAAGGCCCGATAAACAAGCGCTGCCATGCTTCACTGAGGGGTTCATTCTCCTGAGCACTGGATTGTAAAAGCTGGCTAATTTTTGCTAAAGAAGGTAAGGAAAATGGCCATTCTTCATGCCAAGTTGGCTCTTGTAAAATCGAAATAATCTCTGCGTTGTTTTCATTTTCTGGTGAGAAATAAAATAAAGACCCCAGAACTCGCCCTGTGACTGCGACGTGCTCAAGAAAGTGCGCTTCTTGCATATTGATTGTCTCTGAAGTTATCAGCGCAGGGAAACCATCTCCTGCGCTGAAAGGTTTACCAATTAAGCCACAGCCATACCGACTGTCATATGTAAACCATAGAATAGCCCACGACCGATAAATTCACCAATCAGTACCAGCACGGTACCCAGAAGTAGACTCAATACTGAAGGCTGATTTTGTCGCACAACAGGCAAAATCCATAGCAGTAACCCAAGACTGGTCACCACTAAGCGTATCACTTGTAAAACACCAAAATCAGGGACTAAATCCACTGCTTTTTGAACAGAAGTGGCAATTAATGCAATTTCTCCGCTTTGCAGTAGTACTGACGCGATAGTCACAATATAAGCCACGATACTAATCGCTGCTAACTTACCACTATTAAACGGAAATTTAGCCACGCGTAATAAAAGTGCGCCTAAAATTGGCCCGACAACAAACAGGGTCATAAAGAAACCAATAGTGGTATGTGACGTATTCCATGTTGGCACCGTGCTTATCATATAAACTCGAGTCATTGCCCAAACAAATAACAGCCCCATCAGCATGGTGATGATTAACCACACTTTGTCTAACCCTGTTGGCATTTTTTTCATTGCAGATAACAGCCACCATAGGCCGCCCAAAGCAAAGAAAATGGAGCCAAACAGCACTTCGTTACTTAATGATGACGCAAACACACGGTTCATCGAGTTAAATGCACGCATCGGTGAGCCCATATGCATCATGGATGCGAGAAAGCCTAAGCCCATCAACACCCATAACGCCAACATTGCATTCACAATGCGCTGTTTTTGGGGTTTATCATCTGTCGATAACCAAGCAAGCCCTGTCACAATCACGCCGCCTGCAATACTTTGGCCTAATACCGTAAATAAAATCAGCGGCCATTCGTGTAATCCATTGCCCATGTTATACCTCCCGAGGATTGGCTAAATGGCCTGTCGTATCATTGACAGGACGGCTATTGGCATTGGGTTTAATGACAATATTGGGCTTGGTATAATGCGCTTCAGGTAGTGGCGCAATCTCTGCCAAATTGCCATGTTTTTCACGTAACTCTTCAATGGGACCAAAATCTAATGCACGCAGTGGGCAAGACTCAGCACAAATCGGTTTTTTGCCAACCGCAACACGTTCATAGCAACCATCGCACTTGGTCATATGCCCTTTTTCGCTATCAAATTGCGGCGCACCGTATGGGCAAGCCATATGGCAATAGCGGCAGCCAATACACACACTTTCATCCACAACGACAAAGCCATCTTCACGTTTATGCATCGCGCCACTTGGGCACACTTTCACACAAGCAGGGTCTTCGCAGTGGTTACATGAAATCGACAAATAATAACTAAATACGTTTTGATGCCATACACCGTTATCTTCTTGCCAATCTCCCCCTGCATATTCATAAATGCGTCTAAAATTCACCGCAGGAGATAAATTTTTGTAGTCCTTACACGCTAATTCACACGTTTTGCATCCGGTGCATCGTGCGGAATCAATATAAAAACCATATTGTGTTGTCATGATTTATCTCCCTATACCCTTGCCACTTCAACCAAATTACTGTGTTGCGGATTACCTTTCGCTAACGGTGACGGGCGCTGAGTCGTCAGGACGTTTAGGCTACCACCATGGTCCACCTTATTTTCATCAGGTGCGTACCATGCCCCTTCCCCCATAGCCACAACCCCTGGGATGATGCGTGGGGTCACTTTGGCAGCAATCTGCACCTCCCCTCTATCGTTGTAAATACGCACTATGTCGCCATCTTTAATATTGCGACGTTTTGCATCAATAGGGTTGATCCACATCTCTTGTAAACAAGCAGCCTTAAGCACATCAATGTTGCCGTAAGTGGAGTGAACTCGTGATTTATAGTGGAAACCACTCAGTTGCAGTGGGTATTTTTCGGTGAGCTTATCATCATGGCTTTCAAAGCCTGGTGAATACATTGGGAGTGCTGATATCAAATCACCTTCTGCGAGCGTCCATGTTTTCGCGATATCCGCTAATTGAGATGAATAGATCTCAATCTTTCCTGACGGGGTATTTAATGGGTTTGCAATTGGGTCTTCGCGGAAGGCTTTATGTGCCACGACATGCCCTTGTGGGTTCATTTTTTTGTAAATCCCTTGCTGCTGGAATGTCTCAAAATCAGGTAGCTCAGGTAACTTTTGTCGTGAAATTTCATACAAATGGCGTAGCCACTCTTCTTGGGTTCGCCCTTCGGTAAATTTCTCTTCAACCCCCATACGGCGTGCGATTTGTGTACACATTTCATACACCGTTTTGCTCTCAAAACGTGGTTCAATGGCTTGGCTGGCGAAAATCACATAGCCCATGTTACTAGCGGCACCATCCAAGCAAAAATCCATTTGTTCAGACGCGGTACAATCTGGCAGGACTAAATCCGCATATTTCGCTGAAGCCGTCATATGGTTATCAATCACTACTATCATTTCACATTTTTTATCATCCTGAAGGATGTCATGCGTTTTATTAATATCAGAGTGTTGATTGATTAAACTGTTGCTGGCGTAGTTCCAAATAAACTTAATCGGAACATCCAGTTTATCTTTACCTCTTACCCCATCATGAGTTGCGGTCATTTCAGGGCCGCGCTCTATCGCATCGGTCCATAAAAATACAGAAATACTTGCTTTAACTGGGTTTTCTAACGTTGGCATACGCTCAAATGGAATATCATAGTTCCCTTCACGAGCCCCCGTATTTCCCCCATTTATACCCACATTACCGGTTAAAATCGGTAACATCGCAATCGCACGTGCGGTTTGCTCGCCGTTCGAATGGCGCTGTGGCCCCCAACCTTGGCTAATATAAGCAGGTTTTGCGGAACCGATTTCACGCGCTAGTTTGATGATTTTATCAGCAGGAATACCGGTGATTTGCGCAGCCCATTGTGGTGTTTTTTCTACACCGTCATCCCCTTGCCCTAAAATATATGCCTTGTAGTGGCTATTTTTCGGAGCATCTGCGGGTAGCGTTTTCTCATCATAGCCGACGCAGTATTTATCTAAGAAAGGTTGGTCAACCATATTTTCAGTGATCAGCACATGAGCGATCCCTGCCACCAATGCGGCGTCTGTTCCCGGACGGATTGGGATCCACTCGTCTTCACGCCCTGCTGCTGTATCAGTATAACGCGGGTCGATCACGATCATTCTTGCATTAGAACGCTCACGGGCTTGCTCGAGTTGATAAGTGATCCCACCACCGCTCATACGGGTTTCGGCAGGGTTGTTTCCGAACAGAACCACCAACTTGGAGTTTTCGATATCAGAAACGCTATTACCCGCCCCGCTACCATAGGTATAAGGCATCGCACAGCTGATTTGTGCTGTACTATAGGTACCGTAATGATTTAAATAGCCGCCCATGCAGTTCATCAAGCGGGCGATTGGTGAATTCGCTGGCGGCCATGAACGTGCGACTGTGCCACCTAATGTGCCTGTTCCATAGTTCAAGTACACCGCTTCATTGCCATAATCGGCAATAATCCGTTTTAGATTGTCGCTAATTAAATCGTAGGCTTCTTCCCAACTAATTTGTTTGAATTTACCTTCACCACGCGCCCCAACGCGCAGCATCGGGTATTTCAAGCGGTCAGGGTTATAGACACGACGGCGCATTGAGCGCCCGCGTAAACAGGCTTTAACTTGGTGCTTATTACCGTAAACATCATCACCGGTATTGTCGGTTTCAACATATTTTATTTCACCATCAACAATATGCATTCGCAGTGGGCAACGGCTTCCACAGTTAACGGTACATGCGCTCCAAACTATTTTTTCTTCAGGTATGGCTGTTTTGGGTGCTGTTTCACTGGTATCAGCAACACTATTAAAAGGTAAACTTAGCGCTCCACTTGCAAGTGCGAGTCCCCCGACGGTACTGGTTTGCATTAGCTTCCTGCGGCTGATCTCCGATTGGAGTACTCCCTCAGATAATGCTTTACTCATAATCTGCCTCACTTAACATTGCTTCAGCGTTTTAAAATGGCTTTTTTGAAATTTATTTTTATCTTTAATTTATTTATCGACTTCCAATTACCATTCTATAACCGAGGCACCGTGGGGTATTGTGCACGATCAACAATCCAGCACAAAAAGTATGGTTTTTATCCATTAGCAATCATTAAATAATATTGAAAATAAAACCATCCCAGTTTTTATCTTTAAAAATTAATTTAATTAAAATAAATATAGTGAGATTATTTCTTAAATTGAGTTGATTTAACTATTTTAAAACCTTTTTATTTAATAAATATTTTTTACTTAATAAATTGCGCCATTCATTTCTATTGTGCAAATGAACAAACAAATTAACAATTGGCCGTACAATAAATACAGCTATCTTCACATTATTTTAATAGTACTTCCCTACTATTAAGATTACCTCTAACCAATAGCCAATCATATATATCACATCATATCTAAATTAATTAGATACATTCCTTTTAATCAATCGATATTATTAATAAGGCTGTAAAAATGAAAATAAACGTATTATTAGATTTGAAGAATAATTTAGGGGAAGGCCCTGTTTGGGATATTCAACAGCAACGCTTATATTGGATTGACAGTTTAGATGGCCGTGTATTTTCCTGTACGGAACGTGGAACTGAAATTAAAAGCTGGGATGTTAGGCAGAAAATTGGTTCAATGGCTTTATGTAAAGATGGAAACTCCGCAATTGTTGCACTCGAGAAAGGAATTTATCTTCTTGATTTTGCTACGGGAGAAACAAATCTTCTGCACTCACCTGAAAGTGATAAACCTCATAATCGATTCAATGATGGGAAAGTTGATAGGCAAGGACGCTTTGTTGTCGGTTCGATGGATATGCAAGAAGAGACCCCGTCAGGTGCGTTATATCGACTAGATACGGACTATTCCCTTCATAAAATTGAACAAAGTATTATTGTTTCAAATGCGCCTTGCTGGTCGCCTAAAGGCGATACTTTCTATTTTGCTGATACATGGACAGGTGAAATATGGAAATATGATTATGACGGCTTAACAGGCAATATCAGTAATCGCCAAACATTCTGTACCGTTAACACCTCATCGGGTGGAGCTGCTGATGGTGCGACCGTTGACAGTGAAGGCTATCTTTGGAATGCCCTTGTATATGCAGGAAAAATCGTTCGATATAGCCCTACTGGCGAAATTGACAGAATTATCGAAATGCCTGTTAAGAAAGTCACCAGCGTCGCTTTTGGAGGTGAAAACTTAGATATTTTATATGTCACATCGATGGCAAGGCCGCCTTTACCTCGCTTTCCTGAAGATGGCCAATTACGCGGTAGTGTCTTCTCCATACATAATCTTGGTGTGACCGGTATTCCTGAAAAACGGTTTGGGGGTTAAATAACGTTTAAATCAAAAATGAATATCAACGGTTCACAAATTATTATACTTATAAAAGAGCTACAATTATGATTAAAAATAATGTTTCAAATAATAAAATATCATTTAAGAAAATACATCGTTTCTCGTGGGTCTCATTATTTGTTTGCTGGCTTATTTGGTTATTAAATGCTTATGATAGAGAAATGATATTAAGACTAGGCCCTGTTATTTCTCAGGAATTTAATTTAAGCCCTGAAGAATGGGGGAATATCGTTGCTATTATTATGATAGCCCTCGCTATTTTAGATATACCCGGTTCAGTTCTAAGTGATCGATATGGTTCAGGTTGGAAACGTGCTCGTTTTCAAGTTCCTTTAGTATTAGGTTATACCGCTATTTCATTTGTTTCTGGTTTTAAAGCTATTAGCCATAATTTAACCTATTTTATCCTATTAAGATTTGGAGTGAATCTCGGTGCCGGTTGGGGTGAACCTGTTGGAGTAAGTAATACGGCAGAATGGTGGCCAAAAGAAAAAAGAGGTTTTGCACTTGGTGTACACCATACTGGATATCCCATCGGAGCTTTATTAAGCGGTGTTGTTGCAAGTTTTATTATCTCTGAATTTGGCGAAGCGAACTGGCGATATAGCTTCTTTATACCACTCGTGGTCGCACTGCCTATTATGATTTTTTGGGCTAAATATTCAACCGCAGCACGGATCTCAATATTATATGAGCATATTGAAAAATCAGGCATGACCAAACCAGCAGAAAGCAGTAGTACTCAAGTACAAAAAGGCCAAGGATTTAAAATTTTTATTAAGACACTAAAAAATAGAAATATTGCACTAACAGCAGGGAATACATTATTAACTCAGATTGTTTATATGGGGATCAGCATGGTATTGCCCTCCTATTTATATCATGTCTCTGGGTTATCTTTAGCCGCTTCAGCGGGGCTGAGTATCATCTTCACATTAACGGGTGTACTCGGGCAAATTGTTTGGCCTTGGCTATCAGACATATTAGGTCGAAAAAGAACCTTAATCATTTGCGGTTTATGGATGAGCATTGGTATCGCTTTATTTTACTTCGCAACGTCAATGCCAAAAATTATCGCTATACAGCTGTTCTTCGGCTTGGTGGCTAATGCCGTTTGGCCAATTTACTACGCTATGGCATCTGATAATGCCAATGACCAATCCATTTCTACTGCAAATGGTATTATCACCACATCCATGTTCATTGGTGGTGCATTATCCCCGCTATTAATGGGCTGGTTAATTAATCTTGGTGGAGGCTGGAATAGCTCTTTAGGCTATATTTATACCTTCTTTGCAATGGCTGCCTGCGCACTACTTGGTGTCATATTACAGCTCTTTACTACCCACACATCACTGCATGAAAGCCATACTACAGCTGAATAAATCACTTTAAATAAGGTTGTTTAAACCCATAAAAAAACCCCTTAAACGGAAATTTACTAAAACGTTTAAGGGGAAATATAAAATATAAATTATCGAGTGAATATTTGTTCTGCTAACCGTAATTAAAACAATCCATTACGCAGTTAGGCCACCATCTAAGACCAATGTTTGCCCTGTTAAGTACTGGCTATTATCGCCAATCAAAAATTCAACTAGCTCTGCCACTTCTTGGGGTTGCCCTAAGCGGCGTAACGGGATGTTTTGGCACATAGCTTTTAATTTAGCTTCAGGCATTGCACGGGTCATATCACTATCAATAAGCCCCGGAGCAATACAATTCACACGTAACCCAAAACGCCCAACTTCATGAGCCAATGAACGCGTCAACCCCATCATCGCGGACTTACTCGCCGCATAAGCTGTCTGGCCAATATTGCCTTTTAGCCCAGTAATTGATGACATCAATACGACCGAGCCATTCCCCGTCATCAACATTGCAGGTAATAATTTACGGTGCCAATTCATCACGGAAATGACGTTGTTCTCTAGCACGTCTCGCCAGATTTCAGCATCTTGATGAATATGTAAGGCATCCCTAGTGATACCTGCATTATGAATAATAGCCGTAGGAGCCCCAAACTGTTCCAATAACGAGCTAGAAAGCGCGTCAACTTGTGCTTCATTCTTACCATCACACGGGGATCCTTTCACCCATGTATCTAAATCGGGGTTTTCAAGACTCGCTTGTGCTTCATTAACACCATCAACGTTACGCCCAGTAAAAACCACATTCCAGTGGCGTCGCAATTCACTAACCAGTGCGAGTCCAATTCCTCGGCTTCCTCCCGTCACGAGTATCCATTGATTATTTGCCATTTTAAGATTTCGGTTCCTTATCAATATGTTCACACAGTGCTTTTACCGAAATTTCTGGATGTTCTAGGAAAAATTCCGCATCTAAAACAACATTAAAGTCACGTTTAACAAGCACCATAAGTTCAACATAATCTAAGCTATCAAACTCTAACTGGACTAAAGTCATATCCGCATTCAACTCTTCTGCTTCTATATCTTTTGCGTCACAGATCATGTCACTAATTTTGATATAAATTTCTTGATATTGGCTCATTTTTTTTATCCTTGCATTCTTATTGAGTTATTGAATTAACTTTCAATGTTATTGAATTGTTTATTATTTTTTCCCCGTAATGGGCAGTGATACTGATACTTACTAATCGGCCACTCTCACTATCCGCAATGACTAAGGCGGGTAAAATACGTAGGTAAATAGATTCAGGAGAGGTGATAGGAACCCATTTAGTCAGAAGTGCACGGTCAAAAACCACTTCTTGGTGGGTTTGTACGATAGGATAACGGCAAAAAATATCTTTCAATGTAGAGCCGGCTGGCAGCCATTGCGCGATCTCTTGTTGTTGAAATAAAGAGCTATCATGAATTAAGTACCAAAACAAAACTGCATCAATAAATTGCCATTCATACATTTCGTTGGGAAACTGAGAGAATATTGACTGCAATTTCACAAGTTCGGCGGTCGAAATCGTTATCTCATTTGCGATTTCATGTAATCGCGGTGGGGAGGTGACCGACAATTGGCAAGTTAAACAATTTTGTTGCTCATCAGAAGAGAGTAAAGCCACAGATCCCGCTTTATTTCGTGCAACTAATTGATAATCTTTATCGTTCCATAACGGATTGCGTAACCGCACGACACATTTGATAAACTCAGAGTCGATAACCTCTTGTGAAGCCAATAGTTCGTGATTTAATGATTCACTCGCAAATTGTTTCACATCGAGTAGTGCACGCATGCCATGTACACTCAGTTGCTCTACGCCCTTCGCTTTGACCCATTCAAGGTCAAAATGAATCGGGTTATCATCACCAGAAAATGATGCCCACTGTTTTGCATCCTCAACGGTATAACGTAATGTCCTCATGACGCTTTCTCTAAAATCAGCGCCGCATTAGCCCCACCGAAGCCAAAACTCAGGTTTAGTGCACGCTTAACTTCACCAATACGGTGTTCGTTAGGGATATAATCGAGGTCACATTGCGGGTCCGAGTGATGTAAGTTAGCGGTTGCAGGCATCACGCCATGTGCCATAGCTTGCAAGCAAATAATGGTTTCAAAGCTACCAGCAGCGGCAATTAAGTGTCCGGTATAGGATTTAGTACTAGACATTGGGATTTGATAAGCTGCCGCACCTAATGCCTTTTTCAGTGATTCTGTTTCATTTAAGTCATTAAGAGCCGTTGAGGTCCCATGGGCATTGATATAATCGATAGATTCAGGAGCGGCTCCCGCTTGTTGTAAAGCCATTTCAATGGTTTTCACTCGGGCGACACAATCTTCTGCTGGTGATGTAAAATCAAATGCATCAGAAAAATTCGCATACCCTGTAATTTCACCCAAAATAGTGGCGCCACGTGAAATAGCGCTCTCACGCTCTTCTAAACACAACACGGCTGCACCTTCAGAAAGCACGAATCCACTACGGTCCGCACTGAATGGGCAACATGCACGAGTCGGGTCTTCCGCTTCACGAGTTAAAGCACCAAGAACATCGATATTCCATACAGCACAATCGGTCCGCAAGGACTCTCCTGCACCAGCGAGCATCATATCGGCTCGTCCATGACGGATCGCGTCAAAAGCATCACCAATCGCAATAGTGCCTGTCGCACAAGCCGCGATGGTCGTATTTTGATATCCACGCAGGTTCCAAAACTGGCTGCAAGCCGCTGTTGTCACACTTGGCATTGCATAAAAACAGTTGAAAGGCGAGGTCATCCCTGTCGCTTCGAATTCACTTACCGACATATAATTTTCATCAAGCCCTGCCCACCCCGATCCCATAATGACGCCACACATCAGAGGGTCATATAAATCCGTTAATGGCGTGTCTGCGAAGGCCATGTTCATGGCCTCTCGTGCGGCCCCCAAAGCTAAGCGCGTATGGCGCGGTAAACGACGACGAATAGCCGCGGGAACCCCTTTTAAGCTGGGTTCATTATCAATAAGCCCTAAAAA
The DNA here is from genome assembly GCF_028479505.1 of Providencia sp. PROV205. NCBI lineage: Bacteria > Pseudomonadati > Pseudomonadota > Gammaproteobacteria > Enterobacterales > Morganellaceae > Providencia > Providencia sp. PROV205. The sequence goes on along the minus strand of NZ_JAMPNU010000004.1, from coordinate 78,733 downwards.
ATGACTGTGGATATTTTGCGCAGTTTTATCAACGTAACGATAACCGAGCTTTTTATCCATAATCGCTTGCCAACATGCTGAAGCCGTATCCCCCAATGGAGTGACAGCCCCATAGCCTGTGACAACAACGCGTTTAAAGTGAGATTTTTGGTTCATAATGGGTTGTCCTCTTGTCGGGCGCTACCGCCACCTTGTGCTAGCCAAAGTTGCAGCGTTGCATAAAGATAATCGTATTGATTTTGAGCTAATGTGTTCTCAATAGTTAAAAGGTCATCTTGCGCATTAAGCAGTGTTTGATAATTCGCGGCACCAGCTCGGTAACGGCTGCTAGTGAGCTTTAACCGCTGCTGGCTAAGTGATAATGACTGTTGCAATTGCTGACGAATTTCATCCGCGGCAAAACGGGCTTCCATCGCGTTATCGACTTCTGATAAGGCGGTATAAGCTGCTCGACGAAATGCCACCGCAGCTTGTTGCACTTGTAAGTCGGATTGTTCAATGGTCAATTTCACCGTGTTCCACTGAATAAAAGGCAGAGAAATCGAACCTCCAACAACTCGTGTCGGGTCACTAAACCATTGAGAAAACAATTGGCTACCCGCATTAAGCGCACCTTGCAAAGACAGTGTCGGGTAGAAACTCAATTTAGCAGCGTCAGAGTCAGCAAGCGCGGAACGAAGACGTGACTCGGCAGCTTGAATATCTGGCCGCTGTGCTAATACGGACAACGGTGTCGCGTTAAGAATTTCAATTCGTTGATTTCGATTAAGTGCGGTGAGCTCACTGGCATGCTGCTCTGCAGGGCGGTTCAACAATAGGGCTAGCGCATTACGGGAACTGTCACGTTCTTTAATGATTCGTCGCAATTCATTTTTTCGACTAATCACAGTTTGCTGCGATTGTAAAAAATCCAGTTGGCTAACTTTTCCTGCCAAATACCAAGACTTAATTTGCTGCTGACTTTTTTCTGCAATCTTTTGGCTCGCTATCAGGTTATCAATCTGTTGATTTAACAGTGCAATATTCCAATATAATTGTGCTGTCGTATTAATAACCACTAATGCTGTTGCATGGTAATCCTGTTCGGTTGCTATTGCTTCCCACTCATTCTTTTCACGAATACGTGCAAGCTTTCCCCATAAATCAACTTCATAATTTAAGTTTAGATTTGAGCTATAACTCTCTTGAGGAGAGGTTCCATTGCGAATAGATTTTGTATTGCTTGCTGAGCCCCCAAGGGAGACATTTGGGGTTATATTAGTGTTTGCTAGCCCGGCCGTACTTCGCGCCAGCTTTAACTTAATTGCCGCTGCGGCTAAATCATTATTATTCTCTAGTACCTGGTTGATTAGTTGAGATAGCAGAGGATCTTTAAAGTTATCCCACCAATTTTCAGTTAGGTTCAATGACTGAACTGACGTCACTACGTCATTTGCACCGGATTGGTGTATTTTATCATCCCACTGCTGTGGCAATGTGAGCTCAGGACGTTGGTATTCCGTACGCGTAAAACTGCCGCAGCCATTTAGCAAAAATAAAGCAGAAATGATATAAAGCGATTTGATATTCATTCGCGTGCCAATGCCTCCGTTGGGTTGAGTTTGGCAGCCCGACGAGCAGGAAAATAGCCAAAAACAAAACCAATTAGAGCGGAAAAACCGCACGCTAATAAAATAGGGAACAGAGTAAACACCATCGTAAATTCAGTGGTGAGATAAGAAAAAACCCACCCCGCTAACCATGCACCGACAATACCAATAAACCCGCCAAGCGAACAAATCATCACGGCTTCTATCAGAAATTGGTTCATAATATCTTGAGGACGCGCTCCGACCGAAAGGCGGATCCCGATTTCATGAGTTCGTTCCGTCACAGAAACCAGCATGATATTCATCACCCCAACGCCGCCAACCAATAAGGAAATAGCAGCAATCGAGGTGATCAGTAATGACATAGAATCGGATGTTTTTTGTAATGCATTTGCGAGCTGGTCATCCGACTGAATAAAAAAGTCCTTTTTACCATGTTCGCGTAATAACAAACGCTCAACCTGTAATTTAGCTTGTTGAGAAGTTAAGCTTTCAGGGAAACGCAACGAAATAAATTCAATGGGTTTGTCCCCAACCACACGTTGCTGTAAGGATGAGTAAGGCACCCACCCCATAACAAAGCCACTCGACATTTTGGGCCCCGGTTTACGGGCAATACCAATAATTCGCCATGGTGAATGGCCAATTTGCACAATTTGCCCTAATGGTTCTTCTTCTGGTTGAAAAAGTACCTCTCGGCTTCCTTCATCCAACACGATAACGGGCTCACTGTCTGCCATATCGAGCGTACTGAATAAGCTACCATGTAAAAGCTGAAACCCTTGTGCCGCAAAATATTCTTCTGAAACGCCATTAAGCATGATGGAGTTATCCAAGCCTTTATTAACGACCATCGTCATGCTACTCGCGACGGGGGAAATAGACTCAACCCATGGCAACTGCTTTAGGCTTTTGACATCATTTAACGATAACGCACGCTCCATATCAGGCCGCTTAGCCCCCCACCCAGTGCCAGGGCGAATTTCCAGAGTCGTGCTGCCGAGTTTCCCGATTTCATCCATGATGGAGCGTCTTGCTCCTTCCCCCACGGCCATTGATGACACCACAGAAGAAATACCGATGATAATTCCCAACATCGACAAAAATGCACGCATGCGATGACCGAGTAAGGCCCGCCATGCCATACGAATAGACTCAATAATATTGCGCCACACCGATGCACGGCCATTATCTTCAACAGTAGGAAGCTGGTGTCGTTGTTTTGTGCCTTTCTGCGCTTGGTTCTGCTTATCAGAAACAATTTTTCCATCACTAATTTCAATAATTCGCTGAGTTTGCTGAGCGATATTTTTATCGTGGGTCACAATCACAACAGTGTGCCCATCGAGATGAAGTTGATGTAAAATATCCATCAATGCGTGGCCACTAGCGCTATCTAATGCCCCTGTAGGTTCATCCGCAAGAATGATTTGCGCACCATTGACCAAGGCGCGACAGACACTGACACGCTGCTGTTGCCCACCAGATAATTGATAAGGTTTGTGATCCAAGCGCGTTTGTAACCCTAACTTTTCTGCTAATAAAGCAACTCGAGCGCTCCGCTCATCTTCTGGCATTGCCGTATACAAAGCGGGGATCGCAATATTTTCCTCTGCAGTCAGGTAGGGCATTAGGTGATAACGTTGAAAAATAAATCCAAGATATTGGCTACGTAATTCCGCCAGTTGGTCGCTATTCACCTCATGAACCGCAATCCCATTGATAAATACTTCCCCTTGAGAGGGCTTATCTAAACAACCAATGATGTTCATCAGAGTTGATTTACCTGAACCTGATGCACCAATGATAGCGACCATCTCTCCTTGATTAATTGATAGCGAAATATCATTCAAAACAGGAATGGTTTGTGTACCAGCTGAAAACTCACGATAAACATGATGAAGTTCAATCAGAGGACGAGTTAAAGATACATTTCGTGTCATCGCCATTATTCACTCGCCACATTATCTGATTGAATAACAACTTGTTCACCCTCACTAATTCCCTCAAGAACTTCGACAAAATGGCGGTCATTAATGCCCACTTTGATGGTGCGCGTTTCCGGTTTTTCATTTTTGATCACGGTCACTTCATATTGGTTTGCACCCATCGCACGCCCCAGCGCACTAGTAGGGAGTCGAATGGCATCTTTTACTTGTGCAACACGAATAAATACTTGCGCTGTCATTGATGTCTTTAATGCACGATCAGCGTTATCAACCTCGAACGTTCCGTTGTAGTAAATTGCGCTGTTCTGTTGCCCTCCAGAATTATTGTTATTTTCATCAAGCGCTTCGGGCGGAATGGGTTGAACATACCCCATCGTACTTTCGTAGTGCGTTTCCGGGTCTGCAATCACATAGAACGTGAGGGGTTGGCCTGGGCTAATTTTTTGAATATCCGCTTCTGAAATTCGTGTCTGAACCTGCATTTTATCCAGGTTCGCCAACACTAAAATGGTTGGTGCTGTCTGTGAAGAAACGATGGTTTGCCCTTCGTTCGCCACAATACCCAGCACTTCACCACTGATCGGCGCGACGATCCGTGTAAAATTGAGGTTAGCTTGTGCAGTTTGTACGTCCATTTCTGATTGCGTGATTAACGCCTCATTGACATTAACCTGCTGTAATTGCGCCTCATATTGTGCTTGCGCTTGTTCATATTCACTGCGAATACCAGAACCATCTCGCTGCATCACTACCTGACGCCGATAGGCTTTGATGTACTGTATTAAAGTTGCTTCTGCAGCCCGTTTTTGCGCCTGAGCACTGGATAACCGGGCAGTTGCATTTTTGAGCTCAGACTGTTGGATAGTCGGGTCGATTTCTGCTAATAACTCCCCTTTAACTACTTTGTCGCCTTGTTTTACATACAATTTTCTGATTTGCCCGTTAACCTGAGCCCCTACGTTAACTTGCATTGAGGGCTTTAATTTCCCCGTTACCATAACGATTTTTTCTATATCGCCACGTTCCACCGATAAAATTACGTTTTCATACAATACAGGGGCGGGTGATTGCCAAACAAAACGGCCGATCACCACGATCAACACAAGCAGTGCCACCAGCCCACCTAAAATGCGTAATCGTCGGGCCGTTAAACCCAATATTGGTGTTACGTGACGAGAGGTCATAAGGGAGTACCTTCCATTACCGCTAATAAAGAAGGTTCAGATTGAAGCGTGCCTGCGGTGACAGAAGGGTCTTTATTGGTGCTTATCTCAAGACTTAATTTCCCATCCACGATTCGGTAAAGTGCATCAAAATTAGCCGCCAGCTCTTCACTGTGAGTGACGACAATCAATGTCTTACCTGTTTTCTGGCAATGTGATTGAATAGTCGCCATGACTATTTTTGCTGTTTCTTCATCCAAATTGGCAGTGGGCTCATCCAATAATAAAATAGGACGGGCACTGTACAACGAACGAGCTAATAACAAACGTTGGCGTTGCCCAAGTGACAGTGCCGCATGGCTTTCTCTTATTAACGCATTCACTCCACCAGGTAATTGATTAATCACTGCACCGAGTGCCAATTTATCGAGCAGCACTTCGACTCTTTTTTTATCTTTTTCACGGAAATTAGGGTCAAATAGCGTAATGTTATCTAAGACTCTCGCATTGAATAGAATATCTTCTTGGCTTTGCAAGCAAACCAATTGCGTAAGCTGCTGCACACTGACGGCTTCCCCATTGGATTCGCATATTCCTTGCTGTGGGCTGAATAAACCCGCAATGGTGCGTAATAACGTGCTTTTTCCTACCCCAGATTCCCCAACAATGGCAACCTGTGAGCCTGAAGGTAAGTCTAATGACACATTATTTAAAATCGGTTTTGCAGGGTCATAACAGAAATGAATCCCCTTGAAAGATAAGTGTGGTGCATTTCCTTGCACTGAGGCTTGTTTCTCGTGGAATGGTTCGGTGTCCTGCTCGCTTTTCTTAGGGAATAAAGAATGGGCGCGTGTATCAATAATATGCAGTTGTGACTTATGTATAATCGCATAAAAAATACGCGTCACATAATTGGTGAAAATTTGACGTAAGAAACTATAAGCAAAGAAATCCCCCAACGAAATTAACTCATTGGCCACCATAGGTAGAACCACCAACATAAAAATGACCATCTCCAAACTACCGATTAATTGATAGATGCCATCTTTAATTTGTTGATACACATTTCTGCGTTGCATACAGGTAAACAATTCACGGTTTAACCATGCAAATTGCGCCTTACGCTGATTTTCTATCCCTGCTGTTTTTATGGTCAGAATGCCTTGCAGCGTCTCCATAAAAAAGTCATTTAATTCTGCTGATTTTAGCTGTAACTGCTGGGTGTACCACCGGTCACGAATAATCGCCCATACACTAATTAAGCCCATCACGGTAACACCCGCAGCCGAAATAGCGGCTAACACGGGGGCAATCCAAAACATGGTACCTAATGCGATTGCACAAATAACCCAATCCGTTCGTAACCCGTTATCCAGCTCAATTTTTTCGGTTAATGCCCTCTGCCAAGCAACAAAACGGCTAAAAACATCCCCGGGTGCGCGTTTTTCAAAAAAGCGCAATGGATTACTCAATAAACGGGAAAAGCCAACCCCGCTTTTAATCAACACAAAGTGTTTTACGAAACGCTCGCTGAGCATTCTCACGCCAAGGGCTAATAGTGTTGCAACCACAAAGGCAACAATAAACCAGCCATAAGGGAAAATGGCATTTTTAGCGTCGGAAAAGGCTTGGTTAATCGCATTGCTCACCATGGCTGGCATTAAAAATAGCGTTAAAGAAACCAAAAAAGCGAATATCATCAACCAATAAACACCGCGAATCTCTGAGGTTTCTTTCAGGCTCATTGCATGAGGAGCTTTTTTCCCATCCCCATCATTTTTGTCTTCTGGTGCTAGCGATTCAATTCTTTCCAGCGCGGTATCCGGCTCTAAAATTAATGCATAGCCGCTGATTTCCGCTTTTAATGCAGAGAAAGGTAACCATTGCTGCCCAATTGCAGGGTTCATCACGCACACGTTATTTCCCTTACGATAAGCAAGCAGCACAAAATGGTTTGCTCCGTAATGTAAAATAGCGGGAAGCGGTAAGCTATTGAGCTCTTGGTGCTCAAATAGCACCGGTGTCGTCGCAACACCGTAATTAGCTAAGATGGACGAAAGATCAATCAAAGAAGTTCCATGATCCGATGCCGGATACATCTCTCGCAGCGTTTCAAGAGAAACGTTGAGGCCTTGGGTTTGTGCTAACATCGCAATACATGCTAAGCCACATTCATTGGTTTCTTCTTGAGAAACAAAATTTGGAATAATATTTTTCATTATTATTTAATGGCTAATAAAATAAAGTGAATGGCTATGCCATAAAAGCCAATCATTGGGATAATGACGAACCGCATTTTCAATAATGGCTGGCATTTGAGTTGCAACATCTTTTGCTGCAACAGGCGGATAAACTTTGATTTGTAAACCGTTTTGGTAGTACAGATGATAAAAAACTACCTGTGCCGAAATCGCACTGGATAAACGCACGACACCATTGTGTAACTTTGCTGCACGGTTAAATAAATGGCACGATAATTTGCTCGACGCCCCTTCCTCAGTTTGAACCGTGTAATCAGGGGTAATATCAGGGAAAACAATCATATTCTTTTGCCCTGTCGCCGTTTCTGTCATCGCGGTCATTAATTGGCTAGCTAATACTTTATTTCCCTGATGAATAGAGCAATAAGATAAATTCACCTGACCTAGCTCACGTGCCGAAGCGTTATACTTTTGCTGCTCTGCGCTCGACGAAACCACCACCGTCGCATTGCCAGGAGTCACCCCCGCCCCAACCATTGTGGCTAAAACATCAGAAACCATATGCAACGGAGCAAGTACAACGGGTTTATTTTGTTGGTGCAAAGGCGCAACAACGCTATCAAGTTCAAGGGTACAAACTCGAACTTGCGCCATGATTTCTTGGTTTTGTCCCCATGTGGCTGCCTCTTCCAAAATGAAGCGTCGAATAGCTATCCAGCTCATATCAATATGCCCTTTCGTTTCCATTAAACTACGAAAGTTTTCCGTGGCGACTTTATTACGATTACGATATTGACGGCCTAATAAACCAGCGCGACATAATAAATTAGAAACAAATAATACCGATGTGATATAGCCCCGACGCAATAACAACCGTAAAAAGGCAAGCCCACTATGATTAAGTTTTTGATATCCTTTTTTAAACGGCATCAAACAGTTTTTCGCTGTAAATACCGTCCAAACAATGAAAAACCGGATCACCGTAACTCCTCATTACTTTTGTCTAATAACTCAAGCATATAGGTAGTAAAGTCTGCAAAATCGCGGTCTTGATAAACAACATAGCGTTTATTGATAATAAAGGCAGGTGTTCCAGTGATTTGATAAAATTTGCTAATTTCAAGCATATATTTAAGACGTTCTTGAACGGCTTGGCTTTCACTGGTTTTTAGGTATTGAGTAGAATCAATATTGTGCTGTTTTAACCATTGGTTTAAGACATCTTTGTTAGCTAAATCAAGCTTATCGCTGATAACGGCAGTATAAAGATCCTGACGGTATTGAGATTCCACACCCATCTCTTCCAATGTCGCAAAAATAGGCGCATAGGCAGCCAGCCCTAGATTATTATCCTTGGCTAAATGAATGACTTTAAAGTTGACATTCTCAGGGAGTGTTTTTTCGAATTGGCTGACATTGTCATGATTTACTGCACAATAATGGCAACCATAAGAAACAACTTCTATGATGCTATTATTTTCTTTTATTGGACTCAACAGAGCTTGTTCACTATTAAATTCAATAAAAGAAGAAACTTGTGCATCATCATTTGAGAAAGTATTAAAAACAAAAATATGATAGGACAAAACCGTCATGAGTGAAGAAACGATAATAACAAATAGAGTATAAAGTGTAATAGTTATTGGTTTAAAACGAGTATTCATAACAGTTAATTCCATTCAGGTACGAAAAATACATGGGGATAGCTCCCCATGTATCAACTAATAAAAATTAAATTTAATATTATGGAGCTGTTACATCACAGTTTGGTGCATCAACAGCTTTCGCTGAGTATGTTTTGTTACCGTGCTTATCAGTACAAGTTGTTACTAATTGGCAAGATTTAACTCCACCAATAGTGATGCTCTCATAAGTATCAGTACAAACTTGTTCTGTTCCACCAATTACAGCAGCAGCTTCGATAGCATTTAACTTTTTCATGTTATTTCCTTTTATATAGATTTAAATTAATAAAACACCCTATTTATTGATAATGGACATCAATAAATTCTTTAGATTTTTAATTAACACATGAAGTACCACATGAATAATTAAAAATTCAATTCTTCTAATTTTTCATTATTATCAAATAAAAAAATCGCTTTTTCTTTGACACTTTTCGCTTTCTCTCTCTCACCTAATTCATTTAAAACAAGGATCCAAGAAAAATAAACATTAACATCTGACCAAGAACGTGAATAACTTTCAGCCCAAGATGAAAACAAATTCAAATAATAAGGGTCTTGCGTCTCATTATAGCGTAATAAATATCCCATATTGAGATCTAATTTATAACGATCATCGATTAAGTAATATTTCCATTCGCTATAATCAGGCTCATTTCTCGAAAGAAGAAACTGTTGCCCTGTTTTTTCTATATAGGTTAAATATTGCTGCGTTTGCAAAGTAAAATACAGCAACCCCATTGATAAAAAACCACCTAACGCAATAACTATTTTAGAACAATACCCTACAACTTTATTCAAATGATATTTTTTAGTTGGAATATCAGCACAACGTATTAGCAGTATCAGTACCACCCCATGAGGTATTGATAGCCACAATGGAAACTCTGTCATCATGTGTAAAACAATTGGTAATGCAATAACTAAAAAAACATAATTATTATTTTTATTTTTTAATGAAGAATAAAGTAGATACCCACCACCAATAATAACTAACAATATCGCAGCAATGCCAACTAACCCACCTTCAACCATCCAACGTAATATCTCATTATGTGGATGTGACATGCCCCTTACTTTGGTTTCTAGTAACCCACCACCAAAGCGCTCTAAAAATACAGATTCAAAACTACCAACACCCGTACCAAATAAAACATTCTCACTGAATAAATATAAACTATGCTGCCACAATACCCATCTAATATGCGATGTCTGTAATTTACTTTCAGAAAAGTCAGAAATATTAAAAGCAACTTTTATTCCATAACCAAAAATAAGACCGATAACAATCGCTATTACAGAATAAAAAATATATTTACGATGATACTTTGCAAAAAAATAAAAAACAACAACAATTAATAATAAATTTAAATATCCAGTTAATGATTGAGACAACGATAATACTGTGCTCATTAAAATGAGACTCACAATGATAATAGTAGACGCATACCATGTGATGGTTCTTATTAAAATAAACATACCTATTGCACTGGCAATGCCAACACAAATAAAACTAGAAAGAACATTAACTTGTTGGAATACGCCATATGGCCTATCCCCTGATATTGGGAAAAATTTAAAAACTTGTGCTATTGAATATAGACTCTCAATAATAGCAGCAAATAATACACTGCAAACAATTATTTTCAATACGGATTCTGAAATATTTATTTGCAATAAAACTTGATAAAAAAATAACGCACCCAATAACCAATATGCAGTCAAGTATGCATTAAGCTGGTAATCTTCAGGTGAAAAAAAACATAAACCTAATAATAACACCAACCCAAGCGTAATATAATTACTCGACTTAGAGTAATATAATTTTGAATTTTTAATTTGTGTAATATTAACCACTATAATAAAAAAAGCAATAAAAAAACTACTAATTATATTAAATGGTAATGACAAACCTGTTCCGCCCATATTCGGCAAATAAATATGCAATATAATACCAAAAAATATTATAACAAAACCTAAAAGCCCCCATGGATAACTTTCTTTTTTATTATTTTTAATTTTTATTGCAAAAATCATATTTTTATTCGTTATTGATAATTTAATGTATAGTATGCTGTACTATAAAAATTCCCATAAGTAATAGTTTGGTTAACTCTCGCTTCAGGCTCAGCCTCGACATAAGCCTTAAATTGAATTTCCGTATTATTTGTTGCCAAGTTTTGCGCTAGTGATGGCGTATTCAATTCTATGGGTGTTTCATTTAAATTTAATAACCCAATACCAATACCGCTAGCTTCACTTTGGTCACTAATCGCAAGATGGTCAGGAAGATTCCCATTTTCAATTCCATTAAATGTCACTGTCACCGATTTAAATATAGTCGTATTACAGTTCGCTAAATGAATTGAGAAATTTAAAGGTTTCGATTTGCCTTCTTTATAAAGTTCTTTAACCGAGATTTGTTGAAAACTAACAGAGACCTTCTCACTTCCAGGCGCTATCTGACATGGCGTAGCAACAACCATGCCTTTGAATGAATAGCTACCCATATTACTCGGGATCACACTCGCACTCACCGCCCCCGAGACTAATAAATATAAGCCAATCGACAATAAATATTTTGTACGTTTTAACTGATTATTATTTCGCATGATCGGCCTCATTGGAATTCAGCAAGAATGGTTCCGGTACTTGTAAACTCACCTTCTTCCACACTACTTCCAGGCGCTGCTATTGGCGCAGCCGTTAAGTTCCAAGTACCTTGGTTATTAATAAAGTTAGGCACTTGGTATGCTTGATTCGGTTTTACCAATGTACCCGTCACATTATCAGTCACCACAATGCCAAGATTTGTGCGTTTCACACCATTTTTTAATGTACCGAAATAAGCAGGGTTAAAATCCGCACTACCTGACGCCCCTGGTAAGAGTGACAGCTTGATATTTAAATCACCTGTCGTAAAACTCCCACCGCTACATTTGACTGGGATCTTAAAGGGCTGAGCATAATTAACTCCATTTAACCGTTCACTCGTATTTGCTACATCAAGAAAATCAATATTAATTGGGTTACCTTGATTAATCGTACACTCGTCAGCAACTGTGATAATCCCTGCACCTAAAACAACCCGAGTTGAAGGGATTGACGCATAAGCTGTACTGCCATTCGCTGGGCTGCCTTTTTTAGCAAAAACCTGTACCAGTTCAGCTTGGTTGATGGTAATACCATTTATAATCGGTTTTTTCAGTCTAAACGTGATTGTTCCGCTCGATCCCGTCCGTAACTCGACGCCATAATCACGGCTATTGACACTCGGTGGAATACACTCTATTGGCTCAGATCCCCCATTCCATATATCTTTAACAGGAACAGGAACTTTCTGACCAATCGTTCCCCCAATTTGAATTTCAACTTTTACATCAAAATATTCATTAAGGTTCAGATACCCTGGGTTTTGCATTGATGTAGGAATGGTTGACATTAAATCAAATGTCATTCCTGAATCAGGATCTGAACTCCCAGACCCTCCTGTATTCATTTTTTTTTGGCAATAAATATCGAAAAAAGGCCAGTTACCTACATCAAAATTGAATACTGTTTCGGCATCCTTCTCATTGACAAGTATCTGATTATTCATCCTTGCTTCGAATGTATAAGTCCCCCCAGTAGGTATAACCGAGCCGTGAGGAAAGCCCAAAGCAGATAACGGGAAAGCCCCTATTGTCAGTAAACCAGCCACAAGAGTCATATCTTTTAGTTTTTTGTTGTTGGATACAAACATGGTTATAAATACTCCAGTTTTAGCCTAATTAACCCACTAAAAGTTCCCGCTGAAACAGACTGTGCTGTAGATTCTAATGAGGCATTAAGTGTAATGTTGTTATCACCAGGTTTGATCACCCATGAGCTTGTTGGCTGATTGACCATTAGGTTTTGATGTTCCTTACTGGAAATACGTAATCCTGCGCCTCGAATATCACCTGTAACTCGCACGAGCTCAGGGTTAAAAAAATTCGAATCTCCTGCAATACTCAATGAAACAGCACTTTCACCTGTTAGGTAGTAACGCTGCGCATTTTGAGTTGACTCTCCAGCAGCATTCACAAATGACTTAGATGCTCCTCGCTGACAATCTTTGAGTCGAATATTAAATGCAACAGGCGCGCTTCTATCGCCAATACGACGAAACGCTCTAGCATTAATCTCACCTAAATCAATATATTGCTCTTGAGTCTCCAATTCGAGGACACAAGGTGACGCATAAACACTCCCTGTAAAATGCACAGTACTATGAACGTCTAGCAACGTTTGGCGTGATAGTTTTTCATCCGCAATATCTGCAACCGCAGAGAAACTTCCTAGCCCTAACAATACGATCCCTAAGCACCTAATGTTCATATGAATACTCCTAGCGAATCTGTTGTTCTGGTGGTAACGCTTTACACGTATTTCCGCTACAACTGTATTTCAGTTCTGGATGACCACCATAATCATTCACATACATCATGGTGAAACTATCAGCTGAGCTATTGACCTTAATATCGAGATTAGATTTAGGGGCGATCATTACGCCAGGAAAATCAGTCAGTTTTTTTCCGCCGTCTGCCACAAGTTTATTATTCAGGCTAATAATGGTTACAAAATAAGGTGTTGGGTTTTCAGCACGCCAATTATTCCCCTGTTTATAAAATGTCACTTGGTCTTGCCAAACCGCACTTTTAGATTCAGGAATAATAGCTGTCGGCCGATAAAATAATTTAATGCGCGATTGCATCGCTAGCTGTAAAACATTTGGTTTATCAGGCTTCGGTGGAACTTCACGCACATTTAAATAAAACAGACTTTCTCGGTCTTGGGGGAGCTTATCTATTTCGGCTGTTTTTGAAACACGAGCAACGCCTTTTTGCCCACCATTAATGCGTTGTAATGGAGGTAATACAACTAATGGCGATGTAATTTTTTTCCCATTGGCATCTTCAACCCATGACTGAGCAAGAAAAGGAATACTTGAGCTGGTGTTTGATAAATTAGCACTCGCAGAATTTTCATCGCCTTTAATGATCAGTCGTGTTCTATCTAGTGAAATACCTGCATATGATTGCCCTACGCCAACCATCATAACTAGCAAACCACCTACCCATTTATTTATACGAATCGCCATTTTCTCTACCTTATAAGATACTTTTTCAAACTGTCATTACATTATTGGCAAGGCAGCAAAACTGACATACCCGAATTAATTTTTTCAGGCAGTTGAATTTTACATTGCGCTTTTCCGCCCCAAGATACCGTTAATGTTTCTTTAGGATTTACTGCCATCAAATACGCCAATCCATTTTCCATTAACATGGCAATATTAATACCATCAGCGTTTGTCACATCAGCACCAAACGGAGGTACCGTATCGTTATAACGAATAGTTGCGATGAGCTTTTCACCTTCTGCTACATCAAACCGCTGATAACCGATTGCACCTTCTGTTAATGTCGATGTTGCTATCGCCTTATTGGTATCAACGTTATTTTTTAACTTATCAACATCAATACGTGTGTCGAAGCTGTAATAGCTGACAATGTCAGGCACAACAGAAATACCAGCCCAGTTAGTCCGCGTTTTTTCATGGTTAAACGGCACGCCACCAACACCGTTGGTATCGACCATAATTCTTGCTGTATCCGTTGTACCAGTACTGTTATGTAATGCAGAGCCATGTTTGGTAGCAGTAAAACCACCGCGTAATGTCCCGTTGATCGATGCCGTTTGCCTTTCTTGATAGCTGACATTGGTATTAACTTCAGCAAGTTGCGTCCGTTTTTGATAATATCCATCAAACCGCACGCGATCATCGCTGCTTCGGCCGGCTCTAACTCGCCATAAGTTATTCATGTCCCTGTTATCACTGTAAGACAGCATGTGGCTGGTCTTACTGCCGCTGTTTTGCAAGTCGTATCCTGCCCAACGGCTATCACCAACAGGTACTGAAACCGAAAGTGAAATGCTATCGTCACGTCGGCCTCGATAGTCAGAACGGTAAGCCGCAATATTGGTTGAGACACCATCGATGCCCATTAGACGAAATGTTCGACCCACAGATAAGCCATACCTATCTTGAGATGTTTGGTCCCAAAAAGTCTGATGGGTATAAGTTAGGAATACCGTCGTTCTCCAATCAGGATCATCAGCCCAAAAAGTTTTATTCCCTGTCACGGTATACATCTCTTTTTGACGGCCAATACCCAGATATCTGTTCTCACGCTCATCTAAATATTGCGACAGCGTTCTAAACTTATCCTGCGAGAAGCGGTAACCCGCAAAAGTAATCGTACTGTTAAGTTCATCAAATGATTTTGAATAACTCAGGCGATAAGAAGAACCCGTTTGCGTGTTATCACCTGGCATTCTGCTAATGGATTGTGTGACATCTGCAGAAAGTGCACCAAATATAGATAAATCACGC
Organism: Providencia sp. PROV205; assembly: GCF_028479505.1. Lineage (NCBI taxonomy): Bacteria > Pseudomonadati > Pseudomonadota > Gammaproteobacteria > Enterobacterales > Morganellaceae > Providencia > Providencia sp. PROV205. The sequence goes on along the minus strand of NZ_JAMPNU010000004.1, from coordinate 63,728 downwards.
CCTAACCCAGCAGATATTGCGGTGTAATCCCTACCAGCAAAAAGTAGCCCACCAATGAGTGACCAGTTATTGCTCAGTCCCCAAGAGAAATCTCCCGTGGCAAACATTGGCCCCTCAAGCTTGTGATTAAATCGAGATGGCTTACCGACCGAAGCGTTGTAACGCACATAACCTGGGCGCGTTAAATAAGGAATATTTGCCGTATCAACTTGAAAAGTCGATATCTCGCCGTCATCACCTTCAACTTTGACATCCAAGGTTCCACGAACGGAGCTTTGCAAATCTTGAATACTAAATGGCCCCGCAGGTACCGTCGTTTCATAAACGACACGCCCAGCTTGAGTCACAACAATTTTTGAATTGCTTTTCGCGATACCATTAATCTGTGGCGCATATCCCCGTAGATTCGGAGGTAACATACGTTCATCACTGGCCAAGTTAAAACCAGTGAAACGGATCGTGTCAAAAACCTGAGAATTTAAATAAATTTCCCCCAGTGTCAGCTTAGCCGCCATGTGGATCAGAGGACGATATGCATAAAACTGGTTCCAATCGAATTTTCTATCACCGCGCTCGTTATAATTAGCTTGATAATCAGCTCTAAAGCGCCACGCCCCTAAGTTAAACCCGGTTTGGCCATATGCTGACAATGAGTGCTTGTTTGTATTTGTCGTCAAAGAACGAGAAATTGACCCTGTCAGGTTATAATCAAATATAAGGCCTGAAACCCCTGAATCCCAACGCTCAGGCGGTACCCAACTAGGATCGGAATATTTCATCCATGCCTGTGGAATAGTGATATCCAGTTTGCCTTCATTATTATTAATTTTAACGCCTGAAATAGGTAAAATATTTGAACATTCAGGGGATATGGCTTGGATTTTTTTTAACGCATCTTCTTTGAGCGCTAACATTTCAATTTGCTTAGGAGTAAAACAAACTAATGATTTTTCACTATCTTGAGGATCGGTAATATAAGTGACCTTCTGCTGCGACAATGATTGTCCATTAATATAGACATCTAATAAATAAGTCCCAGGAAATACAAAGTTATCTTTAGAGAATCGAGTTAAATCAATATTGTTACGATCACCAACATCTAATACGTCAACGTTAAACTCAACAAGATCATTTGCAGACATATTTGGTGAATAGCAAAGTACTGCAATATATATTGCAAATAGTCTTTTTATATTATTTATATTTCCATTTAAAATAATCATTTTAATTACTCAGTATTCACTCGTTGGCTAGAGATTTAGTTCAATTCTCTTTTATATGTAATTATTAGTTTTAGAAATAATCCATCCTAAACCTTAGAACCCCTTCGAAATCACCTGCCTTAATATGCTTTTGATAAGCAACTAAAACAGCAGTAAAATCTAATCTATTGCGCCCTTCTAATAATGTGTAATCCGGCATATTTCTATTAAGCTTAAGTATTTCTCCGTGAGAATCTCTAAATTGAATTCCAAATCCTTCTGAATCACCACTCACTTGTAAAATTTGGTCATCATTAACAGAGGTTCCCATCATGGTTATTTGCGCGCGCGATGCACTACCTTTGTCATTAGAAGGCAACGTACATCCAACGAGCTTTATATCAAAATCCTTACTCACCAAAATATTGATTTCAGGGGTGATCTCTCGGGCACTAATTTCACCAAAATTAACCCAAAGCTCTCGGCTTTCAGGATCAATCGTGCATGAGGCTTCTATTAATTCACCTTGCATTACAATATCACCAGGGGTGTTATTGCCGGTCATTCCCCAACTTAATAGAGGCCATAACAAACTAGAGCCTAGTGTTATTTTTGCAACCCGACTTATCATGGACAATACCATTTAGTTATTGGTAGGTTTTATTAATGCGGAGTATTAAATACTCCGCACATTGATATAAAACCAATTACAAATTATTGGTAATCAATTTTAAAATTGATAGTTGAATCAAAGCTACCTGGAGTCACTGCATTAGATGCATTATCAGATTTTAAATAAGCAACGAATGGAATTGCAGTTTTACCATTAGACAAGTTAACAGAAGAAGAAGCTTGTCCCCAAACAACATCTTTATTTCCATTGTCTCTTAAACCAATACCAGCACCACTTGCAGTACCTGAAGTGAACGCTGCTAATGTATTATCATTAGGGTTAATAGTTGATGGTGTGTAAGTTACTGTTGCTGTTTGTGCAACGGTAGTATCACACCCTTGCAGAACGATATCTTTCTTGATATTACCTGCACGCTCACCATTTTTTAAATTAGAAATAGGGATCTGATAAAAGTTAACTTTTACAGGACTTGATTCTTGACTTAAACCACAAGCAGAATTCACTAACTCACCTGAAAATTCGATAGTACCGTTAGTAGGAGTACCAGTATAAGCAGCCATTGCTGCGAATGAAGCAAAACCTGATGCAAATACGGCACCCATTACAAATTTATTCAATTTCATGATTATTTAATCCTGTGTAATTCTTACATGATGTATGTTTCAACGTAACAGTTGTTAATAACAACTTTAGATAAAAATAATCATTAACTTTAAAATTAATTAATGATTATTTTTAATAAAGTTTTCATTTTAATATATTACATTAGTTATGTTTAACAATTTCCCTTCACTAAACGAATTAAACTATTTATTAACCGAATTATCGCCACATTTTCTTAATATCTTTATCTAAAATAGAAAAATAATTATTCCCATTTTTCATGGTGTACTGTAATCTTTCATTATCATATTTATCTATTACGTGGTTAAAAAAATCTCTCCAAGACTTATTGAATATGATTAGGATTGTATCCATCATTTCAAATGTTAGCTTTGTTTTCCCCGTCTCGTATCGAGATATCTGCTGCTGGCTAATATTCAATCTTCTTGCTAACTCTCCACCAGTTAAGTTTTGCTCTTTTCTAATTCCTCTCAAATACTGTCCTATCTCTTTATTTATCTCATTAGAAAAATAAGTCATTTAATTCAACCTTTGTATTAAAAATTAATTATAGGCACCAATCTGAACCATAGATACCGTCCTAAAATTTTTAATGATTATATGGTTGATTATTTGTTTTGTATAATCGATAAGGCAAATTGATTGCTATTAAAAACAATTTATTGCCCTATTAATACGAAGTAAATGTAACAAAACAGCTCAACAGTAAAATTAATAATATAAATAACAATATGTTATGGATGCAAAATTAGATTTACTCATATTGGAAATTACATTTTGGTACATTTTAAAATATTGAAACACAGATTTTACTAATGAGATGTATTTTATGGTGAAATTTCAATCGCAAAATACAACTTAAGAATGCAGCATTACTCGAATTTTGCGTTTGTAAATTATATGAATTTTTTTTAAGACTTATCTGAGCTTTGTTATTTATAAACACCAACAAATTAATTATAAATTACCGTAAAGTTTATCACCAGAATTATGGACCATAGAAAACATCACTAACACCCAATAAATTCCAACACAATATAAAAAACCAGAATATTTATTACTCCGATAATGAGTATTAAGATATTATATTTCATATTTGTTAATTTTATACTTTAATAAAGTGTACATGAAAGATTCGTTTAAACATTTCATCCCTGTAGAAAAATAAGAATTTAGCCGAGTCACACTAAGTTTGGGTTCAATTCAAATAGTAACGATATAACCGTTACCACAAGAAGGGGATGAGCAAGACGACAAGCACTTATCATAAAACGATGTACAGATTTGCTTTACACAATATTGAGATACATACCAAATACCTAATACTGAGAAACTCCAGTACTGACATTTGATAGTATCAGGAAAGAATACGATTAAAGCGCGTCACCCTTTATTAAGGTTTTATTCGTTGTGTTTGCTGGCTCCGCATGCGATAAGCAAACGCACTCCCCACAACGGCTAAATAGATAAATGGTTCAGGCGTTAAGGTTTTTAGTGACAAAGTATAGTGGCAAAGCGCCAATATGAGCGTAGGGTAAAGCAGCATATGAATTCTTTTCCACCATACGCCCAAATAAAGGCGTATACGGTTGAATGAACTAACTGCCATTAACAATAAACACAACCAAGCAATCGCTCCAATTGCTAAATAGAGCCGCGAAAAAATCTCTTCGAAAAATAACGCCAAATTATTTACGCCAATTTCCAGTAATAGATAGCTACTTAAATGCAGCGCAGCCCAGAAAAAACACCATACCCCCAGTAATTTTCGCATCTGAAACAATACGGTAAATCGCAATAATTTTGCAACCAGTGGGATCAATACAATAATGATGAGCAAACGCAAAGCAGCTATTCCTGTAAAATGTTGGATATCTTTAGCTGGGTCGGCTCCAAGCCGTTGGGTCTCGACTAAAAAAATTAGCCATACTAGAGGGAGCAAAGCAATAAGGTGAAAACTCCCTTTGGTTAATCCAACGATGAACTTATTGTCTTGGGGCATCAATAATATCTCCGCAAATCCATTCCTTGATACAAACTTGCCACTTGCTCGCCATATCCATTAAACAACAATGTTGGCTGTCGGGTCACTTGGCCTAAGCCTCCAGCACCAATAAAACGCTCAGTGGCTTGTGACCAACGAGGATGGTTTACACCTGGATTCACATTGGCAAAAAAGCCATATTCGCTCGGCGCTGATAGGTTCCATGTCGTGTCAGGCATTTGCTCAGTAAGGCGAATTTTGACGATAGATTTAATCCCTTTAAAGCCATATTTCCATGGTACGACCAACCGGATCGGTGCTCCGTTTTGGTTGGGTAATGTCTTTCCATAAACGCCAGTCGCCAGCAAAGTCAGTGGATTCATGGCTTCGTCTAAGCGTAGCCCTTCAACATAGGGGTACGATAAACCACCACCAATATAACGACTTTTTTGTCCTGGCATTTGTTCTGGAGCGTAGCGTGTTTCAAAAGCCACATATTTGGCTTTGCTAGTGGGTTCGACTAAAGCCAATAGTTTCGCTAAAGGGAAACCAACCCATGGAATAACCATCGACCAAGCCTCAACACAGCGCATGCGATAGATGCGCTCCTCTAAGGGAAACTTAGTGTTTATATCATCTAAATTAAGCGTAAGAGGACGATTCACTTCGCCGTCTATTGTCACCGTCCACTCATCCGTGATTAAAGTATGAGCATTCTCAGCAGGATCGGATTTACCGAGCCCAAACTCATAAAAATTATTATAACCAATCACTTTATCTTCTGGTGTGAGGGTTAAAGATGGCTGAAACTCTTCAGGTTGAATAAATGTCAGAGATTTTCTTGGCGTCATCGGAGTTGTTGGCGTATCGTCGTTAAACCAAGAAAACAGCCCTGCATTAGCTGTCGCCGCAACGGTTAAACCTGCAGCGCCAATGCCTAAAGCCTTAAGTAACTGACGGCGTTTCATAAAAAAGAGGGTTTCATCCGTGATTTGAGATGTGGGAATTTTAGGTAACTTTTTCATCATGCGCTCCATAGCAAAAAGGATATGAAATTAGTTATACCGAAAGCGCAGTAAAAGTGGCTGACAGTAAGATGACAAATTTGTCATCTTACTTAATTGTAGGAAATTTCAGGGTAATGGTACTGGTTCCTGCATGGTGCTCAAAACTCACTGCCCCGCCATGTAATTCGACTATCGCTTTCACAATCGCTAACCCAAGTCCTGTTCCCTCTGTAGTTCGAGCATTATCACCACGCCAAAAACGCGTGAAAATTTCATCACTATTTTGTAGAGGTTCTCCTTGGTTAGTCATTTTAATTTCTCTCTGTTGCGGCAGCGCTATAACTTGGGTAACGACACGGGTGCCCGGGTGAGAATATTTAATCGCATTGGAGACAATATTCACTAAAACTCGGCTGAGTAATACAGGGTCAGCATCAAGAGTCAGGGATGAGGACTCGCTATGCAGCTCAATCTGTTTTTCTTCTGCATAGGCAGAAAAGAGCTCATAGACATCGTTAACTAACGTATATAAAGAAAGGTTTTCTCGATTTAAGGTAATATTTTTATTTTCAGCACGGGCAATAAACAAAGTACTTTGTATCATTTGTGACAGTTTATCGAGCTCCTCAATATTACTGACTATCATCCCTTCATATTCGCTAACACTGCGCGAACGCTGAAGTGTTATTTCATTTTGTACCCGGATCGCATTAATTGGGGTTCTCAGCTCATGCGCCAAGTCATCGGCAAATTGAGTAAGTTTGACAAAATCATGCTTTAACCGCTGGCGCATCGTATTCATTGATTCGCCCAACTCTTTCAACTCCTGTGGTAACTGGTCAATATCAATTGGATCATTTAATGCGTGAACGTCTGTTTTGACCGTTATCTGGCTCAATGCTTGAATGTCGGATAATCCTTTTTTCAACAGCCATAAGCTGAGTAGCCCCATCAGCAAAATTGAGAAAATAGAAATCACTACGCTTTGGATGAGATATTGAGTCAACACGCCACTACGGTCGACAGAAACTTTACCAAGAACGACATGGAGCGGCCCTATTGGGGAATTCATCGAGAAATAAACCGCAGAAATAGGGATACCTTGAGCAGTTTGCCAATGGTTAATGGCATTGATATTTAGCTGCTCAAGGTTGACTAACTGAAGAGGTTGGGAGCCCAATAACTCTTGTTTGGTAGTAACCAGTATTTTCCCTGCTGCATCAGAAATTTGGATCAAGTCTTGACGCATGTCCATCATGCTTTGGAAATACATGGGAAGTGTTTTGATATCAATACCACCAGCGATGAGCTTAGCAAGTTGCTCCGCACGGTTAACCAGTAAATTATTATCTTGTTCAGATAGTTCATTTTTGAGTGAATGATACAAAACCCATGTCACCACCCCAGCATTAGTAACCATAAGAACGATAAACAGAGAAATAAGTTTGAATCGAAGTGACTTCTTTTTCATTCTATAGGCCTATTTAAACGGTATCCCATCCCTCGAATGGTTTCGATGAGTTTAACGTCAAACTCATCATCGATTTTTTTTCTCAACCGACGGATAGCCACATCAATAATATTCGTGTCACTTTCAAAATCAATGCCCCAAACTTCGCTAGCAATTAAAGTTCTAGGTAAAATTTCATCGCAATGTAGAACGAAGAATAGCAATAAGGAAAACTCTTGCCGCGTTAAGGTGATTTTCTTTCCCGCACGCTCAACATCATGGCGAGTTAAGTCGATTTTTAAATCCGCAATAGTCATGGTGGTTGAGGCTGGTTGGTTAACTTTTAATTGGTTTTTAACCCTAGCTAATAATTCAGAAAACGAAAACGGCTTAACCAGATAGTCATTGGCACCAAGCTCTAAACCTTTAATTCTGTCATCAACGGCATCCCGCGCAGTGAGGCAAATTACCGGTATGTTTTTAGCTGTACGTAAGATTTTTAAAATTTCCCAGCCATTCATACCAGGCAGCATGATATCGAGGATCACCAACTGATAACTGTTTTCTAAGGCAAAATAGAGACCATCGCGACCATCATTAGTCACATCAACGAGAAAACCCGCTTCTTCTAACCCATTTTTGACCCACACTTGGGTTTTTAGGTGATCTTCAATTAATAGTATTCTCATGGAAACCTAACAGTGACTTTATTTGACTTAATTTCATTTCATCTTAAAGAAATTTTTCTTTTAAAGAAACGGGTAGGAATTAAACTCAACAGGAAATATCTCGACTTTTAGTCGCTTGTTATTTGTCGCAATATCTCGAACGTAGTTCTTGCTTAATTTATATGTGCTTTATACAGGGTCTAAGGGCAAGTGAATGCAACAGGCTTATATGAAGCATTCTGTTTACTAAAGGAACCTCTATTTAAACCGATTTCATCCCAACGAGCGAAACGTAATTCACTGGAACGAATAAAGACTAATAAGGTGAGTTTGACTGCAAGTTTAGTTAACGGTCTTCCCTTATAATCATCGATGCGTTGTAAGAACTCAGGTAAGCGTTTAAGTTCTAATGCAGCTCTATGGACTCGTTTACCAGTGGCAACTGCGCCAGCCATATCTTGTGCTGGGTTATAGTCGATTAAACCACTTTGTACGGCATAACGCATAATGCCAGTCACGCGCTGTTGTAAACGTGCTGCCACTTCAAGACGTCCAGACATCTCTACGGCTTTAATCGGTTCGAGGAGATCGCGGGTTTTCAATTCGGCAATATTACATTTACCAATAGCAGCAAAGATATTGTCTTCAAGGCTTTTGAGCACTCTATGGCTATGGCCTTCTGACCACTTCTTTGCGTTTTTCTCTGGGATCAATACCATTTGCTATTAACTTTCTACCCGCATCTCTTTTCTTTCTGTCTTCTGCACATAAAATATCAAGGTAAACACCAATAATTAAACCAACAGTAGGTACTTGATGTGGGTTGACCTTAGTATACTTGGGAAGACTGAAAAGTGGGGAAAAGCCTTGTAAAACTGGGATTTCAGATACAAAAAAAGACGTCGGTTGACGTCTCTTGATGTTCTTATGGTGCGAATGCCGGACTCGCAAAACAACACTAAAAACATGAAATTTAAGTAATATGTTTTTATTGTTTATTTTTATACCCGCAAATGTACCCTCAGTGTAAATTTACTGGGTATATTCATAACGCATCAACTGTAAATAAAGACTTTAATAATCATTAAAAACAAACCATTATCTAGGGTAAACTTATAAACTCATTGTAACTCTCTATAACGAAAAAGAGTAAAGTTACAAAAAGGTCAAGATACACTATAATACCACAACATATTAAACAAAAGGAATTCAGTAATGGATTGGAAAAAACTGTTATCATCAAATAGATTACGTTCTTCAATTTCATCTTTTAATTTAGAAGATGATAGAAATCAATATGAAAGTGACTTAGGCCGAGTCATATTTAGTCCTGCGCTACGAAGAATGCATGATAAAACTCAGGTTTTTCCATTAAATACAAATGATAATATTCACACTAGGCTAACTCACTCTATGGAAGTTATGTCTGTCGGATATTCGCTAGGAATTGGCGCCTGTAATAATAAAAAAATCCAAGATAAAATCAGTTCAATAAGTGATGATTTCAATAAAAACATCTACAGAATTATTCCTGTAATATTAAAAAGTAGTTGTTTACTACACGATATTGGAAACCCTCCTTTTGGTCACTTTGGTGAAACTGTAATACAAAATTATTTTAGAAAATTATTTGCAGATAATATATTTGAGGAATTATCCATTGAACAAAAAAATGATTTTATTCATTTTGATGGTAATGCACAGGGATTTAGAGTTATAACAAAACTTCAGGCACTCGATGATTTATATGGTCTTAATTTGACTTTTTCGACACTAGCATCTTATTTAAAATATCCAAATTCAGATCATCCAAATAAAGAAAAAATAGAATCAAAGAAAACTGGCGTTTTCCACTCAGAAAAAAAATACCTAGAAGAAATATATCATCATTGTGGTTTAATGGATAAATACAAAAAACCTTTGCGTCATCCTTTAAGTTATTTAATGGAGGCCGCCGATTCTATTTGTTATTCTGTTATTGATATAGAAGATGCATTTAATAAAGGAATAATTACTCTTAATAACATCCTTCAGCACTTTGAAAAAGGTACTCAAGAAACTGAAAATAATGAATCTCTAGCGTTAATGACAGAAGTTACCCTAAAAATTAAAAACACTATCGAAAAAAACTGTACAGAAAATAAAAAAATAGTTGAAATAAGAACTTATTTGATAGGTATTTTTGTTGAAAAATCACTTGAGAATTTCATCCATAATTTAGATAGAATTGAAATGGGGAAATATAATAAAGAGTTAATTGAAGATGGTAAACTAACTGAATTAACAAAAACATTACAAAGCATTGCTTGTAATATAATTTTTCCATATAGAGAAATCGTCTCTTTAGAATTAGCTGGAGATGCTGTCTTAAAAGGTTTATTCGATTATTACATTGGATTATTATTTTATAAACCTACAGGTTTCGGTAATGACAAAAAGGCTATTAGAAAAATGCAAGAAAAATATGCAAGTAAAGCTGAATCAATGATATCATCAAGTTTAGTAAATGTTGTTAAAAAAGAACATATAGAAGAATCTAAGCAAAAAATAGATATTTCCGACCTTCATATAGTTGATTTATCGACATACTTTAAGCTAAAATTGATTGTAGATTTCGTTTCTGGTATGACAGATTTATTTGCAATTAATCATTATCAAAAACTTAGTGGACAAAAAATTTAAATATTATGAAGAAAGACATCATTAATACTCAAGCAAATACGTTTAATGATTACCTAGCGGATAGGTTCCCTAAGTTCGCCAAGCAAATAATCAACGTGCTGTTGGAAGAAAAAAATGATGTTTTTCTCTTTAGTGGCATTATTAGGGATTATTTTTTATATAAAGATAAATTATCAAATTTTAACGTAAGAGATATTGATATTGTTGTATCTGATATTGATAAATTTCATTCAACTTTTAAAAATATAGTAAAATATAATAAAAACTCGTTTGGTGGCTTAAAGTTATATTTTAATGATATTAACATTGATGTCTGGCAAGCTAATTCAACATGGGGTTTAAATCGAGTCCTCCCAAAAGACAAAAACCAGTCTAATATAATAAATATACTTCCGAAAACTGTTTTCTTTAATTGCTCATCCATTCTATTTGATTTCCAAAATAAAAAATTCATCGAGAATGATGATAATAGCTTCCAGTTTTTTCTAAATAACAGAGTATTAGATATCGTTCTGGAAGATAATCCATTACCAGAGTTATGCGTTTTAAATACAATTTATTACACAAAAAAATATGATTTAAAAATTAGTTCAAAATTAGAGTGTTATGTGAAAGATAAATTTTCAAAAATAGAGATGGATAGATTTATAAAAATTCAAATAAAACATTTCAATAAATTAATATTTGAAAAAAATGAATTAGAGAACGAGGTAAAAAAACTATCTAGCCTAATAAGATAAGTTCAATACATTTATTTTTTACTCTTTTTATAATCCACAGAATATTTTAACTTAATAATATTCTGTGGTAATTTTTTATATTCAATCTCTTCTAGAAAAATGCTCATACATCTTTTCAGTCATTACCCACAGTACTTTGTTCAATTTAATATCCCCATCGATGCCATTCACTGAACGAGTGCGAGCTCGCTTGCCTTTTGCATTTCTGCCCGATAGTCCCCCTTTGATTAAATTCTCCTGCAAGTGTTGATATACCGTCCACAGATCATCTTTCTTATCCTCCCAGCGGCGAGTCTGTAATACCTGTTCTTCGGTAAAACTGGTCAACGGATGTGGTAGTTGAAGTGATGGAACCTTAAGAGATTATCGCTCCCGACACATTGTCGGGAGCGATTGTATGTTATTTCTTTTTACGTGGAGCTTTTTTACTACCGCTGGCAGCGCGTTCGGCCTTAATTTTCTCCAGCAGAGCCGCAGCACTATTTTCACCACTGATCAGTTCCGGGTTTTCTGCTCGCCATTGGGCGGTTAGTTCACCTCGGAATGCCTTCGCCAAGATAGACTGGGTGAGATTGTTGACGCGGGTTAAGGCATTGTTGACCTGTTTTTCAATAGTATCAGCGTAGGCGAAGAGTTGTTCGACGCGGCGGACAATTTCAATTTGTTCTTTTTCTGGTGGTATATTTACAGTAGCCTTTTTGACCAATTCACTTCTTATATTTTGAACAACCCCACCAACAGCTAAATTTGAGAACTGTGTTTGGAGTTCCGATGACGACAAAAGATAATAAAAATAATTTTTATCAATATTTTTAGGCAAACGTAAAATAAACCACCCATCATGAACACAGCCTTCAATTTCAACTATATACGCCCTACCAAGAGACATTGAATTTGAAAGTATAAAATCACCAGGAATTACTCTTCTAGATTGTTTAGAACCCTCTTTTGTTATTCTTTCTTTAGTTGAGCGTATATATTTCTCGCCTTCTCGCGCATCGCCTATTTTTATCCAATTAACGCCATTCTCAGAGGTGGTGATATAATTCTTAATTGGTCTTGGTGAACTGCCTCGATCTATAGTTACTAATTCTCCAAGAGTGTAAGATGTCCATATCGTATGTAAATCAGTTAATTTTCTCCATTCATCCGTCAACCTACCACTAATTGCGGCAGTCAAAACAGCCTGCCGAAAACGTTTCAGGATTTGTGGGACTTGCTCAAGACGTGCTTTGGTGCTATCTACCTGTGCCAGCAGCGTATCGAGTTTTTCAGCGATGATTTTTTGTTCTACCCATCCGGGTAAATTAATTTCCAATTCTTTGAAATATTTGAAATGGCGTGAGTAGCCTTTGTCAGGAATATTTAAAGCACACAAGCTATAGTAAGCATACCGTGGGTGAATGAAGGCTTTTGGTTTTAGTAACTTAGTCCCATCAGCGCCAGGAACAAAATCATATGTTACCCATTTTACTATTCTAGTGTGATCGCCAAATATGCATATAGGAGTATCAACTTTGATAAGCTTGCTTTTATCGTTGATGTATCCAGAGATAAAAATTTGACCTTGATCAATTACAGGATATAGTCCCTTAGACAAGCAGTCTCTGCTCTTCACTTTGTTTTTTATCGTTGATATTTGATCAAAGCAATTAATTGCTAACTTTGACAGCCAATTCTCTGGCTGTATTTTGCTATTCATTACAATACCTCACCAAACGCTTCTTTCAGCAACTGGCGCTGCGCATCGGCCTCATCCCCCGCACCCAGCTCACGCATCAAAGTATCCAGCTCTCCCAACGCCTGTACCAGCTCAGCCATCGCCTCTGCCGCTAACACATCCGGTTCTGGCAGGTTATCGGCATCGATGCTGTCCTTATCCTTTAGCCAGGAGATATCCAGCGAATCAGATTTGGCGGTACGAATCCACTCGCGGCTGAACTTGCGCCAACGGCTGGTGGCTTGGTGCTGATCAGTGTTCTTATTCTCTTCGCTATCGGCGATATCACTCTCTTCGGCATTAAAGCTCCATTCACCCTCTGTACGCGGGCTTAAGCCATGCGGATCTTCACCGTAAACGGTTTCAAACGGCTGCAGATGTTGCTCGATAAATGGCGTGCGCTTACCAAAGCTTGGCATATTGGTCCGCAGATCATACACCCAGACGTCATCTGTGCAGTTCTTATCCTGGTTAGGATTTGCCACAGTACCTTTAGTAAAGAACAGCACGTTGGTTTTTACGCCCTGAGCATAAAAAATACCTGTCGGTAGACGCAGAATGGTGTGCAAATGGCACTTGTCCATCAGGTCTCGACGGATATCGGTACCCTTGCCACCTTCAAACAACACGTTATCCGGCACAACAACTGCGGCACGACCGCCAGGATGCAATGTTTCGATAATGTGCTGCATAAAGCACAGCTGTTTGTTGCTGGTTGGATGAACAAAGGTGCGGGTAATGTTAGTCCCTGCGGCATTACCGAACGGTGGGTTGGTCATCACCACATGAGCCGGCGGCAGGTTTTCACCGTCGCTACCCAGCGTGTTACCCAAACGGATGGCACCGCCGTGATCGAGGTTGCCTTCAATATCGTGTAGCAGGCAGTTCATCAATGCCAGACGGCGGGTGCCTGGTACCAGCTCAAGGCCGATAAAGGCACGGTGGATCTGGAAATCCTGTGTATAACCGTCAAGATCGTCCAGATCGTTAGTTTGCGATTTTACGTAGCGGTCAGCTTCAATCAAAAAGCCTGCCGTGCCCGCTGCTGGATCCTGGATAATTTCACGCGGCTGTGGCTTCAGCAGATGAACGATAGTTTTAATCAATGGACGTGGGGTGAAGTACTGACCAGCGCCAGATTTTGTTTCGTTGGCGTTTTTCTGTAATAGCCCTTCGTACATATCGCCGAAGTCATCGCGAGATTTGCCATCACTGCCGTTATACCAGTCAAGTGAATCCATATTGCTGACTAGCTCAGTCAATTGTTTAGGCTGGGTGATCGTGGTATTAACGTTCTGGAATACCGCTTGTACGAGCTTCTGTTCATCTGCGCCCAAGTGGACTAGCAGGTTACGGTAGAACTGTAATTGCTCCTGACCAATACGGGATTTCAGATCATCCCAGCGATAACCCTCCGGCAGGTAATCGTCTTCCTGACCGGTCTCTTTACACATTTTCAAAAACAGCAGCGAGGCGAGCTCATTGACATAGTTTTGATAAGAAACGCCACCATCGCGCAAGTTATCACAGAGTTTCCATAACTTAGCGACCAGATCGTTATTATTCATGTTTAATTCCCTAAAAAGCAGCGGCCCTTATTTAGGACCGCAGAATATTTAATTGCCGTAGATGATAACGCGTCAAGCCAGCTGGTCCCAAATATAATCACTGAATTTGTCCAGTACGCTGTCGAGACCATAATCAAAGGCGCGTTGCAACATCACCTTGCCACCGCGACGGTGGAAATTACCGGTTTTAAACACATCGTCATCAAGCACGATTTTCTCTTTCAATGCGGTAGCTAAACGGTCAAGCCAGGCCTTCTGCTCGCTGTTCCAGTCGTTTTCACCTTTAATCCGTTCCAAAGCATGATCGACCCGTTCATCAAACGGCTTTAACGCATCGCCGACGGCTACACGACGAATATGGCCAATAAGTCTTGCGGCGATGTCCTCATTACGAGTCTCTTTCCACGCACTACGTAATGATGACTCTTCGAAGTGCTGGCGGTCAAACCATTCCTGAAGTTCAACAAGCCCTTTGCGGGTGAGATCCCTTGGGTGATTGATGACAGCCTGAAGCGCAGGCTGAGCATTAGGGGCTAGTTTGGCTTGTTCGACCAGTTCATCAAACGCCTCCAGAAAGTCCTGCGGCGTGTCGTAATCACCGTATAAGGATTTCACGCTGATCACCTCATCATCAATATCAAGGAAGATGGGTGCATCGCGCAGAGCATTAATTTCAGCCTTCAATTTTTCCAACCGGGGGATAAATCCCGGTATCTTGTTAAATACTTCTGCACTCCACTGCGGCCCCTTTTCACGCAAGCGCATTGCCAGGCTACAGAAACCGACTCCTGCAGCATCCTGACAGAGTTCATCCAGCCGGCGAATCTGCTTATCCACTGATTCACTTCGGTCACGGTTATACATTGCCAGACTGATAATACGCTGCAATTTGGCGATCAACTGTTCATGGCTGTGCTCGGCATAGCTGCGACCATCTGCTTCGGTGATTTTGTATGTTTCGGAATCAGTGATTTCGTTGACCAGCGTTTTCAATTCCACCTTCGGGCGAATAACCACTGGGCGCATCGTGTCTACACTTTCCAGAGTACTGTAGATGTCTACACAGTCAAAAATCTTGAAGCTGGTTTTATCCACTGCCGGACAAAGACGAGTCGCACGCCCTTTCATTTGCTCGTAAAGGATGCGGCTTTTTACCTTACGCATAAACACGATATTGCAGATCGACGGAATATCTACTCCAGTACTGAGCAGATCAACTGTGACGACAATATTTGGCAATCGCTCTTTATTGAAGCGTGTGATCATCGTTTGTACTTTCTTCGCATCTTTGTCGGCGTCGCCCGTGATCTTGATGATTGCATCATGTTCCAACTGCGGGTGCTGTTTTTTAAATGCTGTACGTAGCTCTTCTACTACCATATCTGCGTGGCTGTTGGTGACACAGAAGATCAGTGTTTTTTGTTGACCCGTCGGGTCCAAGTATTTAGTCAGCTCACCGCAAACTGCGCGGTTAAAAGCAGGGATAACCAGACCCCGGTTAAAATCTGCGACTTCAAAATCCTGATCGTCTGCTAGTGTGTCGTTAATCACTTCACCTTGCGGATCCAAACGCTCCACTTGTTCACCTTTCGCCAAATACACACCATCCTGAGCATTGCGGGTAGTAATTTTAATCGGTGGATCCTGATCGATAAGATAACCATCGATCACAGCAGTACGGTAGGTATAGCGATAAACAGGTTCGCCGAAGATATCGACTGTATGTATGGCTGGGGTGGCGGTAAGGGCAATTTTTACCGCATCGAAATGATCGAGAATACGACGATAGGCAGATACATAATCTAGCTGACTGCGGAACTGCAGTTCACCTTCAGTTTGTTCCTTATCGAGAACGTAGCCTCGATGCGCTTCGTCCACCACAATGCAGTCATAACGGCCCACCGGCATCGGCTCGTCTGACTGTAAAGTTCGTTTAACCAGTGATTGGACTGTTGCAACATGAATTTTGGTGCTGTCTTCAGGGAATTTATCCGTCAGACCTTTGATGTCGAAAATACTGTTAAAAGTATCCCCGTTGATGCGTGTATCTTCAAATGCCCCAAGTGCTTGTTCACCGAGTGAGCGGCGGTCAACAAGAAACAACACTCGCTTAAAGCGCTGGGACTGGATCAGTCTAAACATTAGCGCGATAGCTGTACGGGTTTTCCCAGTACCGGTTGCCATGGCCAGAAGAATTTCTTGTTGCCCTGCAACAATCGCGTTCTCTACCGCGCGAACAGCATCTTCTTGATAGTAGCGAAGCCCCAATTCACTCATACTCGGATTATCAGCAAACCATTGATTTTGCTCCTGAGGATCGCAGCCCAACATAGCCATAAGTTCTTCCGGCTGATGCCACTCTGGTAGGGCTTTTGGCATATTGGTTTGATGACGAACATCACGATACCAAATACCACTTTTTGTTTTCATTGCAGCTCGGTATTCACGCCCATTAGTCGAATAGCAGAAGGGAATTTTGAATCGCTGACTACCGCTGCTGTCCTTCCAACTAACTTCATACTCTGGAACTGCTTCGTGAACCTCATCAAGTGAATTGTTCTCAAGTAGTACTTCACGCAGGTAGGCATTATCAAAGTATTTACTATAGCGATATGATTCAGGAAGTTTGCCAGAAACATCGGTATTTTTACGTTTGGCTTCAATGACGGCAACAGGTTTGAGTCCGACAAACAATACATAATCTGCAAAGCCTGGATTACCATTTTCATCTTTACTGGTTGGCCATTCAGCAATCGCCTTATTGACACCAGGCTCAGGGCGAGCACCTTTAGAAAAGCGTAATGTTTTACTGTCAGCTTGCCATTTAGCTTTACGCAGTTGAGCATCGATCAGGAAACGACTTTCCTCTTCACTCAGATCCAGCGTGCGCTTTATTGCCTGGTTGGTTATCTCTTTATGATAAGCCTTCCGTTCCTGCTCAGTCTGCTTCGCCAGCTCTGCATTTTTTGCCGCTAGTTGTGCTTCTAAGGCAGAAACACGCGCTTTGGACTGCTCTTCTGTTTCATGCTGTTTGCCTTCGAGAATGGCAATATAGCCATTCAGCGCAATCATTTTTTGCTGCTGAGCATTTATCTCGGCCTGGCTTTGTACTTTTTCTTTCGCCTGTTGCTCCAGTTGCTGCTTGAGTACCAAAACTTCCTGATGATAGAGACTCTTCCCCCTTTCAGGCAGAACAAATACTGGAAGCCCGAAGTCATAATCTTTAGTTACCAGACGGTAGTACCAAACACTCAAACGAAAACCAAGCCGCAGGCACATCTGCGCATCATCAAGATCATTATGATATTCATGGACAGCTTGGTTACCGATACGGCGTAGCTTATGAAAAATCGAGAGTATGCTGTCATCAACGAAAGGGATCTTACCCAGTTCGCGCAGCAGGTCGTGCTGGTTATCGCAAGGAAGTATATCCAATAACATACCCAGGTGTTTGGCTGTAGCTTCGCCAAACATGCGCATTTTTATAAGTGTGGTGTTAGGGTCGTCTGGGTAGTTATTTTCTGCTGCACAGGCAATAGTATAAATGAAGTCATTAACGCCTTTCAGAAAATCGAAGTTAGATTTATTCATGCGCCTTCCATGTTCTGCTTAGTATCACAGGAAGCAAAGCAGTCAAGTCAAACTGTTAGAAAACAAAGATAAATATATCTTATCATTCACCGATTACTCGAGCAATTAATAGAAATTTTTGTGCTGAGTTACGCACCATAAATATCAAAATTAGCAAAAACTAAGGTAATGCCATATTCTTTGTCCTCTTCACCCCAAAGTGAGTATATAAACGAGATATCTCAGATTACAGTCGATAATTTTGAGTGACATAACCAACTATGTACCTACGCCACAGGCTGTACCTGCATTGCGCTATCATCGGTAATACGAGGTAAAATGAGTATACATTCATTATCGAAGCGACGTATATACTCAGATGTATACTCACTCAGAGGTTGATGTGGGTTGAGTTAGATTGACATGCATTGACTGAAAACGAGGGGAAAGCCTTGCAAACACTGGATTTCAGATACAAAAAAAGACGTCGGTTGACGTCTCTTGATGTTCTTATGGTGCCGAAGGCCGGACTCGAACCGGCACACCCGAAGGCGGTTGATTTTGAATCAACTGCGTCTACCAATTCCGCCACTCCGGCACGAAGTGATGTGTTTCTTGGAAAACGCTGTCATTATACTTGCCTTATGCCTACTGGCAACACTTATTCGTGAAGATGTTGTTTGTTCGATTAAAAAAAAAGCATATTCATTAGATTTGATAAAATCACAGGGAAAGCTTCTTTTGTTTATATATCTATTAATGAGTATGTTAACTTTTCCCAAATTATTTTTCTTATCGCGAGGCTCTCTGACTGGCGGCAGGTCATTATTTTTGTTAGTTTATCTGCAATCTAATGTCAATATTTAAGGTTTAATCATGGGTTTTGTTGGGTGGATAGCAACAGGTATCTTTATTGGCATCTTAATTGGTGTCGTCATGAAGATTTTCGCTAAGAAAAAATAATATTGGCTGAAAAGCTATTTGCAAACAATCATATCGGCTGGCTTCCAACATGAAGAAATCATTTCTAAAAGTTCTGTCTGTATCCGCATTATCTTTAGTGTTAATGGCATGTTCAAGTAAGACAGAAAAAGCACCAAAATTTCTGCAAAGTAATGATGTTGAATCCTCTGACTGGCAGGTTTTTGAGGGAGATAGAAGGACTTACGAGCGCGTCGCTAAGATTGTCGATTTATATGCTAATCGCATTTTTAATGAAAGTGATGCGCGAGGCATGGCGATTATTGTTATCGATAATAATCAGGCGCTATCGCGCTATTATGGTGAAACTGCACCGGGTAATGGTAAAAAACCGGGCCCAAATTCATTAATTCGCATTGCATCAATTACAAAATTAATGACAAGCGAAATATTAATTAAGCTCGAGCAAGATAAGAAACTGTTAATTACTGATCCGTTGCAACAGTACGCCTACCACGGTGTTAATGTTCCTGATAATGCCAGTGGGCAACCTATTCGCTTATATCATTTAGCAAGCCATACCAGTGGGTTACCTCGTGAACAACCCGGTGGGAAATGGGGACGTCCTGTTTTTATTTGGCCAACTCAAGATAACCGCTGGACATGGCTAAAAACTGGCAAGTTAGATGCAACACCGGGTACAGAAGCTTCCTACTCCAACCTTGCATATGATTTACTCGCTGATGCGATGGTTAAAGCGTCAGGGCACTCATACCCACAGTTATTTAGCCATTACGTGACTTCTCCGGCTAAGATGACAAATACCACTTACACGCCAAATAATGCTCAATGTGCCCGCTTAATGGAAGGAACGAAACCCAGCCCTTGCCATAACACACTCGCAGCAGCAGGCAGTGGTGGCGTGTATTCTACCCCTGCAGATATGCAAAAATGGATGCAACAATTTTTATCGACAGACAGTAACTTAAGAAAAGTCACCGCAGCCCGTGAACAAGGTATCTATTTCCCACGTGAAAAGCTTTTAGAAATTAAAGGGATGGATGTTGCAGGCCATGCTGATGGACTCGGCCTTGGGTGGGTGTATATGAAACCTAAAAATGGCACTCCGGGAATTTATCAGAAAACCGGTGGTGGCGGTGGGTTTAATACCTATATGGCGATGATCCCACAGCAAAACATTGGGGTATTTGTGGTAATGACCCGAAAAGATAACAGTAAATTCAGTAAATTAACGATTGGCGTTAACGAACTAGTCGCTTCATTGTCTACTAACCATGCGTATGGGAAACATTGAAGGAGTACCGCCGAAGCGTTACAAGCAATGGCGAGTTACACCCCAACCTTAAAACGTGGATTTACCCGTGTTATCACGTTAATTGCGACAACAGCCTGAGATATTCAGGCTGTTGAGGCTGTTGAGGTTGTTGACAAAGCGGGATAAAAGCGTGGTTTTTCCCACTTTGTGTTATCAGCCGAAAATCAATAATTTGATTTTCCTAGTTTATTTTAAAAACCTATTCGACTTGCAGCCAAACATTATATGTTTGGCTGCAGTCTGAACAGCCTGAGATATTCAGGCTGTTTTTAATAAATTTACTATCCATTTTTAAAATCAATTCTCTAATCTTCTCGGTAATCTTTTAGCTACTTTATCCACAACTGCAAAGCTAAAATGAGAACTAAAAATTACGCTATATCACCCAGCAGCCATCCCACTCTGGCCCATAAAACAAGTCAATCAGGATTGGCGAGCATCTTAAATGACATTAAAAACCATAAAATTAAACATCCACAACACATAGAAAATAAATCAATTAGCCCTCTATTTTCCAGTAAGTATTTAGGCGATTTTGAAATACAGGCTATCCGAGCTTATCGGCAAGAAGAGAGGCGAATTTATCGTGAAAAATGTCAGAAAGCTTTTAAATTCAAAGCCCATAATAGCCTATGCGGGGGAATGTTTTCTCTTGCTCAACAACTGGCCAATCGCAGTGGCGAAAATATTTTAGCTATTATTGATAACCCAGCAAATATGTCTATCGCCAGGAAAAAGTTATTCCAACCACAAACTGGGTTATTAACCTATATCAGCGCTCTAGGTTACGCACTGTTTGGCTAAAAAAAACGGTAGATTTTCAATTTACTACCGTTTTTTATTTTTCATTGGCCTACCGTTATTTTCGCTTAACTAGCAAAACAATACTCACTATCAAAAATAGCAGGCTCGGTAAAACAGCAGCAATGATAGGGGGAACCGAATAGACTAAACTCCAGTTACCAAACCCTTGGTTAAGTACGTAGAAGAGGAACCCCCCCACGATACCTGAAATAACACGAACACCCATAGGAACGGTACGCAGTGGCCCAAAAATAAATGAAACTGCCATTAGCATCATGACGGCTGCGGATAATGGCGCGAGTATTTTTTTCCACATACTAAGCTCATAAACAGCAGCCACTTGGCCACTCTCTTTTAAATACGAGACATATTGATACAAGCCGCGAATGGATAGCGAGTCAGCATTCAGTGAAACTATTCCCAGTTTTTCTGGGGTCAGATTAGTTTTCCAATCTACTGTTAGTCGCTGTGAACCTGTGATTTTTTTCTCACTACTTAAAATTGACTCATCCACTTGAGATAACACCCAAAGTTGATTTGTTGAGTCGTATTCGCCATTTGCGGCAAACATAACTGACTTCAACTTACGTTGATCATCAAAGCGATAAACCGATACATCTTGAATCGAGGTCGCATTATTAATCCGCTGAATATGGATAAAGTCATTGGCATCTTTTGCCCACATCCCCTCATCTGTCACCACTAATGAGTTACCCACAATTTTTTCTGCACGATAGTTTCTTGCCCACTGCTCTCCCGCAGGCGCAATCCACTCACCGATAAACATCGCAACAATGACCAATGGAACAGCCGTTTTCATCACCGATAATGCAATTTGTAAACGGGTAAAGCCGGAAGCTTGCATAACCACCAGCTCACTACGTGAAGCCAGTGCGCCTAACCCCATTAGTGCTCCCAACAATGCCGCCATTGGGAAGAAAATATCAATATCTTTTGGGACAGTTAATAAGGTGAATACACCTGCACTCAATGCCGTGTAGTCGCCATCGCCCACTTTGCGAAGCTGCTCGACAAATTTAATGATCCCTGCCAGTGAAACGAGCAGAAATAACGTCACTAAAATCGAATTTAAGATGGTTCGACCGATATACCTATCTAAAACACCAAACATCAGGCAACCCCTTTACTCAATTTAAGACGCATACGGCGCATTGGGACAGTATTCCACGCATTTAAAACTATCGCTAATATCAAATACCCCACATTTACCGCCCACATGGTATACCTTGGGTCGAGGTCGCCTTTATCGGCACTATTCCGCAATGTGCTCTGTAATAGAAAGAAAATAAGGTACAGCAGCATCGCAGGAAGCATACTCAACACCCGCCCCTGACGTGGGTTAACCTCGCTTAACGGCACAACCATCAAAGCCATGACAACAACAGAGAAAACAATCGTTAAACGCCAATGGAACTCCGCGTTTACTTCAGGCGTATTTTCAGACCACAGTTGCAACATATTCTTTTGCTCGACTCGGTCACTACGCGTTTCTGCAGTTTGGTGATCAACAATGGCTTGGTAATTAACAAAGTCCGTTATGCGAAAATCGCGCAGTAGCGCTGTTCCTTCATAACGAGTTCCTTCATTTAGAACAACGACTTGACGGCCATCAGGGTCTTCTTTCATATAGCCGCTATCAGCTACCACAACAGAAGGTCGTTGTTCATTTGCAGCACGTAACTGAGCAAGAAAAACGTTCTTGAAGTTATTCCCTTTTACATCACCGATATACAGCACATAGTTGCCATCTTTAGTGGTTTTAAATTGCCCTTCCACCATGGCTGCTAGCCCAGGGTTCGCTTTCGCATCCGCCAATACTTGCTCTTGATATTGAGATGACCATGGCAGCATCCATGTAATGTTAGCAACTGCGACCATCGCGGTAATCACCGCAAGGACTAACGCGGCTTTCACTAAAACACTTTTGCCTAAACCGCAGGCGTGCATTACCGTGATTTCACTTTCAGTATAAAGTTTACTGTAAGTCATCAAAAGCCCAAGGAATAGGCTCAAAGGCAAGATAAGCTGCGCCATTTCAGGCACACCTAACCCCAGCAAAGGAAGTACTAAGTTTGAAGGAATGTTACCCTGAACCGCTGCGCCAAGAATATCTATCGACTTCTGACTAAAAAAGATTAGCATCAATACAAAAAGTATGGCTAACTGACTTTTCAGGGTTTCCCGTACCAAATATCTAATAATGATCACGCTTATTACGCCTGTGAAAACTTGTCTTTTGGGAAGAAAATGGCTAAGTTCGTTCGATGTCTGCCATTTACTAACATATACTCTAGTTTATTGTATGGCTACAATGATATAAAAGCATTCTCTGTACTGATAGAAATATCAGAACATGCTTAATATTCGAGAAACCAGATATACCCGCCATACTTCATGGTGTATCGCAATTAACAGCATACAACGTGAGCTATTTCGCGTATAGATGGTTAGTTTAACATAAAGAGTTCATTCTCTATGAGGTAGATCATGCGAAACGCTAATTTTAGCGGGAGCATCGGCCTTTGTCTTTAAGATTCAGGAGAACGCATGGAGTTTAGTGTAAAAAGTGGTAGCCCGGAAAAACAACGCAGTGCGTGTATTGTTGTCGGAGTCTTTGAACCACGCCGTCTGTCCCCAATTGCTGAACAGCTGGACAAAATAAGTGACGGATATATCAGCGCCCTGCTGCGCCGCGGCGAACTTGAGGGTAAAGTGGGGCAATCCCTGCTACTCCATCATGTACCCAACGTTCTGTCTGAACGCATTCTACTTATCGGCTGTGGTAAAGAACGCGAATTAGATGAGCGCCAATTTAAACAAATTATTCAGAAAACAATCAGTACGTTGAATGAAACGGGCTCAATGGAAGCTGTCTGTTTCTTAACTGAATTACATGTCAAAGGCCGCAATAACTACTGGAAAGTTCGTCAAGCTGTCGAAACAGCGAAAGAATCGCTGTATGTGTTTGATCAACTGAAAAGTAATAAAACAGAACATCGCCGCCCACTGCGTAAACTGGTATTCAATGTACCAACACGCCGTGAATTAACCAGTGGTGAGCGTGCTATTTCTCACGGATTAGCTATTGCATCTGGGGTTAAAGCAGCGAAAGATTTAAGTAATATGCCGCCAAACATCTGTAATGCAGGTTATTTAGCGTCCCAAGCACGTCAATTAGCAGATATTTCAGACAGCAAACTCACCACTCGAGTCATTGGTGAAGAGCAAATGAAAGAGTTAGGAATGAACGCCTATCTCGCGGTGGGTCAAGGTTCACAAAATGAATCGCTAATGTCCATCATGGAATATAAAGGCAGTTCAGACCCTGAAAGTAAGCCAATCGTTTTACTTGGTAAAGGTCTAACCTTTGACTCTGGCGGTATTTCAATCAAGCCATCCGAAGGCATGGATGAAATGAAATACGATATGTGTGGTGCCGCAAGTGTATATGGCGTCATGCGCTTTATCACTGAGTTGCAACTGCCAATCAATGTGATTGGGGTATTAGCTGGCTGTGAAAACATGCCAGGCGGTCGCGCTTATCGTCCGGGTGACATCCTAACGACGATGTCAGGGCAAACCGTTGAAGTCCTCAATACCGATGCCGAAGGCCGTTTAGTTCTGTGTGATGCTCTCACCTATATTGAACGTTTTGAGCCTGAGCTGGTTATCGATATCGCAACCTTAACAGGGGCTTGCGTGATTGCATTAGGTAGCCACTACACCGGTTTGATGTCAAACCATAACCCACTGGCTCACGAACTGTTAAATGCATCTGAGCAAGCGGGTGACCGTGCATGGCGTTTACCATTAGCCGATGAATATTTTGACCAAATCACACCGAACTTTGCGGATTTAGCCAATACAGGTGGTCGTCCTGCGGGGGCTATCACTGCAGGCTGTTTCCTATCTCGCTTTGCCACGAAATATAACTGGGCACACCTTGATATCGCAGGGACTGCTTGGCGTTCTGGCGCAGCGAAAGGGGCAACTGGTCGCCCTGTTTCTATGCTCGCACAGTTCTTATTGAACCGTGCCGGCCTTAATGGTGATGATTAATCCCATTTAGTGATTTAGCTGTATATCACTCGTAAAAATATCCCGATGAGCAATAGCGATTCGGGATATTATTTTTTGGTTTTTGATGTCCCAAGAAAGCCATTTTGAGCCAGCTATAAAAAAGGTTATAATTCAGCATAGAAATAATCTGGCTTTCAGTCACCAAAAGAACATAACCAACAACCCTGCAAATTGAAGGGCAGCTATTTACGCTATACCCTAAATAATTCAGTTTGTAGGTAGGCGGCAAGCGGTTGAGACCTTGGGAGCATACAAAAGTATGTGACTAAGGTGAAAACGTGTAGCCAACACCCCTACAGATTGAAGTATGACGGGTATAGACGGGTATATGAAAAAAGCAATATTCTATCAACTTGAACTTCCCTCGCCGTCATCAGAACTCGATGGCCACGAATTGTTAGCTTGTGAGCTTGCGGCTCAGCTATGGCGCAGTGGAAAACGGGTTTTAATTGCTTGCGAAACACAGCAACAAGCTGAAAAAATTGATGAAGCCCTGTGGCAACGCGACCCGCACCAGTTTGTCCCGCATAATCTGGCAGGTGAAGGGCCACGTTATGGTGCTCCGATTGAAATTTGTTGGCCAGCTAAACGGGGAAATACTCCTCGTGATGTTCTGATTAATTTACAAAATCAATTCGCAGATTTTGCCACGGCTTTCCATGAAGTGGTAGACTTCGTACCTATTGATGAAACTTTAAAACAGTTGGCGCGTGAACGGTATAAAACTTACCGTAGCGTCGGCTTCAATTTGACTATGGCGGCGCCGCCAACTTACTGAATACAAAAAGACAATGGAAAAGAAACCAGATAGCCCAATGAATGAGCCTTCGCTCGATAAAACGTATAACCCCGCTGAGATTGAGCAATCTCTGTATGCTCACTGGGAGAAAAGCGGTTATTTTAAACCTAATGGGGATACCACCCAAGACAGCTTCTGCGTCGTCATTCCACCACCGAATGTCACTGGTAGCCTGCACATGGGTCACGCCTTCCAGCAAACCATCATGGATACCATGATCCGCTACCAACGTATGCAAGGTAAAAACACCTTATGGCAAACGGGGACAGACCATGCGGGTATCGCAACTCAGATGGTCGTTGAGCGTAAAATCGCAGCAGAAGAAGGTAAAAACCGCCACGACTACGGCCGCGATGCATTCATTGACAAAATCTGGGAATGGAAAGCGGAATCTGGCGGTACCATTTCACAACAAATGCGTCGTTTAGGCGACTCTGTTGATTGGGAACGTGAACGTTTCACTATGGATGAAGGCTTATCTAAAGCCGTTAAAGAAGCGTTCGTTCGCCTTTACAAAGAAAACTTAATTTATCGTGGTAAGCGCTTAGTTAACTGGGACCCGAAACTGCACACGGCAATTTCTGACTTAGAAGTTGAAAACCGTGAAGTTAAAGGCTCTATGTGGCACCTGCGTTATCCATTAGCTGATGGCGCAAAAACCGCTGAAGGCAAAGACTATTTAGTGGTCGCAACTACCCGCCCTGAAACCATGTTAGGGGATACCGGTGTCGCAGTTAACCCGGAAGATCCACGCTATAAAGATTTAATTGGCAAAGAAATTATTCTGCCAATTATCAATCGCCGTATTCCAATTGTGGGTGACGAACACGCCGACATGGAAAAAGGCACCGGTTGTGTGAAAATCACCCCTGCTCATGACTTTAATGACTATGAAGTCGGTAAACGCCATCAGTTAACCATGATTAACATGATGGACTTAGACGGTAACGTCCGTAATGAAGCGGAAGTTTTCGATACTAACGGTAACCCATCTACCGCATATAGCTGTGAAATCCCAGAAGCTTACCGCGGTATGGAACGTTTTGCGGCTCGTAAAGCTATCGTGGCAGAGTTCGAACAACTTGGCCTGCTGGTTGAAGTTAAACCACATGACTTAACTGTGCCTTACGGTGACCGTGGCGGCGTGGTTATTGAACCAATGCTGACCGACCAATGGTATGTACGTACCGAACCTTTAGCGCGTGATGCCATTAAAGCTGTTGAAGATGGCCGTATTCAATTCGTTCCACGCCAATATGAAAACATGTATTTCTCTTGGATGCGTGATATTCAAGACTGGTGTATTTCTCGCCAACTGTGGTGGGGTCATCGCATCCCTGCATGGTATGACGAAAAAGGCAATGTCTATGTGGGTCGCGATGAAGACGAAGTTCGTCGTGAAAACAATCTAAATGCGGATATCGCTCTGCGCCAAGATGATGACGTACTGGATACCTGGTTCTCTTCCGGTCTGTGGACATTCTCTACCCTAGGCTGGCCAGAAAATACCGATGCACTGAAAACTTTCCATCCAACCGATGTATTGGTCAGTGGTTTCGATATTATTTTCTTCTGGATCGCCCGTATGATCATGATGACCATGCATTTCATCAAAGATGAAAACGGTGAGCCACAAGTGCCATTTAAAACCGTCTACATGACAGGCCTGATCCGTGACGAAGAAGGCCAAAAAATGTCGAAATCCAAAGGGAACGTTATCGACCCACTGGATATGATTGACGGTATTTCTCTGGAAGACTTACTTGAAAAACGTACTGGCAACATGATGCAGCCACAACTGGCTGAGAAAATTGCTAAACGTACCCGTAAAGAGTATCCAGAAGGGATCGAAGCCCACGGTACTGATGCTCTGCGCTTTACTTTAGCAGCACTCGCATCAACAGGCCGTGATATTAACTGGGATATGAAACGTCTGTCAGGCTACCGTAACTTCTGTAATAAATTATGGAATGCGAGCCGTTTCGTTCTGATGAATACGGAAGGCCAAGACTGCGGTCAAAACGGTGGCGAAATGAGCTTCTCATTGGCTGACCGCTGGATCATGGCGCAATTTAATCAGACCGTGAAAGCTTACCGTGAAGCGTTAGATACTCACCGTTATGATATCGCAGCGGGTATTTTATATGATTTCACATGGAATGAATTCTGTGACTGGTACTTAGAGCTATCTAAGCCTGCTGTTCATAAAGGTAACGAAGCGCAAGTCCGTGCAGCGCGTTTCACCCTGATTGAAGTGCTAGAAGGTTTACTGCGCCTTGCTCACCCAATCATTCCGTTTATCACTGAAACCATCTGGCAGCGTGTGAAAGTGGTTAAAGGCATTGATGCCGATACCATTATGTTGCAAGCGTTCCCTGAGTTCGATGCGGCTAAAGTGGATGAACTTGCGCTGAGTGACCTTGAGTGGATCAAAGAAGCCATTATTGCTGTCCGTAATATTCGTGCGGAAATGAACATTTCTCCAGGTAAGCCACTGGATGTGATGCTGCGTGGTGCTTCTGCTGATGCGAAACGTCGTATCGAAGAAAACCAAAGCTTTATCAAATCAATGGCACGTTTAGAAAGCATCCGCGTACTGGCTGATGGTGAAGAAGCACCGGTTTCCGTCACTAAACTCGTTGGCGGTGCAGAGCTGCTGATCCCAATGGCTGGCTTAGTCGATAAAGACGCAGAACTGGCTCGTTTAGATAAAGAGCTGGAAAAAGTGGTGAAAGAAATCGAAACCATTGAAAGCAAGCTCGCTAACGAAGGTTTTGTGAGCCGCGCGCCTGCTGCCGTTGTTGAAAAAGAGCGTGAACGCTTAACTGCTAATATTGAAGCAAAAGCTAAAATTGAAGCGCAAAAAGTGACTATCGCCTCTTTATAATTATTAAGTAACTCATCATTTTTAAGCCCTTATCGATTCGTTGATAAGGGCTTTTTATTCGAGTATCATCAAATGACTGCGTTCGCAGTTCTCAGATTGAAGTTCCCTTCTGGTTCTCTCTACACTGAGTTGTACACAATAATAATCAAGAGTTTCACATGACAACACAAAACTACAAAATTCGTCTTATCGAACAACAAGATAACGCAGGCATTGCCGCAGTGATCCGCGAAGTTTCTGCTGAACATGGCTTAACCGCAGACAAAGGATTTGCCGTTGCAGACCCTATCTTAGATACCTTATTTGAAGTTTATAGCAAACCGCGCAGTGCTTACTGGGTGGTGGAAATGGATGGCGAAATTGTTGGCGGTGGCGGTGTTTCGCAAGTCGCAGGTGGTGATAGCCAAACAGCTGAGCTACAAAAAATGTACCTATCTTCTGTACTCAGAGGCAAAGGCCTAGCGAAGCAAATCGTACAAATGTCACTGTCGTTTGCTAAACAACAGGGCTATACCCGCTGCTATTTAGAGACAACCAAAGAGCTCCAAGCGGCCATTAAGCTGTATGAAAAATTAGGTTTTGAATTTATTGATGAGCCACTGGGTAATACTGGCCATAGTGACTGTGAAATTCGCATGTTGAAAGCGCTATAGCTATATATTTATAAGGGTAGCCTTCCTCGCTATCCTTATAAATCGGCTATATTAAAATTTTTCTGATAATAAATTTTTTATGATCCCACATTTATGACGAGAGTTTATTTCATCGCTATGGTCTTGCAAAATAATGAGTTCTCGCTCTAAATTTACTAATTTCTCTATGCTTTTTTGGACACTAATTAAATGGGTTTTAATTACTGCTTCAACTAGTTGGCAATCATCACTATTATTATCAACTAAGTCTAATAATTTCTTTATTTCTCTATGTGACATATTAAGACTACGACAATTTTTTATAAATCTTAGTCGTTTAATATGATTTTCACTATAGCTTCTATAATTGTTATCATTTCTATTAGGTGGCGTCATTAGCCCCTCTTTTTCATAGAAACGGAGGGTTTCTCTTGGAATATTAAAAAGCTTTGATATTTCACCTATTTTCATCATTTACTACCTAAAAATCACAGATAATTTCAAGTTTTAAACGATGGTAAGCCTTACCATCATTGCAAGGTCAAGAGATAGTTATCCCGTCTTTATGTGACTAAGTCTAGAATTAGTCAACTGAGTGACTGATTCTATGACTATTTTATTAAACTGTATTCATTAAATTATACATAATACCTTAGTATCTTTTCTCTCCTATATTTCGCTGGTGTTATTTTTAATTTTTTCTTAAACGCACGGGTCAGTTCTTGTTGGCTATCAAAACCATATCTAAAAGCAATATCAATAATTTTATCATCCGTTCCTTTCAAATCTTCAGATACTTTTAATAATCGACTAATCAACAAATACTGCCCTAAACTAACACCAATCGTATCTTTAAAAACACGCTGGAAATACCACTTCGAATAACCCGAACGACTAGAGATTTCTTCGATTTTCAGTGGCTTATCAACATTCATTTTTATCCACAAAATAATATCCTGTATTACATACTCTTTAATGGTGTGATGACTCATCGCTTTCATCCTTAATAAAACGATTGGTTTTATTGATAAAATGTTACATGCCCTCGAAGTCGCGTTTCACCGCTTGTTCCAATCATTTTATAACGGCTCGCACCTAATTCTTTAGCCTTTTTCTTAGCTTGCATTTCGACTGAGGATAAACTCGCATCCCCTATTGAATCCAATATTTTTTTATTAGCTCCTTCTGAGGAAGGACTTTCAACCACCGTATTTTCTGCTAATAGAGAATCAACTTTATTGTTTGAAGCTAAAGCTTGGTAGCTCATTAAACTTAAAACTAACAGCATAGTCATGTTTTTCATTGTTAATCCTTATTCAATTATGTATTTAATTTGATAATAGTTATTAAAAACCTTAAAGAAGATACAAGGTCAATAGTTTATTTTAATTTTAAGCATTACAATTAAATTTAATAAAAAAGCCATTCAACCATTAATGTATTAACTAAAAATTAATGTTATCTAATTTTTAACCTTTCACCATGTTCTTATTTCATTAAATATGTTGACCTTACAACTACTGTAACCTTTACCCTGCAAAAACATTTTTTATTAAAAATTTAAGCTAACAATTAAATCAATTAATTAGGTAAGGTTTATTATGAAAATGGTAATCGGAATATATGCCACATTTATTGTGGCTATGAATATAAGTGGCCTAGCCATCGCACAAGATACAAAGAGAGATAATCAATCAGAAACCGCTAATTCCACAATGCTTCCAAAAGTGCCTGTAGCAGAAGTTATTCAACGTGAAATTATTCCATCTTCTGAATTTACAGGTTATTTAGCATCCCCAAGAATTGTTGATTTGCGTCCTCGCGTTGGTGGGCGCATTAATTCTGTGGAAATTCCAGAAGGACAATTAGTTAAAAAAGGTGATTTACTCTTTAAAATCGATCCCCACCCCTTTCAGATCGCGCTACTCGAGGCTGAAGGAAAATTAAGCCAAGCAGAGGCTCTAGCCGCACAAGCGAAGAGAAATTACCAACGTTTAAAGAGGTTAGTCGATAAAGGGGCTGTTTCCCGTAAAGATTATGACGATGCCCTTTCTCTGCTCACAGCAAATAATGCACAAGTGAGATCCAGCAAAGCCGCCGTAGAATTTGCAAAATTAAATTTATCTTATACCCAAATTAGTTCACCGATTACGGGACGGGTTGATCGAGCATTTATTACTGAAGGCAACTTAGTGACAGGGGGGATACAAACGAAGCTACCCCTTTAACAACTATCGTGTCTATTGACCCAATATATGCTTATTTTGATATTGATGAAGCCACTTTTCATAAGCTCACGAATTTACAATCATCAACGGTAAACAATCGTGATACCACTTTACCTCCTGTGGTCATACAATTGCCAAATGAAAAAAGCACACCATATACTGGCCATCTTAATTTTATTGGTAACCAAATTGAACGAACGACTGGCACTGTAAAAGCTAGAGCTGTTATTGCAAATAAAGATGGCAAGTTGATACCCGGTGCTTTTATTCGTGCACAGCTTCCTATTGGAGAAAAAACACCTTCTATTTTAATTGATGACCAAGCCATTGGGTCTAATCAAGGACAAAATTATGTTCTCGTTCTTGATAAAAATAATAAAGCAGAATATCGCCCCGTAGAATTAGGCTCCATGGTTGATGGTCTCAGAGTCATTCATCACGGTTTATCTGCTGGTGAGAAAATTATTATTAAAGGTCTTGTAAGACCCGGTATGGAAGTCATGCCTGATTATAATAGCGGGCAAATCACGACAAATGAAGCTGAGGAGAAACAATGATGAAGTTTCCCCACTTCTTTATACAGCGCCCTATTTTCGCTATGGTTTTATCGATATTTATATTAATAGCAGGCATATTAAGCTTTTATAAGCTCCCTCTTAGCGAGTATCCATCGGTAACACCACCGACAGTACAGGTTATTGCAAGTTACCCTGGAGCCACCCCAAAGGTCATTGCTGACACTGTTGCCTCTCCTATCGAGCAAGCCGTAAATGGTGTCGAAGGTATGCTCTATATGAGTTCACAAATGTCTACCGATGGCAAGATGGTTCTCACCATTTCCTTTAGACAAGATGTTGACCCTGATATTGCTCAAATCCAAGTACAAAATTTGGTATCACGTGTGATCCCTCGTTTACCTCAAGAAGTACAGCAAATAGGAGTGACTACCGAGAAGACTTCACCAGATGTACTCATGGTCGTTCACATGTACTCACCAAATAATGTCTACGACCCCCTATTTGTTTCTAACTATGCATTACTTAATGTGCGTGATGAAATTGCAAGATTACCCGGTATAGCCAGCGCATTAGTGTGGGGAGAAGGTGAATATGCAATGCGCGCATGGATCGACCCAACAAAAATAGCTTCATTAGGGCTCACTGCAAATGATGTCGTTACTGCGATTCAAGAACAAAATATTCAAGTTGCTACAGGCTCTATCGGGCAACAACCGAACTCAATGTCCTCCTTTCAAGTCAGTATAAATGCTCTTGGGAGACTAACGACCGAGGAACAATTCGGCAATATTATTGTTCACTCTGGAAAAGATGGCCAAGCGACTTATTTAAAAGATATCGCCAGACTAGAGTTAGGGGCCGATAATTATTCACTACGTAGCTTATTGAATGGGCAAAATGCCGTTGGGTTGCAAATTGTCATGAACCCTGGAGCGAATGCATTAGACGTTGCCGAATCCGTTAGAGAAACCATGGCGCGCTTACAGACTCATTTCATCGACGGGATTGATTATAAAATCGCCTATGATCCTACAGTATTTGTTAGTGCATCGTTGAAGTCTGTTGTCATTACTCTACTTGAAGCCACTATACTCGTCGTCCTTGTTGTTGTTTTATTTTTACAAAGCTGGCGAGCCTCGATTATTCCATTGGTTGCTGTACCTGTCTCGTTAATCGGTACATTCGCCTTTATGTACCTATTTGGTTTTTCTCTAAATACTCTATCTCTATTTGGTTTAGTTATCTCAATAGGGATCGTTGTAGATGATGCAATTGTCGTTGTTGAAAATGTTGAAAGGCATATTGCAAATGGCTTGGCCCCAAAAGAAGCCGCATTTAAAGCGATGGACGAGGTGACAGGCCCCATTCTCGCTATAACCTCGGTTCTAGCCGCTGTTTTTATCCCTACCGCTTTTTTATCTGGGTTACAAGGTGAGTTCTATCGCCAGTTTTCATTAACTATTGTTATTTCAACGATTATTTCAGCTATTAACTCACTGACATTATCTCCTGCTCTAAGTGCAATTTTACTCAAACCACATGACGGTAGTGCTAAATTAGACTGGCTGACTCGTGCTATCAATGCAATATTCAGCCGTTTCTTCGCAAAGTTTAATTTATTTTTCAATGCATTATCTAACAAGTACGTTCAACTCGTACGCCGTTGTATTCGCGGAAGCTTAATTATATTAGTGCTATATCTGGGTTTTGTTGGATTAACAGCGATGGGCTTCAAAGCCGTACCGAATGGCTTTGTCCCCGCACAAGATAAATATTATTTGATTGGTGTTGCTCAACTCCCCCCAGGTTCTTCTCTCGATAGAACAGAAGCTGTTGTAAAAGAAATGTCACGCCTTGCCTTAATGGAACCGGGGGTTGAGAATGTAGTCGCTTTTCCGGGGCTATCTGTAAATGGACCAGTGAATTTACCTAACTCCGCCCTTATGTTTGCCATGCTCAAACCTTTTGATGAGCGCGATGACCCCTCTTTGTCTGCAGATGCAATAGCTGAACGATTAATGGGAAAATTCAGCCAAATACCTGACGGATTTGTTGGTATATTTCCCCCTCCTCCGGTACCTGGGCTCGGTTCAATGGGTGGTTTTAAAGTACAAATAGAAGATAGAGCTGACCTAAGCTTTGAAGCATTAGCTCAAGTTCAAGAACAAGTTCTTATGAAGGCTATGCAATCACCAGAATTAACAGGAATGATGGCAAGTTTTCAGACCAACTCCCCACAAATAGATGTCGATATTGATCGTGAAAAAGCCAAGTCTCAAGGTGTCGCATTGACTGACATTTTTGATGCTTTACAAATTAATTTGGGTTCTCTCTACGTCAATGATTTCAACCGTTTTGGTCGAACTTACCGTGTAATTGTTCAAGCGGATGCACCATTTAGAACGGATCCCAAAGATATTGAACTGATCAAGGTTCGTAATAAACATGACGAAATGATCCCCTTAAGTACTTTGGTCACTATTACTCGTACAAATGGTCCTGATCGCGTGATCCACTATAATGGTTATCCTTCCGTTGATATCACTGGAAATGCTGCACCGGGCTATACCTCCGGCCAAGCAACTGATGCAATGGAAAAAATCTTACGTGAAACATTACCTGAAGGGATGGGTTTTGAATGGACTGATTTAACCTATCAAGAACAATTGGCGGGTAACTCAGCACTTTATATTTTCCCATTGGCGGTATTATTTGCCTTCTTAATATTAGCCGCTCAATATAACAGTTGGTCGTTACCATTCTCAGTATTATTAATAGCGCCAATGGCTCTACTTTCTGCAATTACAGGGGTCTGGTTACTCGGTGGAGATAATAATATTTTCACGC
Organism: Providencia sp. PROV205; assembly: GCF_028479505.1. Lineage (NCBI taxonomy): Bacteria > Pseudomonadati > Pseudomonadota > Gammaproteobacteria > Enterobacterales > Morganellaceae > Providencia > Providencia sp. PROV205. The sequence goes on along the minus strand of NZ_JAMPNU010000004.1, from coordinate 28,806 downwards.
AGATCGCTTTCATTGTTTTAGTGGGCCTTGCCGCGAAAAATGCTATTTTGATTGTTGAGTTTGCAATAGCACAAGAAAAACAAGAAAAGAGCCCTCTAACCGCTGTCTTAGAAGCTTCACACTTAAGGCTACGCCCTATATTAATGACATCTTTCGCTTTCATAGCCGGAGTTATTCCTCTCGTATTAGCGACGGGAGCTGGCTCAGAAATGAGACAAGCGGTAGGAATAGCAGTTTTCTTTGGGATGCTAGGTGTCACCTTCTTCGGTTTATTACTCACCCCTGTCTTTTATATGGCAATACGGCAGTTAACGTCCAAAAAATCACTCTAAAACATATTTAATTCAGTCTCGCCACTCACTAAACACCAATAGTTTAGTGAGTGGCTTAATCTAAAAAAAGAAAACACCTTACAAAACAATGAAATAAAAAATGTTATTATCAATATCGATAATAATAAAAAACACTTGACCTTACCCTTAAGGTAAAGCTTAGACTTTATCCAATAAAGCCATCCTAGAGGGTAAAATCCATGACAACAAATATATCTAACACCTCCGCCAACAGGCTGAGTTTGCCAGTAGAAGGCATGACTTGTGCATCCTGTGTCGGTCGTGTTGAAAAAGCATTAAAAGCCGTCATAAATATTGATACTGCTATAGTGAACTTAGCAACAGAACGTGCAGACATTACTTTTAAAGGTCATGTTGACCCTGATGCTGCAGTCCGAGCAATAGAGAGTTCAGGTTATAAAGTTCGTGAAGAAACAACCGAATTGGCAATTGAAGAGATGACTTGTGCATCTTGTGTCGGCCGCGTTGAAAAAGCATTATCACAAATACCTGGAGTGCTTGAGGCAAATGTTAACTTAGCCACTGAGCGCGCCCGTATTCGCCATTTATCTGGAGCTGTGGCTATCGAAGATCTAGAAGCGGCGATAGTTCAAGCAGGCTATAAGCCTCGCAGGTTGTCAGACACCACGACCAATGCAAATGACCAAGCCAATGAGCGTCGTGAAAATGAAGAGCGTTCACTGCGCCGTGCTTTATTCACTGCTGCAATTTTTACATTACCCGTATTTATAATCGAAATGGGTTCACATTTTATTCCAGGGATCCACCACTGGGTATCTGAAAACCTTGGGCAGCAACTCAATTGGTATATCCAATTTGTATTAGCCACCATCGTTCTATTCGGTCCTGGTTTACGTTTCTTCCAAAAAGGTGTTCCAGCGCTATTACGTGCAGCTCCAGACATGAACTCACTTGTTGCGGTAGGTACTGCGGCAGCTTATGGGTACTCTGTAGTCGCAACCTTTATACCGCAGGTCCTCCCAGCTGGCACGGCAAATGTGTACTTTGAAGCCGCGGTCGTTATCGTGACCTTAATTCTGCTGGGTCGTACATTAGAAGCTCGCGCAAAAGGAAAAACATCTCAAGCAATTAAACGTCTTGTCGGGTTACAAGCTAAAACAGCTCGAGTGGAGCGTGACGGCAAAATGCTTGAGATCCCTCTGGATCAAGTAATCGCCAACGATATTGTTTTCGTGCGTCCAGGTGAGAAAATTCCTGTCGATGGCGAAGTCATTGAAGGTACTTCCTATGTCGATGAGAGTATGATCACGGGAGAACCAATCCCTGTATCCAAAGACATTGGCTCTGAAGTTGTTGGCGGCACAATAAATAAAATCGGTGCATTTAGTTTCCGAGTAACGAAAACAGGTTCGAATACCGTATTAGCCCAAATTATTCGTTTAGTTGAAGAAGCACAAGGGTCAAAATTACCTATCCAAGCGTTAGTGGATAAGGTCACTATGTGGTTTGTTCCTGCTGTTATGGCGGGGGCAGTGATCACATTCTTCATTTGGCTCATTTTTGGCCCAGATCCTGCTTTAACCTTTGCACTGATTAACGCTGTTGCCGTATTAATCATCGCATGTCCATGTGCAATGGGCCTTGCAACACCGACATCCATCATGGTCGGAACTGGGCGTGCAGCTGAATTAGGCGTGCTATTTCGCAAAGGAGAAGCATTGCAAGCTCTACGTGATGTCACTGTTGTCGCACTCGATAAAACAGGAACATTGACGAAAGGCCGCCCAGAACTGACTGACTTGATCCCTGCCGATGGCTTTGAATATGATGAAGTTTTATCCTTAGTTGCCGCGATTGAAACACGCTCTGAGCACCCAATTGCAGAAGCGATTGTGAATGCAGCCAATGAGAAAGGTTTACCATTAGCAGCGATTGAAAAGTTTGAAGCCATCCCTGGATTTGGTATCTCAGCAAAAGTGGGGAGTCATACGGTTTCTGTCGGTGCAGATCGCTTTATGAAGCAACTCGGTTTGGATGTCAGTCACTTCCAACAATCAGCTCAACGCCTAGGAGAACAAGGAAAAAGTCCTCTGTACGCAGCTATTGATGGATGTTTAGCGGCAATTATCGCTGTCGCTGATCCAATTAAAGAAACAACCCCAGAAGCAATTAACGCACTACACGCTTTAGGCTTGAAAGTTGCGATGATTACTGGTGATAACGCAGCAACTGCCGCTGCTATCGCTAAACAGCTTGGAATAGATGAAATTGCAGCCGAAGTATTACCTGATGGTAAAGTTGCAGCACTAAAACAGTTCCGAATCAATGGTAATAAAGTCGCATTTGTTGGTGATGGTATCAATGATGCCCCCGCACTTGCAGAAGCTGATGTGGGATTAGCAATCGGTACAGGAACCGATGTTGCTATCGAAGCGGCAGATGTTGTACTGATGTCTGGAGACCTACGCGGTGTTGTTGACGCAATTGCATTAAGTCAAGCAACTATCCGTAACATAAAACAGAACCTATTTTGGGCATTTGCTTACAATGCACTGTTGATCCCTGTCGCTGCGGGTCTGCTCTACCCAATTAACGGTACTCTGCTTTCTCCTATTTTAGCAGCAGCGGCAATGGCACTTTCCAGCGTCTTCGTATTAGGTAACGCTTTACGCCTAAAACGCTTTCAAGCACCAATGAAAAATAGCCTCTCTTAATAAACAACTCGATAGCCAGGCTCTTCTGAGTCTGGCGACAATTTTTAGAACTGTAAGGCGGCCACTATGACACTCCCATCAAAGCCCGGTATTCTGATTTACACCACACCAGCTTGTCCTGACTGCAAATTACTCAAAGAATGGCTAGCTAGAGAACAATTTCCTTTTGAAGAAAGGGACCTTACTGATCCACAAGTTATGGCTGAGGCCAAAGCTAGGACTGGTGTGCGTGTGGCACCGATTACCCTCATTGGCGAACATATTTTTTACGGTACTTTCTCATCGCAAAAGTTGAAAATTATGGAAGTGCTTAAATTACCTAAAGAGAAAAACTAGGTATTTTATTTCTTAAATATCAAACTGTTGAGGAGATAAAATTATGAATATTGGTCAAGCAGCTAAGCTTTCTGGTATCTCAGCAAAAATGATCCGCTATTATGAACAAACAGGTTTGATCCCCAAAGCAAACCGCACTAACTCTGGATATCGTTATTACAGCCAATCTGATGTCGATAGCCTTAATCTTATTCGCCGAGCCCGAGCTCTCAGTTTTTCAACCGAACAGATTTCAGTTTTACTGTGCTTATGGCGCAATAGAGAACGTGCCAGTGCCGATGTTAAAAATATGGCACTTACCCACTTATCTGAATTAAAAAGAAAAATTAGTGAACTACAAGGTATCGCAAATGCACTCGAAGTACTTACAAAGCATTGCCATGGTAATAGTGAACCCCAATGCCCTATTATTGAAAATTTGGTTAATTCCGCTGAGCACCATGAGCCTCTAGCTAGTCAAAAAGGGCAAATAGGTAATTTTTTCACATATTCAGTGAAAAATTAATTGACCTTCCAATAGGGTAAAGCTTTATATTTATCAAAACGTTAATGATAGGAGTTAAAAATGATTAATCTGACAATACCTAAAATGGCTTGTGGTGGCTGCGCTAAATCAATCACAAAAATTATATTGGATATCGATGCTAATGCACTGGTAGAAACCGACCCATCAACCAAAAAAGTGCAAATTACCAGCAATATGGATGAAAGCATTTTCCGCACAGCACTCAGTGCAGCGGAATACCCAGCAGATCCGGAATAATAAATCGTTTATTTCGTAGACTGTTATACCTCTGGTTTCAGCTATTGAAGTTTTTTATAAAACGCCTGCTTTTGTTCATTGTTCAAAAGCAGGCAAATAAAAAGCTTACATTACCGTTTTAGTTTATCAAACTAGTGTACGCGATCTTCAGGGTCGATATCGTCACCGTCTTCGTCGTCATACTCTGCATCTGGGTCTTCAAAATACGTGCCCCAACCATCATAGTTGATGCCCATTTTCTCAGCCAGTTTCATTAATTGTTCAACCTGTGCGTCAATCAGTTCTGCATTTAATGCACTTTCACTAATCACATCACAGCACATCAGGGTTTCACCTGTCTCAATTTCGAGCTCTTCCGCATCCGTGACTTCATAGCCTAGTTTAAAAGCTTCAACAGCCGCTTTTTCTAACAGCGCAAAGTTGTCCGCAGAGAAATGATGCTCAATCGCATACAATGCATCTGGATCGCTGCCATCTTCCAGTAATTCTTCGATAATTAAGCGAGTTTCTTCGTACTGCGCATCGAGTTCAGCTTTATCTACCATATCCACACCCCTTTTGTTTCTTTGTCGCTCATCTTTCTTTGCGCCATTCTCCCATACGGTTGACAGTGAAACCATATATTTAAAGATAATTTCTTTTACATTGGGGGTTGATTTTGAATTTTTATGAATATAAATTGAATATTAATTCAAAACAAAAAGGCTGACAATTATGAATCCCCTATATAATAAACCTTTTCTAAGGTTACTTGATTTTACTTCTAGCGAAATTCATTCACTTTTAAAACTCTCTTCTTGGTTAAAATCAGAAAAAAAAGCGGGCACAGAACAGCCCCTCCTTTCAGGTAAAAACTTTGCCCTTATTTTTGAAAAAGATTCAACACGGACACGCTGTGCATTTGAAGTTGGCGCATTTGACCAAGGTGCTAGAGTCACGTATTTAGGGCCTTCCGGTAGCCAAATTGGCCATAAAGAAACCATGAAAGATACCGCTCGAGTCCTGGGCAGGATGTATGACGGTATTCAATACCGTGGATTCGCCCAAAACACGGTAGAACTCTTAGCCGCGCACTCGGGAGTGCCTGTATGGAATGGACTAACTAACGAATTCCATCCCACACAGTTATTAGCCGACCTGCTGACCATCCAAGAACACCGACCAAATACGCCATTCTCAGACATTAAATTTGCCTATTTAGGTGATGCGCGTAACAACATGGGTAATTCGATGCTAGAAGCCGCTGCACTCACAGGTTTAGATTTACGCCTTGTTGCGCCAAAAAGTTGCTGGCCAGATGAAGACTTAGTGAAAACTTGCCAAACACTAGCTCAAAAAACGGGGGCAAAAATCACACTCACAGAAGATGTCGCCGAAGGTGTAAAAGATGCTGATTTTATCTATACCGATGTGTGGGTATCGATGGGCGAAGCCAAAGAAGTATGGGCACAGCGCATTAATTTATTGAAGCCATATCAAGTGAATATGGATGTAATCAAGCTTACTGGTAACCCGAATGTGAAGTTCTTACATTGCTTACCTGCATTTCATAATGAAGACACCACATTAGGTGCTCAATTAGCTAAAGAATTCAATATGTTTGGCGGTTTAGAAGTCACGGAAGAAGTCTTTGAATCACCTTATAGCATTGTCTTTGACCAAGCAGAAAACCGCTTACACACCATCAAAGCGGTAATGGTGGCGACATTAGCGCCAGAACTTCCTATTAATGTTTTTTAAATTCCTACCCTCAACTCAACCAAATGAGTTGAGGGTAACCTATCATTATGGACGTTCACCTTTTGCCAAACGCTCATTGATACAATCAATAACCGATGGTAAATCAGCCAAAGTATCAATCACATAATGAGCACCAGCGGCATACAATTTCTCTGCAGCTTGCTGTTTCAATAAATTCACCGCATCAATCGACATCCCTTGATATTCTTCCCATGTTTTACCGAATTCATTACCCGAAACCGATAGCCCGATGCTCCACATCCCAGCATTGCGCCCTTCCTCAATACCAGGAACAGCATCATCCACTTTGATACAAGCAGAGACGGACCCCACGCCTAACTCAATGACATTCTGTAAAGCCATCCAAGGCCCCGGACGCCCACCAGCAAGTAGGTCATCACTCGCGACCCAGTAGTCGGGTTGGTAACCCAACGCCTTTGCTGCAGGAACTAATTTTTCCATCACGGCACGGGGGTAACCTGAACAAGAGCCAATCTTAATATTTTGGCTGCGTAATGTATTGATTGTGTCGACAACACCAGCGATTGGTGCTGCAAAATCGACAACCTTCGCAATTTGCAATGGCATAAAGGCCGCATAGATTTTATCAATGTCTTCACTGTTCATTGAGCGACCAAATTTTGCTGTCCACAACCTATCGACTTCTGGTAATTTTCCTAATGCTTCAATATGTTGCCATTTACCCAATCCCATAGGAATACGTGCTTGAGCCAATGTAATGTCCACATCAAACACAGATTTAAATGCTTCGATGAAAATCTGAGTAGGTGCAAAAGAGCCAAAATCTACAGTGGTTCCTGCCCAATCAAGAATAACGGCTTCAATACGGTTCATTTCTTTTCCTTATATTTCCCAGTAAATGGCTTTTTCTATTGCTAACAACAATGCATTGATGTCTTTTTCATAAACCTCACCAATGTTTCCAATGCGAAAACAGTCGCTTTGCGAGACCTTGCCCGGATAAATGACAAAGCCTTGTGATTTTAAATTTTGATAAAATTGCTTAAATTGGTAATCAGGCGAATTTGGTGAGTAAAATGCGGTGATAATCGGCGAATGGAGGCTATCTTCTAACAGTGTGGTAAAACCTAATTTACGCATACCAGACACCAACTTGTATTGATTCCCCTGATAACGTTGAAAGCGAGCTGCCACCCCGCCTTCTTGAGCTAACTCCTTGAGCGCTTGGGCAAACGCTAATACGGTATGAGTTGGAGAAGTAAATCGCCATTTACCTTGAAAATCTTCCATACAACGCCACTGCGCATATAAATCTAGCGATAATGAACGGGAACGCCCCTTACAACGTTCAAGCGCTTCGGTACGGGCGATAACAAAAGCAAACCCCGGAACCCCTTGAATACATTTATTTGCTGAACTAATTAAAAAATCAATGTTAAGCTCAGCAATATCCATGGGGACCCCGCCAAAACTACTCATTGCATCCACGATATAGCGTTTTTGATATTGCTTCGCTAATTTCGCGACTTTTTCTATCGGGTTTAAAATCCCTGTCGTGGTTTCACAGTGCACCATCGCAATATGCGTGATCGGGTTATCCTGTTGTAATATCTGCTCAATCTGCTGTAGATCAGGCAGAGACACTTCACCACAATCATAAATACAATGGGAAATTCCTAAACCTTGAACCATTTCTGCCATTCGAGCACCATAGGCGCCATTACTGATAATTAAGATTTTTTCTTTAGGGCCAATTGCACTGCCTAGAACAGCTTCAACCGCATAACTCCCACTTCCCTGCAGTAACACCGACGAATACCCTTTTTTGTCGGTTGCCAGTGCGACTAACTGTTGGCGGATGTTTTGGACAACACCTAAATTGTAATCATCATCCCATGTACAGCTATCAAACAGCATGGCTTCCTTCACCGTTTTAGACGTCGTAAGCGGCCCCGGTGTTAATAGCAAATAATTGTTGTTTGTCATTCAATTCACCTTTGGTCTATACCAGATTGCTATTATAATGATCGTAGCCCGCCCAAAAGGTCAAAGGAAAAGTGCGTGTGAAACAAAAAATTCATATAACTATGTATAATATGGCGGAAACAATAATAGGAAATAACCATGAAATTATCCGCGGATGAAACCCCACAATACCTGCTTATCAAAGCCCAATTACAGGAAAGGATTCAAAATGGCGAGCTAAAATGTGGTGATAAACTCCCTTCAGAACGCGAACTTTGTGCTATTTTCAATACCACACGCATCACTATTCGCGAAAGTTTGGCACAGTTAGAGTCTAGTGGGGCAATTTACCGCTCTGAGCGGCGCGGTTGGTTTGTCACACCTGAGCGCCTTTGGTTGGATCCAACCCAAAATACCAATTTCCATAAACTTTGCCTCGAACAAGGTCGCCAACCAAAAACAGTTTTATTGGATGGAAAAGTTATTACCGTTCCTCTCGAGGCTATGGATCCGTTAAAACTTCAATCATTTGAACAAATTTATTTACTCACCCGCCTACGTTTTGCTGATGACAGGCCCGTTTGTTACTGTGAAAACCATTGCTTACCTGCTCGCGTTCCCGAGCTACTGCGCCATGACCTCAATGGCAGCCTGACGGAGGTATACCAAACTCATTTCAATTTAATTTATACCAGTATGCATTTGTCTTTCTACCCAACGGCAATGCCGGCTCAAGCTGCGCAAGCACTGGGCGTTACGGTTGGTCGTCCAGCCCTATTGTTGCAGCGTTTAAACTATGACCAACATGGGCGAATTTTAGATTATGATGTTGAGTATTGGCGCCATGATAGTTTGCGCATCGAAGTCGATACTTTGTAAGCATTTTTGCTTATAAAAATAATTTTAGCTATTTAGCTGTATTTCATCTTTTTGTCATATAAACCCGTTAGCGTAAAAAGCATCTGGTATATACCAGAATACATTTTACCTTAACAGGAGAAAACCATGAAACGCACCTATTTAGCAGGCCTATTAATGGCAGCCTTTTGCTCTACCTCTGTTTTTGCCGCTGATGTTGTTACTGTTTACTCCGCTGATGGGCTGCACGATGGCAACAACAGCTGGTATAAAAATCAGTTTGAGGCATTCACCAAGCAAACAGGTATCAAAGTACAGTATGTTGAAAGTGGTTCAGGGGCGATAGTTGAAAGGCTCTCTAAAGAGCGTACCAATCCACAAGCGGATGTACTCATCACTGTTCCGCCATTTATCCAACGTGCAGCAAAAAACCAATTATTAGCTGAATTTATCCCCGAAGCTGCGGCTAATATTCCTAATTCAAACCACTATTACACACCGTTGGTCAATAACTACCTGACCTTTATCTATAATGCCAAACTGCTTAAATCCCCACCTGAAAACTGGAGCGCCTTACTCGATCCCCGCTTTAAAAATAAACTGCAATATTCAACCCCGGGACAAGCTGGGGACGGTACCGCAGTAATGCTACAAGTTTTCCACAGTTTTAATGGTAAAGACGCAGGGTTTGATTACCTCGGCAAATTGCAGGCTAATAACGTTGGCCCATCAGCTTCCACCGGTAAGCTCACCGCACTTGTCAATAAAGGGGAGCTTTATGTTGCTAATGGCGACTTACAAATGAATTTATCCCAAATGGCACGTAACCCTAATGTCCAAATTTTTTGGCCGAAAGATGCCAACGGGGAGCGTAGTACGCTGGTTTTACCCTATGTTATCGGCCTAGTTAACAACGCCCCCGAAACAGAAAATGGTAAAAAACTGATTAATTTCCTTTTGGATAAACCCTCACAAAGCCGTGTCAGTGAGCTTTCATGGGGCATGCCTGTTCGTTCCGATATCACCCCATCCGATAAACAATATCATACGGCTCTTCAGATGTTAGAAGGCGTGAAAACTTGGCAACCTAATTGGGATGAAGTTGAAGTTTCCCTATCCGATGATATTTCACGTTGGCAAAAAGTCACTGACGGTGAGTAACTTAAGATGTTGATGAAACGAAAAGTCACTACAGTAATGCAGCAAACCGAACACTCAGGGATCACATTAGAGTCTTTACGTGTCTCCTATCATAATAATGTCGTGCTTAAGCCCCTAGACTTAACCATCGAACCTGGGGAAATATTGGTGTTGATTGGCCCATCAGGTTCAGGGAAAACCACGGTACTGCGTGCTATTGCAGGGTTTGCACAACCTGATAGTGGGCGCATTTTACTCGGTGATACGGATATCACCCACCTTCCCCCGTACCAACGCGGGCTTGGTATGGTCGTGCAAAACTACGCACTCTTTCCCCATATGAAAGTGGAAGAGAATGTCGCATTTGGCTTGCGAGCACAAAAACAACCCAAAGCACTGATTAATGAACGAGTCGTTGAAGCCCTTAAAATTGTTGGAATGACAGATTACGCAACCCGCTATCCACACCAACTTTCTGGGGGGCAGCAACAGCGTGTTGCGATTGCTAGAGCGATTGCCGTAAGGCCGAGAGTTTTGTTACTCGACGAGCCGCTTTCCGCACTAGATGCGCAAATTCGTCATAATATGGTCGAAGAAATCGCCCGTTTACACCGCGAACTGCCTGAATTGACCATCCTTTATGTCACTCATGACCAAACTGAAGCACTCGCACTTGGTGATAAGATTGGCATCATGAAAGAGGGCTATTTAGTCGCACATGGTGAGAAAAATGCCTTATATCACCGCCCGCCCAACCGCTTTGCGGCTGAGTTTTTAGGCCGAGCCAATATTCTAGCCGCTACCGCACTTGGTTTTTCAACAAGCCCCGGGAAAGTGAATGTCAGTTGTGGTGGAACATTGCTGGAAGCCCATACATTAGGTATGAGAGCGGGTACACACAAATGGGTATGCATCCGCCCGCAACACCTCACTCTATTGCCAAATACCAATACCACTAATCAGCTACAAGCCACATTAACGTCTATTCGCTGGCAGGGGGATTTAACCCATTTAATTTGTGATGTTGCCGGGGAAACCGTGAGTGTTGCCGTTACCCATTTGGCCTCACCACCTGCAGTAGGCAATAAACTCACTTTATGGTTTTCACCTGCGGATACCGTTTTAATTGAGGAATAACATGTCACATATTAGCGTGCCAAAAGGTTCATCAATAACGATAAAGCCCATTTATTGGATATTGCCCCCATTATTGGTGCTAGTTACGCTGTTTTTTTATCCCTTATTGTTGATAGCACAGCAAGCACTGCAAAATGAGGCGGGAAAATGGGGACTGGACGCATTTTGGCAACTGATTGAGTCAAAACGCTTTATTAATGGGTTATGGAATACGCTCTATATCGCCATTTTGGCCACGTTAGGCTGCCTTGTGATAGGGAGTGTTTTATCGCTGATCTTGGTGTTTGTTCCTTTCCCTGGAAGCCGTTTTATTACTCAAGTGATTGATACTTTTATTGCTCTACCGACTTTTTTGATCACCCTCGCTTTCACCTTTATTTATGGTTCTGCTGGGCTACTCAATGGTACTTTGATGGCATTGTTTGATTTCGAGTTGCCACCCGTTGAGTTCCTTTATTCAATTCATGGCGTGATCCTAGCAGAAATTACCGTTTTTACCCCTTTGGTCATGCGTCCTCTCATGGCGGCACTGCGCCAAATAGACAAGAGCCAGCTAGAAGCCGCAAGTATTCTAGGCGCGCATCCTGCACGAGTTATCGCGAAAGTCATTTTCCCTGCGGCACTTCCCGCTCTACTAGCTGGTGGCAGCCTGTGCCTACTGTTAACCACCAATGAGTTTGGCATCGTGCTATTTATCGGGGCGAAAGGCGTCAATACCTTGCCGATGATGGTCTACAGTAAAGCGATATTAGAGTCAGATTATGCGGTGGCATGCATGATTGCCTTAATTAACATCCTGCTTTCACTCGGGTTATTTTTCCTATACAGAATAGCGACCACTCGCCTTGGGGTAAGGAATTAATTATGTTGATTTGGTCTAAAAAAGGGCGAGCCACAGCTACTATCATTGCTATCAGCTTATTTGGTTTATTATTTTTACTGCCTTTAGTGATGATTTTAATGTCGAGTTTCAGCCGACAATGGAATGGTATTTTGCCTTCAGGGTTTACTTTTGAACATTTTGTGAACGCGTTTAGTGGGCCTGCTTGGGATGCCATATTATCGAGCCTAGTGGTTGGTTTTAGCGCCAGTCTATTTGCGTTGTTTTGTGGGCTTTGGGCTGCGTTAGCATTAAGAAGACACAGCGGGAAAATACAAAAGTGGCTGAGTATCGCATTTTACCTCCCCAGCGCCATTCCTTCTGTTTCTATCGGGCTTGGGATCCTTGTGGCATTCAGCCAAGGCTATTTACAGATGAATGGTACCTTTTGGATTGTATTTAGTGCTCATTTCGTGTTGATTTCTGCCTTTACGTTTAGCAATGTTTCCACTGGCTTAGCGCGTATTTCTCCCGATATTGAAAATGTTGCTTTTAGCTTAGGCGCTTCCCCTTGGTATCGCCTCTGCCATGTGACCTTACCACTATTGATGCCATGGATGATTTCAGCATTAGCATTAAGCCTATCACTGTCCTTAGGGGAACTTGGTGCCACAATGATGTTATATCCCCCCGGTTGGGCCACTTTACCCGTATCTATTTTCAGTTTGACTGATAGAGGCAATATTGCAGATGGTTCGGCACTGACGATTGTGTTAGTTTCAGTAACATTATTCCTAATGTTTAAACTCGAAAAAATAGCAATAAAATTAGGGCAAAAATAAATACCAAGCCAGATAAAAACCCATCATGGGTTTTTATCTATTTTCTCATAACTCTAAAGTTTATTAACGATAATACACTTACATCAACACTATTATTTAATTTAAAATTAACAAACTATATTCTTAAAATTAAATTAGAAACCAATCATAAAAAAACACGCAGATTACTTAAGTAAAAAAACATAGCTATTAAAATATATAACTATTAAATAAAATATATTAGCTACGTATTTACCCCCAAACGCTTAAATATGATAAACCGCCACGGTTTAAAAAAAGAGTTTTAACTCAAATTGAAATTCAAAAGCAAGATTAAATAGTTATTTAATCTCCATCTATTTAATAGAATTAATATATTTATTAGAATATAAAACTTCTCAAAATCAATAAAAGGATTTTTATTATGCATTTGCTAAAAAAAAGTGGTTTAGCACTCTTACTGTGTGTGTCTTTACCTGCTCTATCCGCCGTTCAAAATATGCCAATCAATATCAAAGGGACGTTCTCAAACGTGACCCAGCCTTGTAATGATACCAAGCTTGAAAATACAACAAATTTTGGTGCTATCAATACATTAGAAAAAGTGGGTGATGAAACCGCATACCGTAACTCGGGTTATTTAAGTTTTTCATGCGAATTCCCTGCAGATGCGAAGCTCACTTTCGTCGCCAACAATGCGCCAAATTCACCTGAAGCATTTAAAACCTCAAGTGATGCATTTGGTGTGAAATTAAAATATAACAGCACCGAAATTAAACCTGGTCAATCTGATGATATTAAAGTAGTTAAAGGCGGAAATACTATTTACTTCTATACCAGTGTTGCTCGTTTATCCGCAAATGGCCCTAATGACTTTGGTAATCACACCTTTGATATTACTGGTAACTTAGCGATTACTTACCAGTAACAGATAGAAAAAAAGATATTCGTGGCTGAGCAAGATTATTCCTCAGCCACACAATAATGGTTTAATAATATAAAAATAGATAAAGCATGATTTATCATTTGAGAAATACTATGAATTATGTCCCCCCTTTAAAAGCATTATTACCCTTCGTATTATTATTCGGCACGGTTTCTATTTCTCAAGCGGAAACACAAAATATGCCTATTCATATTAGTGGCTCCTTTTCAGCAACAACTGCAATATGTCAAATGTCGAGTAATACAATATCGAGCTACCGTGCATTGTCCGTTGGGAGAAATGGAAATATAGGTCAAGAAATCGCACCGCATAAAATTGAGCTCAATATTGATTGCAATATGAACGCCAAAGCACAACTATCCTTTAATGCGCCATCAACGCCTTATTCGAGTAATTTATTCCAAACTTCCAGTAATGCATTCGGCGTTAAATTAAGCTGGCAAGGGGAGCCTATTTTCCCTAATGAAAGCGTTGCCATTACCATGACTCAGAATCAAAAAAATTACTATGTCGATGCAGTCTTAGTCAGAGTTGCGCCAAATGGGATTGGAGATTATGGCGAACACTCGTTTAATATTGCTGGAAACTTAGCGGTAGATTACCCATAGATACTGGCTGGTTTCTACTATCGCTCAATTTTCCGTCATCTTGTTGATTTTTCCACTTTTATCTCATCGTCTAGTTTTTGTACACAATAGAAACGTAAATGCAAAAATAAAAAAAATGTATTTTTCTTTATGCAAACGCTTGCGTCATGGAGCGAGATGCGTATAATGCGCCACAATTTGCCGGGAGAAACTATGAACGCTGCTGCTCTATTTCTTACAGAGAACACCTCCACTGCACTGCCTTCTGGCGGTCTGGACAGCCTGTTTTTCCCCTTCTTATTTATAAAAAAGCCCCTCAATGAGGGGCTTTTTTTTGGCCTATAGACCTAATATGTCTTGCTGACACAGGAGAACAACAATGCCGAACCCTTTATACCACCGCGATATCATCTCGATTAATGATTTAGACCGTTCAGACCTTGAGTTGGTACTTAACGTCGCTGCTTCATTAAAAAAACAGCCACAACCTGAGTTTCTAAAACATAAAGTCATCGCAAGTTGTTTCTTTGAAGCCTCTACACGTACACGTTTGTCATTCGAAACGGCAATCCACCGTTTAGGTGCTTCTGTTGTTGGTTTCTCTGATAGCACCAACACTTCACTCGGCAAGAAAGGCGAAACTCTGGCAGATACCATCTCTGTCATCAGCCAATACGTGGATGCAATTGTCATGCGCCACCCCCAAGAAGGTGCCGCGCGCCTTGCTAGCCAGTTTGCAGGCCAAATCCCTGTCATTAATGCAGGCGATGGATCAAACCAACATCCAACACAAACGTTACTCGACTTGTTTACTATCCAAGAAACTCAAGGCCGTTTAGAAAACCTGCAAATTGCCATGGTCGGCGACCTAAAATATGGCCGAACTGTGCATTCCTTAACCCAAGCACTGTCTAAATTTGAAGGTAATCACTTCTACTTTATTGCTCCTGAAGCGCTTTCAATGCCAAACCATATTCTGCACATCTTAGAAGAAAAAGGCGCAACCTACAGCCTGCATAATAATATTGATGAAGTGATGCCAGAGCTC
Source organism: Providencia sp. PROV205 (assembly GCF_028479505.1). Lineage (NCBI taxonomy): Bacteria > Pseudomonadati > Pseudomonadota > Gammaproteobacteria > Enterobacterales > Morganellaceae > Providencia > Providencia sp. PROV205. The sequence goes on along the minus strand of NZ_JAMPNU010000004.1, from coordinate 13,635 downwards.
GACATTCTGTATATGACCCGCGTACAAAAAGAGCGTCTCGACCCTTCTGAATACGCGAATGTTAAAGCGCAATTTATTTTAAGTGCCGCTGATCTGCATTGTGCAAAACCGAATTTAAAAGTCTTACACCCACTGCCTCGAGTTGATGAAATCGCGGTAGATGTGGATAGCACGCCATATGCTTACTATTTCCAGCAAGCAGGAAATGGGATTTATGCAAGGCAGGCATTGTTATCTCTGGTTTTAAATAAAGAATTGGCTATCTGAGGAGGAAATTACCATGACACACGACCATAAATTACAAGTTGAAGCAATCAGCCACGGTACCGTTATTGACCACATTCCTGCTCAAATTGGTTTCAAGTTACTAAAATTGTTTAAGCTAACAAAAACAGACGAACGCATCACGATTGGCTTAAATTTGCCATCAAGCAATCTAGGCAAAAAAGACATTATCAAAATTGAAAATACCTTTTTAACCCCAGAGCAAGCTAACCAATTAGCTATGTATGCCCCTGAAGCCACCGTTAATCGTATTGAAGATTACCAAGTGGTAGAAAAGCTTGAACTCACACTGCCTCACTATATCGACAACGTGTTAATTTGCCCAAATAGCAACTGTATTAGCCATAATGAGCCCGTATCAAGCAGTTTCCGTGTGAAAAAAATCGGCAAAGAAGTCGCACTCACGTGTAAATTCTGTGAAAAAGAGTTCGATAGAGACGCTGTGATCAATAACCAGTAAGTTATTTTTGCGTAGACTGCGGTGTTGTCTAGGTGCAATCCATGTTTATAATAGTGCCTAACACCCCATAAAGTTATACTCAACATCATACCAAACTACAGAAACCGCTGTGGCTTGCCATATGACGAGTATTTTCTCTTTACGTGATGAAACGGAGTAGTTATGTCATACGAAATCAATACAGAAAACGCACCAGCAGCGATCGGTCCTTACGTTCAAGGCGTAGATTTGGGTAGTATGGTTATCACATCAGGGCAAATCCCTGTTGATCCTAAAACCGGTGAAGTGCCTGAAGATATCGCAGCACAAACTCGCCAATCACTGGCTAACGTAAAAGCAATTTTAGAAAAAGCTGGCTTAAGTGCGGCTAATATCGTGAAAACAACGGTATTTGTAAAAGATTTAAATGACTTTTCGACCGTGAATGCAACCTACGAAGAATTTTTCAAACAGCATAATGCACCGTTCCCAGCTCGTTCTTGCGTTGAAGTTGCTCGCCTGCCAAAAGACGTGAAAATTGAAATCGAAGCAATCGCAGTACGTAAATAACGATTAATTCGAGCCAAACACCCCATCCTTTGAGTGGGGTGTCTTTCATTACTGTCTACCTCCGATACAGAATAAATTCCCCGTCACAGTAGTCATTTTCATGCTTTGCGAATAAAGAAAATCACATCTCTTTTTTATTTAGATCACTGATATGAATACTAGCAACTGAAAAGATTTATTTCCTCTGCGCTTTTGATATTCATACAAATTATTTTTTTCCTTGTTTTAAATCAAATAGTGGTGATCTAAAAAAAAGCAAAATCCCATATATTGTGCTTTAATTACACAAGATGACACAACATATAGTATTTATTCACATTTTATCCACAGATTAGTACCCGTGATAAACATGGCGAATAGCTGAAGTCGCATTGTGGATAACTTAACAAGGAGAATGCCCGTGGGAACGGTTGTTATAAAAAGAGATGGTTGTCAGGTCGGTTTTGACCTTCCACGAATTCAAGAAGCCGTTAAACGTGCAGCGGCTGCTGTGAATGTTAAGGATGACGATTATTGTCTTCAGGTTGCTTCTGCTGTTACAGAGCAACTTTGCAGCCGTGACCGAGTGGATATCGCTGACATTCAAGATGCAGTTGAAAACCAGCTGATGGCCGGGCCTTATAAAGACTTAGCCCGTGCTTACATTGAATATCGCCACGATAGAGACAGCGAACGTGAAAAACGCAGCCAATTGACGCATGACATTCGTGGGTTAATCGAACAAAGTAACGTCTCTTTACTCAATGAAAATGCCAATAAAGACAGTAAAGTGATCCCGACACAGCGCGATTTACTCGCGGGTATTGTCGCTAAACACTATGCAAAACAACATATTTTGCCGAGAGATGTCGTTATTGCACACGAACGAGGCGAAATTCACTATCATGACCTCGACTATGCACCTTTTTTCCCGATGTTTAACTGTATGTTAATTGACCTTGAAGGTATGTTAACGAATGGTTTTAAAATGGGAAATGCAGAAATAGAGCCACCAAAGTCTATTTCAACGGCCACTGCCGTCACAGCACAAATTATCGCCCAAGTTGCTAGCCATATATATGGCGGTACGACAATTAACCGTATTGACGAAATTTTAGCGCCATATGTCGCAATCAGCTATGAAAAGCACCTAAACGTCGCCAAAGAGTGGGGAATTGCAGATGCGGAAGGTTATGCACACAACCGTACAGATAAAGAGTGTTATGATGCTTTTCAATCCTTAGAGTATGAAGTCAATACACTTCACACCGCAAATGGCCAAACCCCTTTTGTGACCTTCGGTTTTGGCCTTGGAACGTCTAAAGAAGCGAGGCTCATTCAGCAATCAATTCTGAAAAATCGCATTGCCGGCCTTGGCAAAAACCGCAAAACAGCCGTTTTCCCGAAACTCGTATTTGCAATTAATGATGGCCTAAACCACAAATTAGGTGACCCTAATTACGACATCAAACAACTCGCTTTAGAGTGTGCGAGTAAGCGCATGTACCCTGATATTCTTAACTACGATCGCGTTGTTGATGTGACTGGGTCATTTAAAACACCTATGGGTTGCCGCAGCTTCCTTGGCGTCTATGAAGAAAATGGGCAACAAATTCATGATGGGCGCAACAATTTAGGCGTTATCAGCCTAAACTTGCCTCGCATTGCTATCGAAGCGCAAGGTAATGAAGATGCATTTTGGGCATTACTGGATGAACGTCTAGCAATTGCCAAAAAAGCCTTAATGACCCGCATTGCCCGTTTAGAAACCGTAAAAGCGCGCGTCGCGCCAATTTTGTATATGGAAGGCGCCTGCGGTGTTCGGTTAAAAGCTGACGATAACGTTGCTGAGATCTTTAAAAACGGACGTGCGTCTATTTCCTTAGGTTACATTGGATTGCATGAAACCATCAATGCGCTTTTTGGCACACAGACTCATGTCTATGATGATGAAAAATTACGTAAAAAAGCGGTCGAGATTGTCAGCCGCTTACGCCAAGCCACTGATGAGTGGAAAGCCCAAACAGGCTACGGTTTCAGCTTATACAGCACACCAAGTGAAAACTTGTGTGACCGTTTTTGCCGTATCGATACCGCTGAATTTGGGGTGATACAAGGTGTTACCGACAAAGGTTACTACACCAACAGCTTCCATTTAGATGTTGAAAAACAAGTCAATCCTTACGATAAAATTGATTTTGAAGCCTCTTATCCAGCTATCGCGAATGGTGGGTTTATCTGTTACGGCGAATATCCTAACTTACAACATAACGTTAGAGCCTTAGAGGACGTGTGGGACTACAGTTATCAACATGTGCCTTATTATGGGACTAACACTCCAATTGACGAGTGTTATGAATGCGGTTTCTCGGGTGAATTTTCTTGTACTAGCAAAGGCTTTACCTGCCCTGCTTGCGGCAATCATGACACAAATAGAGTTTCTGTCATTCGTCGAGTTTGCGGTTATTTAGGTAGCCCAGATGCCAGACCATTCAATGCAGGCAAACAGGAAGAAGTGAAGCGTCGTATCAAGCACTTAGGTAACGGCCAAATAGGTTAATGCTATGAATTATCACCAATATTATCCTGTTGATGTGGTCAATGGCCCAGGAACTCGCTGTACGCTGTTTGTCGCAGGCTGTGTTCATCAATGCCGTGGTTGCTACAACCAAAGTACATGGCGAGTGGATTCAGGCATACCATTCACCCAAGAAATGGAAGACCAAATTATCCAAGATTTGCAGGACACGCGAATCCATCGGCAAGGGCTTTCCCTTTCAGGCGGAGACCCGCTGCACCCAGCCAATTTACCTGCGGTGCTCAAGTTGGTAAAGCGCGTAAAAGCAGTTTGCCCAGATAAGGACATCTGGTTATGGACAGGATACACATTGGGTGATTTCACGCTTGAACAGCAAAAAGTGGTGAGTTTTGTCAATACCGTGATTGACGGCAAATTCGAGCAAGATTTACATGACCCGCGCTTAATTTGGCGCGGTAGCTCGAATCAGGTGATCCACAGACTGCGTTAAATTTGCCGTTCCCAATATAGTTTGGTACCAAAACCTAATTTATTATCTACCATTTTGACATTCTGCAAGTGAAGCTGCCAAACAGGCAGTTTCGCTGCTATTGCCACAGGGAAACGACGGCAGTAGAAACCGCGAGAGAGCTGTGCTTCCTCACTTTCTAATATTTTAATTTCACCTGTAAATTGAATACCTTGTATTGCATTCACAGCTTTGGTCTGTGCCGATATTGTGCCAGCAACCTGTGGGTTAGCCACCATCAATTGCCCATGTTTTGAATTTGGATCTGTCATTAAAATCAGGCACATCTTTTTCGCATCAAATGCATAGTAACAACTGGCAGGCCAGATATCATTGTTATGGTGAGCAAAAAGGGAAAAAACGTGTTGGCGGGCAATATAGCGTTGGATGTGTTTTAACGTTTGTTCAGGCGTCATAGCGGTTTCCATATAAACCCGTTCAGAACAAGCTTTCAGGGTATTCCCCTTAAGCTTGCTTAAACTGTTCTGAACGTAGGCATAAAATTCGCTATTACTATACTCTAACTAGCTGAAATATTAACCTAAATGTTTTTAGACTTATACGCCAACTAAATTCGAGTATTTATTCTAAATAATTCGAGTTGTAGCTAGGCGGCAAGTGAACGAGGCGCTAGGAGCATACATAAGTATGTGACTAGTGCGAATGAACGCGGCCAACAACGCTACGGCTCGAAGTATGACGAGTAAATATGACGAATAAATTTATTTGTAGATAGCCGCAGTACCACTCATGCTATTCTCACCGCCAGCTGAAATCACACGGAATGAAGTCGCACCAGCTTCATCAGCTTTTTTGGCCAATTGTGCGGTCAGGTCATTAACACTTACCGCACCAGTTACTGATACATAACCTGTTGCAGGTTGACTAGTATGTTGAACTTCTTCAGCGGCCATTGAACCAAATGAAACAGCACCTAAAGCTAAAGCAGCAGCAAATAATGTTGATTTTTTCATTGTACATTCCTTCTTGTAAACTTGATTTTTAGTTGGGATTTTTACTGTCCCTCTGTGATATGGATCATATTATGCGCTTTATTTTGAAAAGAGAATTAGCTAATTTTGCTATAGTTATTCAAATATTTTGAATGCCAACTTAGGTTGAGGTTACAAATTTGTGACAGTTTCATATCATTTTTTATTTAAATTTTAATATGTTATAAATATCTTACTTAACGAATATATTCGTTGTAACCTTATATTTTCTTCTTATAAATCAGCACAGAATGATAAAAAAAACTCTAGAAAAAAAACAATTAAAACAAAGTGATTGGTATCTTTACTTAGTAAGAGAGAAAAATAACGCTTTGTATTGTGGTATCACCACCGATGTACAACGTCGTTTTGAGCAACATAAGGCAGGAACAGGGGCAAAAGCATTGAAAGGAAAAATGCCACTAGAACTGGTATTTTCTTGTTTTATTGGTTCTCGCTCAGCCGCATCAAAAATAGAATATCAAGTTAAGCAACTGAATAAAAAGACAAAAGAAAGGCTGGTCATTGACCAGCCTGATGACCTAGTTAACTACTTAGCTAACTATAAGTTATTGAAGTGTGAAGGGTAAGTCACTAAACCTTGATGTTCCCCAATCTCGCCATTTTCTAAGCCACAAACCAAAAAGTGGGCTTGTTGTTCAGGCCATTGGCAACTTATACCGTGGGTTGCAGCTGGTTCAAAACCGAAACGTGAATAGTAGCGTTCATCGCCCAGTACAACGACCGCACCGTAACCAAACTCATTGAGGCTATCTAACCCTTCATAGACCAGTTTTTCTGCAATTCTTTGGCCTTGATGCGCTTTATTTACCGCTAATGGTGCAAGACCTACCCATTGTACGTCTTCCTCGTTAACGTCCACTGGCGTGAAGCCAACATAGCCGATCACTTCACCATCATCATTTGTTGCCACAACACCGAGCGTTAGCAAACCATCTTCACGTAAATGTTGAACAAGGTTAGCTTCCGCTTCAGTTGGAAAGGTTTCTCGCAATAATTTATCAATACCCATTGCGTCGACAGGGATTTCAACTCGGATTAGCATGATGTTAACACAGGCGATTTATGCTCTGCGTCCTCGCTTTCATGCACGGTTTTAATCACATCGGCCAATTGTAGCAAAGCAAAACGCAGTGGAGCTGGCATGTTTTCAAGCTCGAAAGCATCCATTAAATTCTTCACATAGAGGCCGAGTTCGGTATCCCCTTCAATCACCAGCCTACGCTGGAAAAAGAGTGTGTCAGGGTCTTCTTTACGTGCAGCAATCAGTACCAGATCATTCGCATTACCACTCACGCTAACATCCGCTTCTGCATGCTGTTTTACGGAGAGTTGGCCACCCTGCAAACTGATAAACCAGACTAACGCTAAGTCACGAACCTCAACTTTTAGCCATTTGTCTTCAAGAAAATCCAGCTCCCCTTCCTTCACTGACTCACGAAATTGCCAGCTTAACAACTGTTCAAGGACCTGACGCTGCAGTGCGAATGGGGTCACTTTCAAAGGCAGTTTTAAAAATGAAGGGCCTTTTGTGATGAGTTGAGAACGAATTTTACTTAACACAGTACTGACTCCCGTAGTAATTGTCTGCCCGTTTTCGTGTAACTACTTAACAACAGTAGCAGCTCGAATTATTTAGGGTAACATATTGCATATTTAGATGGTTAAATTTTCAACGCTAATAACTCCATTTTTTGAAGTCATTAACCTAACATTTGACTCATGATGAGTTATCTTGCCAAAAAATGATATTATTGGTTTGATCCTATATCAACTTTTGCCCATCCAGCCAATAATTATTTCTCACATCCCTTTGATAAAAACTATCTCTAATTACCTATTTTCTCCAATAAATATTCAAAAATCAGTCAAAAATAATTCATATTCCATATTTATAAAACTTATTCTCTGACATTTGGTGAAGTCTCTTTATTACCCACCAGCCTCCTTATTTCCTTAACGACCTTAATTAACGAATACTGATATCCATTAACAATTTCTCTGCTCTAAATCAAAATCTATAACAGTTCTGTTGACTAGAATGTCAGCTGTTAAATTTTATACAGGGATAGGACAATGGAATTACTCTGCCCCGCAGGGAATTTGCCCGCTTTAAAAGCGGCTGTCGATAACGGTGCTGATGCCGTTTATATTGGATTAAAGAATGATACCAATGCGCGCCATTTCGCAGGGCTTAATTTTACGGAAAAAAAACTGCACGAAGCAGAGCGCTATATTCATAACCGTAAACGTAAATTACATATTGCGATTAATACGTTTGCGCATCCTAATGGTTACGAACGTTGGCAAAACTCCGTCGATCTTGCAGCAGATCTCGGTGCCGATGCGTTGATCTTAGCCGATATCGCAATGTTAGAGTACGCTGCAAATAAATACCCGCATATTGAAAGACATGTTTCAGTTCAAGCCTCTGCCACCAATACAGAAGCCATTCGCTTTTATCAACGCAATTTCGATGTGCATCGCGTCGTACTTCCTCGCGTTTTATCTATTCATCAAGTCAAACAACTGGCTAGAAATAGCCCTGTACCACTTGAGGTATTCGCCTTTGGTAGCCTGTGCATTATGGCAGAAGGACGTTGCTACCTTTCTTCTTATCTTACTGGTGAGTCACCAAATACCGTAGGTGCATGTTCCCCAGCACGTTTTGTTCGCTGGCAACAAACAGAAGAAGGAATGGAATCTCGCTTAAATAATGTGTTGATAGACCGTTACCAAAAAGATGAAAATGCAGGCTATCCAACGCTATGTAAAGGACGTTATCTTGTCGATGAACAGAAATACCATGTCCTGGAAGAGCCCACCAGCCTCAATACTATTGAATTATTACCTGAGTTGATGGCAGCGAATATTGCTTCTGTCAAAATTGAAGGCCGCCAGCGTAGCCCCGCTTACGTAACGGAAGTGACCCGTATTTGGCGACAAGCCATCGACCGCTACAAATCCAACCCTAATCACTTTGTCACCGACCCGAAATGGCTAAAAGCATTAGGTGGGCTTTCTGAAGGAAGCCAAACTACATTAGGCGCCTATCACCGTAAATGGCAGTAATTTAAAAGGTAAATATCATGCAGTACTCGTTAGGATCTGTTCTTTATTATTGGCCAAAACAGACGCTGGAAGATTTTTATCAACACGCCATGCAAAGTGATGCCGATATTATTTATCTCGGTGAGACGGTGTGCAGTAAGCGTCGAGAAATGAAGCCCAATGACTGGATAGAACTCGCCCAGCAGCTCGCTAAAAGTGGCAAACAAATTGTCCTGAGCACCCTTGCTCTCCTTCAAGCACCTTCAGAACTTAAAGAGATCAGCAAGTTAGTTGATAATGGTGAGTTTCTCGTTGAAGCCCATGATTTTGGTGTGATCAACATGTTAGCCGAAAGAAACCTGCCTTTTGTCGCGGGCCACGGTTTGAATTGCTACAACGCGCAAACCTTAAATATTCTCTTACGCCAAGGCATGGTGCGCTGGTGTATGCCTGTAGAGCTTTCTCGAGATTGGTTAGTCAATTTACTTAACCAGTGCGATGATATCGGCATTCGTGGCAAATTTGATGTTGAGGTCATGAGCTATGGGCACTTGCCACTTGCCTATTCCGCGCGCTGTTTTACTGCACGCTCTGAAAATAAGCAAAAAGACGAGTGTGAAACTTGTTGTATTAATTACCCCCAAGGGCGCAAAGTGCTCTCCCAGGAGCAACAGCAAGTGTTTACGTTGAATGGCATTCAAACGCTCAGTGGCGCTTGCTATAACCTCGGCAATGACCTGCATTCAATGCATGAGCTTGTGGATATTGTGCGCATTTCCCCTGAAGGTATTGGATCCCTTGAGATAATCAAGCAGTTTAAAGCCAATGAAAGTGGGGATATTCCGCTAAATATCGCCAATCAAAACTGCAATGGCTATTGGCGGCAAATTGCAGGGTTGTTGCTAGTGCCTTGATATACAATAGGTAATGAGCTCGAACTATAGCTCATTACCTTAACCAAATAATTCACTGTGCGAACCAATATCAACGAAAGTGATTAAATTACCTTTATCTGACAAGCGATAAACCAGTAAGAAATCACCACCAATATGAAGCTCCCTAGCTCCTTGCCATTCATGACCTTCTAATTCATGGTCAAGATATTCTTTTGGTATTATTTTTTGAGAAAACAGTATTTCCATAACGAGAACAGCCGCATTCATATCCCTACGGCCCGCTCGGTTATATCGTTCCCATGACTTCTTAAACGTTGGTGTATAAGCAACCTGCCTTGGTTGCTTAGCTCGCTTATTACTTGGCTTCTGAGTCAACTTTGCTTAACTCCACCATCATTTCGTTAATTGAATCGTAGTGCTGCTCAATAGCTTTAGCTTCTTTCAACGCTAGTGTAGTTTTCAGCGAAGGTTGCTTACGTTTGATTTCAAAGGGAACTCTTTGCTCTTGAACTACTTGCTCTAAAAACAAACGAATAGCTGCGCTAATAGTCAAACCACAATCTTGTAATACACTCGTGGCTTCCGCTTTTAATTGTTCATCAATTCGACTACGAACATCTGTTGTTTTCAATAGTGTTGACATATCATCCCTCCACACATATCAAACGTAGCTACATTGTGACTACATTGTGGTTGAGTTTAGCATTTGTCGATTAATTAGTCATTATTTCTTTAGGCCGCCTTTTCTAATAGACAATAAACACGATTAAATATTAATGCCGATGCCTGCGCCAACGGTTAAACATATGGCTAATATGACGTAGTTCGCCATCTCGGAGCATACCGATGAATACCCCAATGACCGTATAAATAACCCCTAAAATCAGCATCATCACGATATCCATCAGGACATCGCTAAACGGTAGCCCCATTTGATTAAGACCTGCCATGGCATTCGTGGCCCATGTTGATGGCAATGCTGAAGCAATCATACGTACCCAATCAGGCATCGCTTGCAGTGGCCAAATCGTTCCTGACATGTAAAACACAGGGGTCGTAATGAATGCCAAAGTTAAATAAATCATTTCAACGCTGCGCAAACATTCTGTCACTAACTTGCCAAGCCCCAGAACAGCCAATAGGAATGGAAACGTGAACATCCAAATCACGTACAGTGGCGCTTCTTGCCGATACCCCAATACCCACGGCCAAAGGGCAAAAAATACGGTAGATAAAAATAACCAAATCGGAATTAAAGCAGATAACGCCCCTAAATAAACGGCTAATGGCGGTTTTCCTTTAGGTGTAGAACGCACCGCGATACTAACTCGCACACAGGCAATCAGCAGGGAGTGCTGCAATAACATCACCAAAAGGCCAGGAAACACGATCGCTGCAAAGCTGATCCCTGGGTTATACAATGGCTCAGTTTCACTGCGAATAGGGGTAATAATCACTTTTGCTTGCTCTTGGCTATAGCCTGCTTTAGTGAGTAACTGGGTGTTATAGGCATTGAGCAGTGTTTGATAGGCTTTTGATAACTCTTGCTGAATTTGCCCACTCGCTAGCCGGTTGGTCCCATCACCATACACTGGCACAGTGATATTTTTACCGCTCAGTAAGTGTTGTTGAAAATCCGTTGGAATAATAATTATCGCAAATAGCTTTCTCGCAATCATATCCTGCCGCGCTTGAGCAAGGTTGTCATAACTCTGCAATTGCACTTTTGGTGTCGCATCGAGATCATGGATTAGCTCACGGCTTGCCGTGCTGTGGTCCATATCAATCACTGCAACAGGTAAATCCCAAAGAACAGGCTTTGCATAAACTAAGCTCATAACACATAGAGAAACCAATAATAATAACCACATCGGTTTTTCCAGCATCCCCAGCAGCACTTTACGAAAGGTTGCAAAATAGATGGACATCAGACAGCCCCCACTTGGTTTTCTAACCGTTTTATTAATCGCTTACGGATTAAAAAGCCAATCACAAAGGGGTAAATCAATAAGAATAGACACACTTGAACGATGCGAGAAAAGGAAATCTCCCGCAAGAAAATATCAAACATAGCATTTAATGTATGAGTAAGTGGTTCAATATTCGAAATAATTTGCGCAGGCAATATCATTGATAGCTCCGGTACCGCCATACCCGAAAAGGCCAAAGCGATACTCACCAACATCCCTATCAAGCTATATGCCATGATGGCACTTGAGGTAAAACTAAACAGTAATAAGCCGATACTTTGTGCTGCTATCACATAGAAAAACCCTAATACAATCATATATAACGGGTTCCCAACCACTTTAGCATCAAAGATAGTGACCAATGCCGCAATCTCTACAGAAAGTAATATACTGAAAAATAAGGTGTAAGGAGCTAGCTTCCCGAGCAGCGCCATGATAAACGGTTTAACACTTTGTAAGGTGGAACCCCGTGACATCGTATAGATTGTTGCGGTAACAACAAACAGCTGCAGCATATGAATAGTTGCGGCAAATTGTTGATAATAAATATAACTACCACTCGGGTTGAATAAGCTGTCATAAGAGAGTGTCACTTGAGCTAACGGTGGCAATGCCTTTCCCATTGACTTCGCCATTTCTTGGCGATACTTCGCATTCAGCTCTGCCACCAGCCCACTAAAATCTTGAATGGCATAACTGCCTGATGCATAAAAGAGTGCATTATAATACATACGAAGTTCAGGCTGACGACCCCGTAAGACATCTTCTTCAAAGTTATGAGGAATATACAATAACGCGTAATCTTTTGAACTACCGAGTCGTTTTAATGATGTACTGAGATTGTCATCAATGGTTTTCACATCCGCATGTGGGCCCGCGTCGAGGTCACGAATAATCTGCCGAGACACCGGGCTATGGTTATTATCCACCACAGAAACGGGCAAATCCATTAATGTCCCCTCTGAGAAGTTAGCACTAACTAACGTAAACAGCATTAATGGAAACAGCCAACTTAACCAATGAAAAACAGGGCTACGAATAGCCATTTGGGTTTCACGGCTAAAGGCGTGCTCAAAACCGTGCCAAGCGAACTTAAATTTCATGGCAACACCTTTTACTTATCCCAGTGCCATAACACACTCATGCCAGGCCTTAGCCCTTCAATCGGCTCTACAGGATATAAGCGAATTTCAAATGTTTTTAAATCGAAGTCACCGGTTGCACGTGTCGCTCGTTTTGTCGCATAGTCACCTTTCGGTGCAATATAGCGAACCTCAGCTTCAATCAACTTGTTCCCCAAGGCAGGTACATCCAGCTGCACTTTGTCGCCTTTTTTTACATCAACTAAAATATCTTCACGCAAGTTATAGACAAAATAAGCTTGCGGTAGACGTATTAATGAAACTAGAGGACTTCCGGCATTAAATAGCTCACCAATTTCTGCTGGGATAGGTCCTACCTCCCCATCTACAGGGGCTTTAACTTGCAAATCATCAACCTGTACTTGCAATTCAGCCAATTTCTGTTCTGCCTGATTAAGTGCGGCTTCATATTGATGGCGTAATTCAATACGGTCACCATTCTGGCCTTCTTCTAATCGGGCTTTTGCCCCTTGTACTTGCGAAAATGCCACTTCTTTGGCCTTACGTGCGTTATCTAACTCATTCGCTGAAACATACCCTTTGTTTTTTAAATTACTCAAACGTGCATATTCACGAGATGCATTTTGATACTGGGAGTTGGATTGCGCCAAGGTGGCCTGAAGATCACGAATAGTTTCTTCGCGAGTACCATTAATAGAGAGCTCTAGCTGTGCTTTTGCTTGGTCTCTTGCGGCTTTTGATGCTTCATATTGCGCTTGCAGCTCAGGGCTTTCTAATGTTAATAAGAGTTGCCCTTGTTTTACGTCATCACCTCGCTCAATATGACGCTCAATCACCCGCCCTTTTGCTTTCGACGTGACGATGACTTCAGGTGCATCCACTTCCCCCTGCAACAATAAATATTGGTTATGAGAATGAAAAAGTGCCGCTGCTGCGATTAAGATAAGCATCAGCAAAATCAGTGCTATTGTTCTTTTTTTCATTATTTATGTGAACCTTAAATAATAACGGGGGAAACTATCATCCCTAGAGTATGACAAGAAAGTTAAATACAGTGTTAATAAATTCGTGCGCAAGATCACGAAAAGGTAGGACATTGATTAATATTGAAACGATTTTGGCCTTATGTCAAATAATGATGAACGTACTTTTCTCAAATGTCGATTACTTAACCAATGGCTTACGGTATAATAGCCAGCCAAATAAAAACTAATAAAAGATAGTTAACGTGAATAACCCTCCCCCAATTCAGCGCTAAAAAGTAATTCGGTGAGATAGAAAA